>NZ_JAUSNF010000056.1 GCF_030646255.1 Candidatus Burarchaeum sp. | reverse complement strand
TTCGAGAAGTAAACTCCGTAGCTGTTGTTGGCTGCCGTTGAATTTACTATGAGGTTCCGGTCAGAAGCTGTAAAGTTGAAGCCCGCAGAGTTGTTGCGCGAAGTTACGTTCAGGAACCTGTTGTCATTGGAACTGGAGATTAGGTCGATGCCGGTGTTGCCTGTTGCGCCGGATTGGTCTTCTACAGTGATGTTCCAGAAGGTGTTGTTGCTGGAGGATGATAGGGAGACCCCGGAGCCGCCGGCCACGGACCACGCATTCCGCCTGAACGAGCTGTTCTCAAACGAGTTGTTATTTGATAGCGAGATTGTGGCCCCGGGGCCGCTGTTGTTCCATACGCTGAGGTTCTGGAAGAGGTTGAACCAGCTGCCGGACAGGTAGATGCCGGTGCCGGAAAGGACAGGGCCTATCGAGCCGTTGTTCAGCGTTACGTTGCGTATGAACGAGTTGTTGGAGCTCGACAGGAATATGCCGTAGGCGCTGAACTGGTCGAGGCTCGAGTTCTCCACGCGCGTCATGTTCGAGAGGAAGATGTAAAGCCCGGTCTCTGACTGTGGCGAGGAATAGTTTGAGATGGTGGTCGTATTTGAGCTCTCGAGCGCTATGCCGTAGCTCTGCGCGAGGAACTGGCTCGTGGCGACGGTCACGTTGTGGATGAATGAGAAGTTGGACATGTACAGGTAGATGTCATACAGCTCCGTTAGAGGGAGAACCGATGTTGAATCCACGGTTGTGTTGAATATGCCGCCCCAGTTCGAGCGGTTCAGGAGGATGCCTGCGCGCGAGGGGGAGGTTATTGAGAGGTTCCACATGCGCGGGGTGCTGCTTATGTTTACGTAAACCCCTTCGGTCACCGCGCTTATCGTGTCGTTTATGAATATTGCGTTGTCCGAGGCGCCCGTGAAGTAGATTCCCTTTTCAAAATTAGTTATCACGCAGTTCCGTATGACCACGTTGTCGTACTGCGTGTTCATCACTCCGAAACCGCTCCCGGCGGTGCTTCCTGAGCCGGTTATCGTGTGCCCGTTGCAGTCCAGCGTTATGCTGTCCGCGCCTATGGTGAAGCAGGTGCCTGTTGTGGTGAGGTCGATATCCAATGTGGTGCTCGCTGTGAGCGTACCGCAGCTCAGGGGCACCCATATCACGCTTATGCTGGCGTGCCCCGTTCTTATTTCAGTAGAGCCGTCCTCCGAGCCGTGGGAAAGATTCATAAGGTGCTCGGGCTCGCTCGCGCTGTCCCACGTGTCATTCCAAAGAGCGAAGAAGGAGAAGTTCTCGTTGGCAATCGCAACATCAACCGTGGTGCGCCAGCTAGGTGCCAGATCATATGGTGGGAACAGGATGTTGCGCACCCTTGCACTAGTAGCCGAGGTGCTGGCCACAGAGGAGGCGAGCGCTATGAAGTCTTTGTTGAATATGAAGGGCATGCTCACGCTCGTAACAGGCAGATAGCTGGCAGCCGTGTCTTTTTTTACCGGAACGCTTTCATTGGCAGCATAGCTGTAGCCTGTCAGGTTCACCACCGTAAGCCTCACGCGCCTTATGAGCCCTGCCGTGCCGCCCGCCTGCATTACCGAGATGTTCAGCTTGTGCGAGCCGGCGCTGAGCGTGGAAACATTGTGGGCCATGAAGGTGAAGGCGCCGACTGCATTGCCGCTCTGGCCGGAGAAGTTCGACTCGGCTATAACAACGTTGTCCAGCTGGAACCGCACGATTATTGAGGAGGCGACAGCTGTTGCGCCATGGTCGAACTCAAGGCTTCCCAGCAGCAGGTAGTTGTGCGTGCCTGAGGAGGGCACGGTGAATGTGAGGTTCAGGTAGGGCCTGTAGACGTTGCCTGTGGTGAGCGTCTTTGGGATAGTGAAGTTGGCTATGTAGTCCGCGCTGTTGTTTATGCCCAACGCAATGACGCGCGCGTTTCTTATCGCCGCAGTAGTCGCATCTCTGGAGAAATATAAAGTGGCGTCATGTGCGTTCTGGTCTGCAAAGCAAGTGACATTATGGAATGCGACTGAGTAATAACTGGCCGTGGACTGCGGCTCAAAGTTGCTCGTGCCTATCGTTAACGAATCCACTGTAAAGTTGACTCGGACTTCGTTGTTTGCATTGCTCTGTGACACTTCCCCGCTTGCCATGAGGAGGTAGCATCTGTTGTTGTTTCCGCCCTGCGGTGTGAAAGTAATATTGGCAGCGGGCACTTGAGTCGAACTGGTGGTGGTCTGCTCTGCGATGGAGTCATTAGCCAGTATCTGTAGGGGCGCGGCGGCTGCGAAGCCGGCGGCCAAAACCAAAAACAACAAACTTGCCAACAATGCCCGCATGCTACAACCCAACCAATACACTATAAAATCCGAATGATGAAGAAGCGGAAGGGGCAGCTGCTACAGGCAATCGCATCTCATCCACCGATTTTCGGACTGCAGTTCATCCGCCGTTGTTTTCATCCGCCTGTGCGCCTTCCCCTTGTCATCGCCGTTATCTTTGCCCCTGACCGCGTCCATTGCCGCCCCCTGCATTATATGCCTCAAGCGTGTCCGCAAGGCTTATTGCCAGTGCCCTGTCAGGGTGGTCGGGACCGATCTCGTAAATTTCATCTCCCAACAGATCCTCGGAATCCTCGAGTGCCCCTGCTATGGCTGGCGGAACGGCGGCGCCGGATTCCCTGTTCAGCACTGCCGCCATGTACTGGTGCGCCAGCATGTACCACGCATTTCCTGCAGGAGGCGTCGTCATCGTAGTGACGTTGAACCAGCCCGCCCCGCCCTCAACCTCGGGCCATTCCTCAGGGTGGGCCTCCCAGTAGCCTTGGCTGTGCACGCATCCAGATATGGGATCGCACTCCTCCGCATCGCCCCCTCCGACGCGCGTTAGCTTGGTTTCTGTGAGAACGATGTTGTTGGATGTTACGTCGCCATCCTCGAACTCCAATCCACCCAGCCTCGAGTTGACTATCTCAAAGTCTGTGCTTTTGATTACCAGCGAGGGGCCGGACGTTGTGAGGTTTGCAACCTTGTTCTCATCAATCTCTGCGCCCCGTATGCCTTCGAAGACGAACGGGTATTCTGTTATGCGGTTGACCTTTACGTTCGTGAACACTGTCGGAAGGGTGTAATAGAACACTATTCCGAGGCGCGAGTCCGAGAAGCTCGAATCTATGGCTGCTATCGGCGAGCCGCCTCCTAGCTGCCATGCAATGTCGGTGTTGCGCACCTCAACATTGCGCACAGTCAGGTCGTCCGAGTCCGTGAAAAGGCCGAGCTCAAAATTCATTACAACGCAGTTCCTTATTTCCCATCCATTGTCGGCATGGTCAGAATAGAAGATTCCGCTGCCTTCACCGTTTCCTATTATGCTATGACCCTGGCAGTCCAGCACTGATTTTTCAGGAAGGTCTGGCGCAAGCATGAAGCAGAAGGGCCTGCCTTCCTCGAAATCCCCTGCAAGTATATCCTGCACAAGCACTGAATTGCCGCGCAGTTCGCCACAGCCGTAAACTTCTGTGAACTCCGCTGGCGAAGGAGGGGCTTCCTGTGCGGGCGGCTGCTCTGGCGGCTGTTCAGCAGGCTGCTGGGCTGTTAAGCTTACAGTCCATTCGCCCGAAGTTGCACCTGAGCCTCTGGATGCGGTTGCGGATATTGTGCCGGTTGAACCCTGCGGCGCAATTATGAGCAAACTGATAGGATAGCTTGCATCCGAACCCGCGTGCTCAAAGGTTGCGGGGTCTGCAATGCACACCCAGTCCGAAGGGCAGCCGGCTATCAGCACGCTGATTGTGCCTGCGGGCACGCTGCCCACTGCAAGCGTGTTCGCGGAATTGTAGGCCGAGCCGTCGAAACTTGCAGCAGTACTCTGCGAATTCCACATGAGGGAGGGCGGAAGAGGCTCGGTCTGCGAGATGGCAAGGCCTGCGAGAAGGAAGATGGTTAGCAGCAGCGGAAAGCGCGCCTGGCCTTTGGAAAACATGTCGCTCGCTAAGTTATCATTCGGGTGCTTAAAAGCGTTATGCCCGGATTAAATAACCGGTGCCTGAGTGGCTTCCGAGCCTCCATTACGTGCATGCGCTTTGCCAACCGTAAACTTTAAATAACAGTTGTTAACTAAAGTTGGCATATGATAACAAAGGATAACAATTACAAAGTGATGAAGCTGTTTTTCGACGCCCCTGAGAAGAAGTTTCATCTGAGGCAGATGGCGCGCCTCACGCACTTATCCGCCCCCGGCGTTTCTAAAATCGTGGCGCGCCTGAAAAAAGAGGGCCTGCTGGTTTCGGAGAGAGGCGGGCTCGTTGAAAATGTATCTGCAGCTAGAAGCGGGCGGTTCCGGCATCTGAAAACGTGCTACAACCAGCTGGCAATCCACGACTCGGGGCTTGTGGACTTTTTGAGGGATGAATATGAGGAGCCTGCAGCAATCATTCTGTACGGAAGCTTTGCTTGCGGCGAGGACACCTCAAAAAGTGATATTGATATCGCCATTGTCACCGGCAAAAGCAAGGCTCTGGGCTTGAAAAAGTTCGAAGCGCGGCTTGGCAGGAAGTTGAACATCTATGAAATTAAGATAAAGGAATGCAGCAAAGAATTCCTCAACAATCTCGCGAATGGCATTGCCCTATGTGGTTATCTGAAGTTGATTGAATGATAGAAAACTTCCAGTTTTACTTAGACAAGGGAATGGTGAAGAAAACTGCACCGAATAAGGAGAGCGCGGCTGCGTTGATGAGCAGGGCTTACGCGCGGCTCGGATATGTCAGGGCGCAAAAAATAGGGAAGGATACTGCGCCCTTCATATTCGAGGGCACCTATGAGGTACTGAGGGAAGCGTCCCAGGCACTCATGGAACTGAAAGGATACAAGCCGTATTCGCACGAAGCGCAGATTTCTTTCCTCAGGGAATTCTGCGGTTTCCCGCAGCACCTGATTTCCACTTTCGACAGGCTCAGGATCCTCAGGAACAAGTGCATGTACGGCGCTGCGCATATATCGCCCGAAACATGCAAGGAGGCGCTGGGCTTCGCGGTGAGTTTCCTGCCCGAGCTTAAGAAGCGCTTTGAGGAGGAAACGAAAAGTTGATGTAAAGTTTATTGAACGAAGAGATTGACATGCGCAAGAACGTACAGAAACAAAATAGCCAACAGCTCGTACTTGCAGCCGCAGCCATCCTGCTGGTGCTCGCGCTCGCATATGTTTCAATGCAGGATTCTGCAGGGCAGAGCCCGCCCGTCAAGCCTCCTGAACTCAACAAGACCGTGGAACCTCCGTGCTTTTACTCGCGCAGCGGGCACAACGTGTCGTGCGAACGGCTTGGGCTCATGCTCGGGCCCGAGAAGATGAATGGCTCCCGCGGCCACGACCTTTCAGCCTCGCTATTCGCGCAGCTTCCGGAGTTCCCGAAGGACTTGCACAAGGCCGCGGTTTTTGTTACGCTCAACTACCTGAACGGGAGCGAGCTTGCTGCCCTCGGGGAGGAATACTGGAAACAGCCCGAATTCTACCCGGGCTTCTGGCTCAGCGGCGTGGGCCTGATGCAGGAGCCGCCTCAGAACAGGTGGGGCGCATCAGGCATGCGCGGCTATCCTGTAGAGCATTTTGTTGATGCCAGTGCAGGGGGCGCGTTCGTTTCAGCCAACTTCTTCACAACGAGCTGGCTTGTGATGAACAGGCAGGCAGTTGCGCTTGAGCCGCATGTCGTTGTGGAAGAAGGCACGAATGTGAGTGCGGAAGAGGCGGCCAGCTACTTCAACATTTCAATTGGGCCGCGCGAGTTCATCCTCGGGGTTGCGTGGCCGGTCTTTGAGGAGAACTGGGCGCAGAAGGTTGTCGTGGATGTGAAAGTCAGCGGCAATGTAAAACCGGGCAAGTACCAGATATACTTTGACGTTGTGCCGCCTTCAGAAGAGGCTGCGGAAAAATGGGCTGCCGAGGGCCTCGCCTACGTTTCGCCCAGCTTCATGAGCGGGCTGGACAGGCCATATTATGCGATTCATGTGCGCGTGCTGGAGTGAAAGCACCAGGCCAACGCCGAAAAAATTGGAAAAGCTTATAAACATGGCAAAAGCAGATTAGCGTGCCGTAAAATACTGGCGACTTAACGGGGTGGAAATATGAAGATTGGAACTCTTGGTTTTGTGATTTTTGTCGGGATGCTGCTCCTGCTTTCCGCGATTGTATATGCGGACTTCGCGAGCACGCGCGTGTTCTTCATTTTGAGGCACGCAATTTCGTTTACCGTCACCCTGCCGGGGCAGCTGACCAATGCGACGAGTTCGACGAACCTTTCGCTGCCTCAGGGAAACGCAGTCTTTACTTCGGAAATTGAGTTCAACACCTCCAACGTGAGCTATGCATGGATAAACGCCAGCGTCGGCCCTACGAACGTGCAGACTGATGCGGTCCCGATATTCAATTACACGAACACCGGCACTGTGCCCCTGAACATCTCGCTGTCCTTCAACGGCACGACCATGCCTCCGGGCGTGAACGTGACCGCGTCCAACGGCACGAACGGAGGAACCTTGGGCGGCCTGCTTGCAACAGGCGGCTTGGGCTGCGGCCTGGCGGGAGGTATTGTAGGGCTCACAAAGGCGCCCGACCATGAAGCGGTCGCAGGGGAAGCAAACTACAGGTGCAAGAACATTACGAACACTGCAAGCCCGTTCATAGCCGACCTTCAGCCCCAGCAGTCCAGGAGCCTGTGGGTGTGGGCGTTCTTTGACAACTTCCCGGCAGCGGCCGGCACTGTCGGAACCGGCGCAGTTACGCGCAACCTGACGCACATAAGCCAGCCGACGACCTGATGGGATTCTTTTGGTTTTTTTTCTTTCAAGATATAGGAGGGGATGGGATGAGGCTTTTCGCAATCATGGCAGTTTTCGCGGTAGCGCTCCTGCTTTTCGGGTGCGCGCAGCAGGAGGTTGCGCCCCCGGTTGGAGGGCAGCAGAATGCCACGCCGGCACCTGCCGCCGAGCAGGCAAAGGACAAGACGCCGATAGAGCTTTTGATAGAGGCACAGAAGCAGAGGGCCGAGGCGATAAGCAAGAGGCCTGATTACCTGCCCGAAGTAGTCTACCAGAACCTTCCAGCCTTCCCAAAGGACTTTTATGAAATGCGTGTTCTCGTGCAGTACGGAAAGCTGGACCTGCAGGACATTGGCGAGGAGTACTGGAAACAGCCGGAGTGGTACCCAAGCTTCGAAGGCGCTGGCTTGAACATGATGCAGAACCCGCCCAGGGACAGGTGGGGCGCTTGGGGCATAGGCGTGTACCCGAGTGACATGATGGTGGAGACGGACCAGGGAACTTCCTTCACTGCAACCACTTACATATATTCCAGCTGGCTCGTGCAGACTTACCAGGGCGTCGGCGCTGAGCTGCTATACCCTGCCAGCTCTTCCGTATCCTACGAGCAGGTCGGCTTCAAGGTTGTGCAGGACCCGGTAGAAGCGGCGAAACAGTTCGAGGTCAGCTTTGAGCCGAAGGGCATGCTGATAGGCCCGTCCTTCCCGATATTCGGCGAGGACTGGGCGCAGAAGCAGCTTGTGCACGTCCAGGTCAAGCCTGACGCAAAGCCCGGCAACTACGTGATAGGCGTGAATCCGGGCCCGCCTCCATCAGATATGGAGAAGGAGTGGTTCAAAATTTACAGGACCAAGTACGTCACCAGCGCGTTCTCGTCCGGACTCGACAGGCCCTACTTCCAGATAACGGTCGTAGTGAAGGAAAAGGGTGCGGCATGATGCTTGGATGGGGACGATATGAGTGAAATGTGGTTGGGCGTTCCTTGCACTTCTGCTCCTCGCCCCTATTGCTAACTCGGACTTTGCAGGCTCGCGCGCATATTTCATAAACAGCGAGCTTTACTCAACCATAGTCCTGAACAGCTTCACCATGCCCTCGGACCAGGTTACTGCAGGCTCCAGCACGGATTTTTCAGTCACGTTTGAGAATACGGGCACCGCCTCGACTACTGCGACTGCGCGCGTCTACATCTTCAATGCGGCGAGCGTGCTCGTTGATACTGTGAACTACAGTGCCATTTCAATAGTGCCCAACCAGCAGATAACGCAGCAGAAGGCATGGTCCACTGGAATGTTGCCGGTGGGCGCATACACTGCAAGGGCCAATGTAACCTATGACCCTGGCGACGGCTCGACGGCCGTAAGCAACGAGCTTTCGCTCAGCTTTGCCATTGTGGGCGGGGGAGGAACGGGAGGAGGAGGCGGAGGGCTGCAGCCCGACACTGAGCAGAAACTAAAACCGATACAGTTCGTGCCCCTGCCTCCGCTGGTGCCCAAGATGGGCGGGCCTGTTGACTTCACAAAAGTCCCGGTACTCAAGGAAATGATTGCGGGCCAGTCCGCGGTCCAGAATGTTGAGTTTGAGAACCGGCGGGCAGAGGCGCAGGTTGTGAAGCTCTCGGCCGCAGGGGTTGATGCAGACTGGCTCCGGGTCAGCACGCCGGGCGAGATAACGATGATGCCGGGTGAGAAAAGGAAGATAGACCTTGCCATAAGCGTGCCTGAGAATGCAATGGAGGGAGACTACCTTGTGAAGCTTGATGCAACGGGTGCAAGCGCGCAGGATGTCAGCACGGACTTCATGATACTGCGCGTAAAGGGCGTGAGCCCTGCGCGCACCCAGCCAATCCTCCTCAGGACAATAGAGGTGGACCGCATAGGCAAGAAGACGTTTGTGAGCATTTCAGTGCGAAACCCAAGCGCAAAGGACATGAAGCGCACGCTGCTGTTCGACACCCTGCCGACAGAGATGGACAAGGATAGGGTGGAATTCCTCGACAAGCCCGGGGAAGTGCTGACGCTTGAGGGCAAAAAATACCTTAGCTGGGAGTTCCCCGAACTGCTCTCGCACGAGCAGGTGGGCGTCTCCTACGCGCTTTCCGGCGTTCTCACAGAATACTCGCCGTATGTGAATGACTACAACTCCGAACTGGTGGTCACCAAGAAAGTGGACCTTTCCAATGTTGTGCAGATTATGGACCTGAGCGCCAGCGCAATGAAGAGGGGAGAGGCAGGGCAGGTTGTTGCAACTGTATTATATATGGGCGAGGAGCCGCTGCCTGTCACGCTCACGCTCGAGGCGCCGGCAGGCTTCATCGTCGACCCGAGCTACCTGAGCGTTGTCCTGCTGCCGCGCAATACATTTACGGCGCGCTTTGACGTCACTCCGCCCGAAGATGCCGTTGAGTCGCAGCTGGTGAGATTCGTGCTTTTCACGGATGACGGGCAGGTGAGCGCGCGGCTGCCGATAGTCATGACATCTGAAGCAGCTGCCCCGCCTGCAGCCTCCCAGCTCGCAATATCAGTTAGACCGGGCGATGTTGCGCTTGCGGGCGTTATGGCAATCATGCTCATATTTGGCTACCTGTTCCTGAGAAGAAGGGGCGAAGGCCGGGGAGGGGCGCAATTCAGCGAGGAGAGGCTGGAATATGCCAAGTCGCTGAGGAAGCTCGTGAAGACTGAGATTGACTGAGCCCGCTGCAGAGTGCAAAGATATTTATAGGATAGCTGAGAGTAGCCCATCGAGAAAAGAATTGCATGGCAAAGCGAATTATCAGCGTCCTTTCAGGGAAAGGAGGCGTTGGCAAGACAACTATTGCAGTGAACCTCAGCGCGCTTGCTGCTGCGCATAGTGAGATTGTGCTTGTCGACGGAGATTTGGGCAATCCAACTGTGGGGCTTCAGCTCGGGCTTTGGGGCTACATGAACGGGCTCCAGAACGTGCTGAACGGGAAGTGCAAGCTCGAGCAGGCCATCATCATGCATCCTGCAACAGGCATCCGCGTCGTGCCTTCCTCGCTTGAGTACCAGCGGGGCGTGAAGACATCGAGGTTCAAGGAAGTGCTGGAAGGCGCGCCTCATGAGAACGTGGTGATAGACTCGCCGCCAGGAGTTTCCTCAAGTGTTGAGGACATACTAGCCGCGTGCACTGAAACTATTGTAGTGGTCACGCCGGACATACCCAGTGTCATGAGCGCGGTGAAGATAATCGAGCTGGCCGAGCAGTCGAAGGTAAAGGTGGCGGGCCTTGTGCTGAACAGGGTGCAGAATAAGAAGTATGAGATGCACTCGAAGGAGATAGAAAGCACGTGCAATGCGCGCATACTCACAACCATACTGGAAGACAAGGCAGTTCCTGAAAGCATCTCGGCGCGCATGCCTGCAGTGCTTTATGCGCCCCGCTCTGCCGTGAGCAGGAACTTCAATGACCTCGCTGTTGAGCTTGGCTTTGGCGGCCGGGGAATCCTTGGAGGTGCTGCTGTTGGCAGGAATCCCATGTCTCGCTTCTTCGCCTGGCTCTCAAGGCGCTTCGGCGGCGGCTGAGGCCGCATATTAATAGTTTCTGCTTTCAATCATCAGCTCATGGCAAAGCGCATTCTTGAGGTTGTCTCGGGCAAGGGCGGGGTTGGCAAGACAACGATAGCCGTTAACCTAGCCGCGCTGGCCGCAAAAGAGGGAATGCCCGTCGTGCTTATTGACGGCGACACGGGAAACCCCAGTACAGGCCTCCACCTCGGGATGCTCGGCCATGCTGACGGGCTGCAGAAGGTGCTTGCCGGGAAATGCGGGTTTGAGGAAACGCTAATTGTGCACCCGATGACCGGCGTGCGCGTGATGCCATCCACCTTAGGCTATGAAAGCGAGGTGAAGCTGGACAGGCTGAAGGAAATCCTGCACAAGACAAAGTATGAGAATTTCGTCATCGACACCCCGCCGGGCATGTCGCGCGAGGTGAAGGAAATTGTTTCCGCGTGCACTGACATAATAATAGTTGTGACGCCCGACATGGCGAGCACGATGAGCGCGGTGAAGATGTGCGACATGGCCGCTGACCGCGGTGTGAAAGTCAACGGCATAGTGCTCAACCGCGTGCAGGGAAAGACGTATGAGATGCACTACAAGGAGATAGAGGACACGTGCGAGCAGAGGATACTTGCGACCATAAGGGAGGACAGGATTGTGCCCGAGAGCATCGGCTGCCATGTGCCTGTCGTAGTGCATGCGCCGAAGTCAGATGTAAGCAAAGCATTCAATGAGCTAACGGTGAGCCTGGGGCTCGAGAGGCGCATGAGGCCTGTTGGCAGCGAGGGCATGCTTGAACTTATTAAAGAGCTTCTGCTGAAAATTCTCGGGAGGCGCTGAGCGCGCGGTGGGAAAATGGACGACTGTATTTTCTGCAAGCTGGTGAAGGGTGAGATTCCGTGCTCGAAAGTTTATGAGGACGAGAACATTTTCGCGTTCCTGGACATCAACCCCGTGAACCATGGGCACACGCTGGTCATACCGAAAAAGCACTATGAGACTGTGCTCGAGATGCCCGAGGCCGAGGGCGTTGCGCTTGCAAAGGCCAGTGTGAAGCTGGGCAGGGCAGTGAAGAAGGCTACTGGCTGCGAGGGCATCAACCTCTTGCACAATATAGGCAAGGCTGCGGGCCAGCTCGTGTTCCACGCGCACGTGCACCTCATACCCCGCTTCTCGCATGACACCATGCGGCTGGGCTGGGACAGGAAGAAGTACGAGAGCAGGGCGCAGGAGGAAGAGTATCGGAAGAAGGTCGAGGCCGCCGCGCGGAAATAAAGCTTTTTAATTACTTTAAGGCGTAAAGAAGAGCCACGATAAAAGGAAGTTGGGCAAAGGAACCTTTGCTCATGTAAAGGGAAGTCTGAAAGAAACCGTAGGTTTCTTTCGCGGCCGTAGTCTAGTCTGGTAGGACTCGAGGTTGCCAAGGGCCCTTTTCTTAAAAAGAAAAGCGCCCGCGGAAAAGAACCGCTATGCGAAAATCTCGAAACCCGGGTTCAAATCCCGGCAGCCGCATTTCCGTTTCACGGAAAGGGGTCCCTTTCCGCCCGAGCGGAAAGAGAACCGCACTCATGTATGATCTGCTGTACCTGATTTCTATTTCTGCGCTCTTCGGCTATTCCATGAAGGTAGCGGATTTGCTCGACGAGCACGGGCTGAAATGGTTTAGGGGCGCGGACTGGCTCGCGGGCGTTGCCTGGGGCATGTTCGGCTCAATGCTCGTACTCTACAACGATGCGATTGCGAATACGATGCTGGCCATGGTTGCGGGCTTTGTGTTAAGGCGCAGGCTCGACTACCCGAACCACATACTTGCCGCACTCATGATAGTCATTTCATTCTTCCTCTTCGCGGCATTCGACTACTCCATTTTCCTGCCCTTCTTCCTCGTGTTCACGGTCTTCGGAGCGATCAAGGATTATGCGGATGACGTGCTGGGCCTGCGCGGCTGGAAGTACGTGCTCAGCGAGGCGATGCTCTATTATCCGATTCCTACCGCAATCTATGGCGTGCTGACGGGCGCCTGGGCGCCGTTCATCGCATTCACTACATACACGCTGGCGTATGATTTGACAAAAGTTGCCTACATGCGGCGCGGAATAGGCTAGCGGCCACTATTTCCTAAAATAATCCGGAACCAGCATCGGCGTTTTCGCGCGGTAGCGTGCGTACTGGGCACTGAATCTTTTCAGCAGCGCATTTTCCTCAAGCCGCATCCAGAGCAACAGCACGACGGTCAGCCATGCCGCACATGCAAAAATCCTGATGGTTGGCGAAAATAGGAAAATGCCCCATGCGAAGAAGATGTCTGCTGAATAGATGGGATGCCGCACCTTGGAATATACGCCAGTAGTCACGAGGCTCTTGACAGAAGCCGCGCTCCTTGCCGCATAGCGGTTTTCCGCAAGTGCGAAGGCGAAAAAGTAAAGCCAGTTGGCGCCTGCAAGGAAGAAAAATGCGGAGGTGAAGAGGTTGGTTTGGAAAAGGGCTGCATCCGGCACGAGTAAGAAGGAAAGCATGAAACCTATGAATACGAGTGCCCACATCACGAAAGGAGAAATCAATTTTGGAGGCAGAGTCATGCAACCAACTTATTTTACCTTGAACTTCAGGAATGCCGCAATGCCGCCGAAGCCCTCGAGCTGCCTGCCGGCATAATCCTGCACATTGAAGTATGTGACTTTTGCGCCAGCCTCCTCGCACTTCTCGGCCAGCGTCTCAATTTCCTCGTCCTGCCTCACCAGCTCGTCATTCACTAGCAGCCTATCAATGGCACCGAACTGCAAAGCCTCGCCAACGGCCTTGCGGCCATAGGCAGTCAGCGCACCGCCAGCACCGGAAGTCGCAGAGATGAATTCATTCACCAGGTTAAGCTCGCGCGCTGCCCTTTCCTGCCCCGCAATCTTCGACACTATGCCCTGCCTCATGAGCTCATAGATGCCGGTAATCTCAGGGTTGCTGCAGCTCTCGAATGAGAGCAGGGGCAGCACCTTTTTCTCCCTGTCATTAGCCTCGACGAATTTCTTGAAGTTGTCCTTCTCAAAGCCCGGGCCTGCGATGATTGTGCGGTGCTTGTAACCCTTCACCTTTTCGAGAATCGCGCCGTAATATTTGGCGACCGCCAGCTCGTGCACCTTCTGCGTGTCCTTCTTGCTCGCCTTGCTCTCAATCTCGCACACCTTGCGCACGCCGTAGCCCTTCACGAGCGCCACGGTGGCCTTCTCATCATCCATTGCAATTATGGCGAGCTTTGGCCTCTTGGCCTCTGCCTGCGCCTCCTTCAGCCGCTCAAGCTGATAGGGCTTCCACTGTTTTGTGACCGTGATGAGCTCGCCCGCTATGACGTCAACCGTGTGGTAGTTTCCAATCTGCACATATTCCTCGGGGCTGCCGCTCTTTATCTTGCCCGTAATGCGCAGGTGGCCTGTGCCCTCGTGGAACTCAATCTTTTCGGCCACAATCTCGACGCTAACGGGCCGCTTGTCGCCGCTATCGCCCTCGCCGGGCTTGAACCTGCGCATGCTCTTGGACTTCACAATGTCGCCGGGGCCCAGCACCCGCTCGATGTGCCAGATGTCCTCGTCGCTCTCAGGCGTGAGCCGGGCCTCGCCCGTGGCGTGGTTCAAAGATGCGCGCATGCACTCAGTTTGAACGAGCAGGTTAAAAATAGTCGCCTTTGAAATAGGCATGAGTGAAACAGATGACCATTGATTATGAGATTTGGGCAGCGCAAAGAAAAATGTACATTTTCTTAGCACTTGAAGCCATCCCTATAATTATCCTCTTCTTCTACGCTAATGCGATTATGAAACGCACGTCGCCCTATGTCTTTGTTTTCATGGCGGCCGCCATAAGTTACGTGTTCGTGTACAGATTCATTATGCCTGCTGCACGAGAAGTTGAGAAGCTGAAGAAAAAGAAGGCTGAGGAGGAAAAGTTCCGTCGTTAGTCGTGCCTGTACGGCAGGTACGTTATCTTGTGCTCCTTGTACCGACGCCCAAGGAAGCTGAGAAAAAGTCAGACTAAGCACTACGGCCTTTCGCACGAGCCCAAACACTTTTAAACCACCTGCCCGATTACATGGCGGTGATCAGACGGCAGAGCAAACTTTTACCGCAGGCGAGGACCAGGTCCAATTCGTGGGGGATGGAAAAAACCTCCCGACAGTGATTTACAAGGAGACTGCGCTGGCGAACACTGGAAGCGCAACGAGCATCTGCTTCCGCGCGCTCGAGCTTCCGCCGCAGAAGAAGGCCAAGCTGGTCGAGTCCTACGGCAGGGTAGGCATCTACGACATTGAAGATATAGGCCGCACGTACTACATACAGTTCCCCCAGCTGATTCCCGAGGACTGGCAGGCTGCTGAAGTGGTGAAACACTATACAACGGCAAGAATAGCCGAGAAATACGTCGAGCAGCTGCACCCGGAGAAGTTTGATGTGGCAACAAGGTCGGCGGTGCTCATAAAGGCCAAGGAAATTGCGTTCGAGATGTGCAACCTCATCTACCCGCAGCTGCCGGCGGACAAGAAGAATATCATCGCAGAGATAATTGCAACTGACACCGTGGGCTTCGGACCAATTGAATACTTGTGGATCAACGACCGCGAGAACCTGGAAGAAATTGAAGTCGACCACCCGATGCGCGAAATCCATGTTTACCACAGGAAGCATGGGAGGTGCATAACCAACCTGCGCTTCTCGAACGAGCGCTCGTTCAGGAGGATTATGAATGCAGTGCTTCGGCCTTTGGGCAAACAGCTTGACCCCATGCACCCGGTTGTGGATGCGCAGCTGCCCGATGGCTCTCGTCTGCACGCACAGATTTACCCGGCCTCGCTCACGGGCGCAACTGCAAACATAAGGTTACTGGGCACGGACCCCTGGACTTTCGCGAAGATGGTGAAGTTCGGCACGGCCACGCCCGAGATTGGCGCATTCCTCTGGATGGTTGTAGAACTCAAGAACGCGCAGATTATCGTAACGGGCGCGCCTGCGACAGGAAAGACTAGCATGCTCAGCTCCCTGCTGGTGTTCATCCCGCGCGGCGAGCGCGTGGTGAGCATTGAGGAGGAAATTAATGAGCTGCGCTTCTACGACAGGTTCATCAACTGGATTCCGCTTATCGGCGTGTACAAGGAAAAGAAGGAGGAGGCCATGAGGCGCGGCATTGAGGTGAGCCAGCTGCGCACAGTGCTCGACCAGATTATGAATGCCCTGCGCATGAGGCCCGACCGGCTCGTTGTAGGAGAAACAAGGGGTGAGGAGGCCGTGGAGCTCTTCTCGGGCGCCAACTGGGGCATCCCGTTCATGACGACCCTGCACTCGCAGGAATTCGGCACTGCAGTCATCAAGAGGATGCGCAACCCGCCCATGTCAGTGCCCACCAATATGATTACAATGCTGGATTTAGTCATCACGCTCGGCACGGACATAGACAAGAAGCGCCGCATTGCGCAGTGCTCCGAGATATTGTGGCACTCGCGCGGAGACATTCCCGAGAAGGTCGAGAACGCACTCAAGGCCAAGAACCTTTCGCAGAGCATGCTGGGCAAGGTGTGGCAGGAGGGCGAGGAAGCGGCCTACCTGAATACTATTTACGAGTTCGACGACCGCGAGAAGAAGTTCCTGGGCACAGGCGCAGACTCCTCGCTGCTTGCACGCTATGGCAAGAGGTTCGGCCTTACTGAGAAGCAGGTTGGCGAGGAGATGAAAAGGCGCACAGCCATCATGGAATACCTGGTTTCAAAGGACATTACATCCTATGAGAGCGTGGGCGGCGTTGTCTACGACTATTCCACAACGCAAATGGACCAGCGCGATGCCTATGTTTCCAATCTCCTGAAGGGAATTAAGAAGAAGTAGGTGGTTCTCGAGTGGCTGATTCCGAGGCAAAGGGCATAATAGAAGGATTTGCAAAGTGGTGGGCAGGCGTCTTCAGGAACAGGCATGTGGAGGCAGGCCGGGTAATGGAGCTCGGAGCAGCTGCGGGCGCATTCATCCTCTCTATTTTCATCTTCCTCGCGCTCTCGGTTTCCTTTGGCCTGCCAGTATATCTCATCCCGATATTTGCGCTGATAGTTGCATTCATAACGCCGCGGCTCGTGCGCAAGACGGTTGAACGCACGCAGAGGAACATGGCTGAGCTGCTGCTCAAGAGCATGTACACTATTGGCCCATATGAGTACGTTTCGCTCGTGATGGGCGCGGCGCTCAGCGCATTCGTTCTCTCGTCATTCTTCTTCCTCTCGCTCTCAGTAATCTTCAACTTCCCGTCCCTCACCGCCTTCCTCATGGCGCTTGCAATCACGATAATCTCGCCGCTCATCGCGCACCACTACATTGTCTTTACGGTGCAGAGGCGCATACGCGAGGTGGATGTAAACCTTCTGGATGCGCTGAGGCACCTGCTGAGCGAGCTGAGCGCGGGCGTGCCGCTTGCAACTGCCATTGAGTCCATTGCAAACGAGGACTATGGGATGGTGAGCGAGCTGTTCCGCGAGAGCACTGTGCTCATAAAGGGAGGCGAGGACGTGGACGAGGCATTCCGCATAACCGCGGAGCGCACGCAGTCGCTGCAGTTCCAGCGCTTCGTCGCCACGTTGAGCTACGCAACCGCGAGCGGCGCGAACATCGAGGGCGCGCTCAAGGCCTATATAGAGGAGCTCACATTCACGCAGGCCAACGAGATTTCGCTCTATGCAAACGAGGCCATCAGGCTATCGACATTCATGGTGATTGTAACCGGAGTAATACCTGGCCTGCTGGTCTTCATGATTTCGCAGGGCTCGGTCATCTCGTCAATCAGGGTGCCCGTAATCTACCTCCTGCCCGTCTACCTCATCGCCTTCCCGCTCATCAAGTACTTACTGACTGTGAGGCTCGTAAAGTCCTCACCGGGTGTTTAGATGGCAGGGGCGCAGCCGCAGGGGAGGTTCAAGCTCAGGATTTACGCCAGGCTGCACGAATATTTAGTGAAGAAGCTGGCAACCTACTGCGACATTGTGGGCGGGCCAAAGGGGCCGGACTACTGGGCGCGCACGACGATTACCGCAGGCCTTGCCGGCTTTGTGCTCGGGTTCCTGCTCGTGCTCGTGCTGATGGGCAATGTATTCTACGCACTTGCAGCCGGCCCGGTAATAGGCTTTTTCGCAGGCTATGCGGTCACGACCTTCCCGCAGAC
This sequence comes from Candidatus Burarchaeum sp., assembly GCF_030646255.1. Taxonomy (GTDB): domain Archaea; phylum Micrarchaeota; class Micrarchaeia; order Burarchaeales; family Burarchaeaceae; genus Burarchaeum. The sequence continues at coordinate 37,271 of NZ_JAUSNF010000056.1, read as the reverse complement.
TGCTGCGCACAACAAGGTGGATGCGATTGAGCGCTCGCTCCCGCTCTTCCTTTCACATCTAGTGTCGACCTACGCGAGCAGGAAGAACATGCGCGATGCGCTGATAATGAGCACGCACATAGATTATGGGCAGCTCACTCCTGAGCTTTTGAGTGCGATGCGCATCTACGAGGCCACATCAGATGTTGGCCAGGCATTCTTCAGGCTCAAGAACCTCGGCAACCGCTACATTTCGCGCACATTCGACATCATCTCGTTCTCCATTGAGAGCGGCGTGGACATAGGCAAGACGCTGAACATGATGACGAGCGACATCCAGCAGACAATGCAGGCGCGCGATGACAAGAACAGCAGGACAGGGCTGTCGGTGTGGATGGTGTTCGCCTCGAGCGCGCTCTTCTACCCGCTCTTCGCAGGCGTTGGCTTCACGATTCTCGCAATTCTTGAGAACCTTTTGGGCGCCACGCTCTACTCGGCCAATGACAAGGGCCTGCTGCTCTTCACGCTGCTCTGCTACATGGTTATTGCAGTCTGCCTTGACGCGGTTTATATCGGCCAGGTCAGGTACGGCTCGGTGAAGAAAGGCATTGTGCGCTTCCTGCCCTTCATGCTCGGCGTGGCTGCGGCAGTATTCATAATCTCAATGACTGTGCTGCAGACTGTGCTGATAGGATAGGTCGGTAGGCTAGGCAGCGAACAGAAAAAGCAAACGAACTGTAGTGCCTTATTCAGTCCTTCCCGATGACAGATAGAACCTCGAGCTCATGCCATAGGTGCGGTCCTCGAGCACCGCGTAGGGCGGGTAGCTGCCATAGGAAATGCCAAGCTCGATGCCGTACTTGGGCCCGAGCTTCTCCTGCACGGCCGCAGACCATGCGGCGCGGTTCTTGGGCTCGACCGAAGGGTAGGTTTTCTCAATCACGTTGCGCAGGGTTGCAAGCCTGTTGCTCCGCACCTCGTTTATGACGGCCTCCTTTGAGATAAGGCGAGCCTCGCGCACATTGTTCTGGAACACCCAGGCTATCGTGCCGAGAAGCACGATTATGACTATGAACATTCCGGCCATGCCTTTCATCGAGCGTTTCATATTTTCACATCCGCACAATACTTACACGCATGCAGTTACTGCGCGCCCATCCCGTTCTCGCTCGCACTTACACGCACATCGTTTCCGCACACCCTCACATCCAAACCGTAACTGTCACAAGCCTGTTGTCCTCGCCGCCCCTCAGCGGCAGCAGCGCATAGAATGTTTCCTTCTGCAGAGGCTCGGGCGCGTCCTTGTGTATGCCCGAGAACTTGCCCGCACCCTCAACCTCGACGTCCACGCGGCTTAGGCCGAGCATGGTGGCGTATTGCTCAAGCCGGCTATTCACAGTGGAAAGCTCGGCCGCATCATATGTGCCCCGCTCGGCCCCATCTACGAGCGTGCTGTGTATTGCGTCGTCAAGATAGACTGCGTTCACGAAGTCATAGCCCGCGCGCTCGAGCCGCATATCCCACGTCTCGCCGGTGCCCGTGCCCAGCAGGAGGTAGATGAATAGGATTGCTATGAAAAGCGCCAGCACGGCCTCGAGCGTAAGCGCCTGTCCGCGCCTCGTTGTCTCCTGCATCAGATTACCCTGTTACCACGCGCAGCCTGTAGGTGAACGTGCCGTTGACATAGGTGAAGTTTATGGTGTTGAGGCCCGGGCCCAGGTAGGGCGAGATGTCCATGGCAGTGGCCACCATGGGCACGTCCTTGCCATTGATTTTTATCCCGAACATTATGTCTTCGGGCGCGGCCGTGAATGCGCTGGGCGCGTAATAGGAGACACGCAGCCGCGCCTCGCCGACCGTATTGATGGTCGAGCAGCTGAGCGAGCCGCACGTGCCAATCTGGTCAGTAGCCTGCACGTTCAGCAGGTTGCTGCCCGGCCTGAGGAGCGGCAGGAGCTTGGTCTTGTCAACAGTTACGGTGAAAAGTTCGCCGTCCAGCCACACGTTGGCGCCGCCGATTACGAGCTCGGCATCAGAGATTACCGCATCCTGGGGCAGCACAACATCGAGCGGCGAGTTCGAATACTTGTATGCAGCTGCAGCGCCGGCCGCAGTTGTAGAGCCGACGCCCTGGATGCTGGCCCACTTGAACACGGCATCATAGGCATAGGCAGAAAGATTCCTCTGCTCGTAGGCGTGCGTATCGTACAGCTCAAGGGTTGCCGAGCGCACGCTTGCATTTGGAAGAAGCACGGTGTCAACGAAGTGCGCACTGCGGGCAGTGGCATTGCGCGCCGCGACTACGTGGCGCTCCAGCGTGAACTCAGAGCCGCCCACGCCGCCGCCTACAACAGTGAATGCAACCTTCTTCTGCTTGAGCACCTGCCCCTCTGCACCTATCGCAGTAACGGTTACATTGTAATTGCCAATCTGCGGGGGCAGGAAGGTGACTGTGACCGAGCGCACGAGCGTGATTGTGAGGTTGATTTCCGAGCCGGGCGAGGAGACCATCTCCTTCCCATCAGGCCCTGTTATTGAGGCCCGTATTTCAGGTATGAGCATTACGCCTGCATAATCATTCCATGCCATGACCTGTATGATGGAGGGCTGGTTGGAGAAATACGGGTCGCTCTTTGCAACCTCGAGCCGCACATAGGAAGGGTCCACTTCAGTTACATTGGTGAGTTGAAGGCCCACGCGCTGCTCCGCGAACTGTTGCAGGAGCGAGAGCGATGCATTCTCGACGCCCGAGCGCACGGCCTGCGTCGTATTCTGCTGCATCTTAGTAATGTCATTGACTGTGGTGATGGCGGCCAGTATGAGCAGCACGACCACGCTGAGCAGGAGCAGGAACTCAATAGTGGTCTGGCCCTTCATGCAGCCCGCGCCATTCCCGCACACAAATTTTCCGCGTCCTTCAAGCAACAAATCAATCACCACTCACCACGTTTTTACCGTCAGGAGCTCGGCCCTGCCGTTCATGAACACGAGCCGGTTGCTGACAAACACCTCGGAAGCCAGGGGCGCCTCGGAGCCGAAGCGCAGTGCGCCCACAGTCACCTGAACCCTGTCAGGCATGGGCCTGTCGCGCAGTGCGCCCAGTTCGAGTTCGCCCGAGCCGGCCATATATTTTTTCACAATCATGTCTGCCGCGCTGTCGGAGCCCCATGCGGTCCGCGCAGCCAGCATCTGCTCGACAGTTCGGTGGTCAAATATAAAAAGGTTCGATATGACGAGCGCGGTCGCAATCGACAGTATGACGAGTGCGAGTATGAAGTCCTCGAACGTGAAGATGCCCCTGTGCGCGCCGGATGCTTGCGCGCTCCCGAATGTGAAGATGCCCTTCCGCGCTCGTGCCGCGTCTCGCCCATCGTGCCTGGACTTATTCATAGTTTATCACCAGTATCTTGCCATTGCCCTGCGTGCGCGTCTCGAGAAGCAGGGCGCCCAGCGGCCTGCCCGACTCTACCGCCGCGCTCCCCTCGCCGTAGCCCACGACCACCTTGCTGCCTGAGAAAGTCACATTATAGTCGAGCGAGCGGCCCATCGAGTCGAGCCTGCGGGGCATGATTATGGTGGTCGAGCACTTGAAGCCGCACGCATCCCGCATCAGGGCATCCACAGCCATCACCGTGCGCTGGCCCACGGAAACCGCCGCGATGCGCGCGCTGCTGTCCTCCAGCGTATCCTTCACCCCGCCCGCTATATAGAGGAGCGATGCGAATACTATGACTGCGGAAGCTACAGTCATTGAAAACTCCATGCCCAGTTGACCTTTTGCCATTCACTCACAACACTACAAGACACTGACAACTTCACTCCTGACTTCGCTCCTGTAGACTACGAAAGAATCTGTATTACAACGTCGCCGGGCTCGCGCGCATACACCAGGCCGGAATATTCTCCCGGCTGGTTGATGATGTCCTGCGGTATGAAAGATAGCTTGTAGGGCACGCGCCTGCTCCACTCCTGTCCGTTGAAATTGAATTTTATCACGTACCAGCCGCCGCCTATGCCGATGGCCTGGAAGTTCTCAAGGCCCGGCGGTATGCTGAGCTGCACGTGCTTCTGCGAACCCGGCTGTATGGAGTCGGCCGCGTTGAAGATGGACTCGAGAGAGTTCACAAACCTCGTGGCGCCCGAGGCGCTCTTTATGCCGCCCACGCCCTGCTGGAATGTGAGAAGCGCAATCATGAAGATGAGCGAGCTGATGGCGAGCACGAGCATAAACTCGATTGCAATTTGCCCCTTGCGCGTTTTCCGCATATTCATCTGATCGCCCGTTCTTCCAGCTCAGCACACGACCGAGAGCTGCTTCGAGGCTGGCGCATTGCCGCTCTTCTCCGCAACCGCAGTGTAGGCACCCATTGCCTGCGGCGTGAAAGCGACCTTTCCGTCAGCGCCCGAGGTCTTGCTGTCGACTGTTGTGGTCTCGCTGTTGAGCTTTACCAATGCACCCTCGACTGGCCCGTTCTCGTTCGTAACCGCAACTATGATGGACTCGTAGGCGCAGACAAGCTCTGGCTCAAACGCAATTGCAAGATTGGTGGCCGGCGCCTCGCTCGGGGGCGTGCTTATCTGCCGCAGCTTCTCGAGCTGCGTGCCCATCGCACCCACCGGAGTCTCCTCCTTGCCAGTTATGTTCACCGGCTTCTCGGCCTCCTGCTTGAGCGAATTGACTGTCATCAGCACTCCTGCAAAAATAAGCACCACCACGGAAATCAGAAGCAGGTACTCAATCGTCGTCTGTGCCTTGTGCGAGTTCATGGAAGCCACCATCACTTATAAATTGGGGGTTATTTAATAAGGTTTCGAGATTGTTCGGACAACGCCGAGTTGATTTCATGAGGCTGGCAATAGCGCACCCGTTCCTGCACACAAAAGGAGGGGCTGAAAAGGTAGTGCTCAAGATAGCGCAGCGCTTTGACGCGAAGATTTTCTGCACTGAGTACGACAAGCACAGGACTTATTCCGAATTCGCCGACATTGACATTGAAACCCTGCCGCACGGGCACATAAAGCACGTCTTCACGCTCTTCCCGAAGCGGGCGCGCGAAGCCGCACTGGCCGGAAGCCAGTTCTGGGGCTGGAAGGCGCCCGATGAGTTTGACGTCGTGAACGCCCAGGGCACGCCGAGCGAGTGGGTGAGGCACCGCAATAAGCCGGTCGTGTGGTATTGCCACAGCCCCAACCGGGAAGCCTTCGTGCTCTATGAATGGCGGCAGAAGCAGCGCAACATTGCGGAGCGCGCAGTCTACCACTCGTTTGTGCAGATGTACAAGCACTTTGAGTTCCAGACAGTGCCGAAGATTGAGCACATATTCGCAAACAGCGAGACTACTAAAGAGCGCATCGCTAAATATCTGCACCGCAAGGACGCGGAAGTGCTGCACCCGGGCGTGGACTGCAGGGAGTTCGAGTGCAAGGGCTATGAGAAATTCTTCTTCTACCCATCGCGCATCGTGCCCGAGAAGCGGTTCGAGCTCGCGATTGAGGCGTTTGAGAAATTCAGGAAAGCGAGGAAAGCCGCGGGCGGCAATGCAAGGCGCGAGAGGTGGAAGCTCGTGCTTGCAGGCGCGCTGCACCGCGGCATGAAGCACCATTCAGCCTACTACGACAAGCTCGCTGAGCTGGCCTCGAAGGATTCTGACATTGAGCTTCTGGTGGACATATCGCACGAACAGCTGAAGGACTTGTATGCACGCTGCTATGCAGTACTCTATACGCCGGTGCACGAGGACTTCGGCATCGTGCCATTGGAAGGCTTTGCCTCGCGCAAGCCCGTGCTGGCATGGAACGAGGGCGGGCCGCGCGAGATTGTGCAGGATGGAAAGACTGGCTATTTGGTCAATAATACGAATGAGCTGGCTGCCAAGATGGCATATCTAGCGGACAGGCCCAAGCTCGCTGAGCAGATGGGTAAGGAGGGAAGGAAGAGGGCAGAGAGGGACTTCTCGTGGGAGAAGTTCCTAACGCGGTTTGGGAAGGTGTGCGAAAAACTTAGTCGTTCGCAAGCATAGCTGTTGGCTCAAGTTCCCGATGGCCTTACTTGCGCGGGCGTGCGCAGCTCCTCGAGTTTATTGAGTTTTTCAGTTAGCTTGCCTGCCAACTCGTTGATTTGATTCCTGTTGAGGCCTGCTGCAGTCAGGGCAGAGTCAGAGGCCTCCAGAAGGGCCTTGCAATAAACCCGCGCAGACTGGTAGTAATTTGTAGAGCCTTCGAAGGCAGTGCGGCCCTCTTTCACGTCAACCGAGAGAGACAGGTCTCCGAAAGCAATGTCAAGATTGATCAGTTCCATGACCCGCTGTAGAAGTGGGCTGATGCTCTTATCGGAAGCAGGGTCGTTGTTGTGAATGCCAGGAGGCAGCAACCTTATTGCATCAGAAATATCGCGCGGGCTGCCAACGCCATCATACTCCCGTATTTTTGTATAGAGAGCATGTTTTGCCTCATCTCCATGAAGCTCCTGCAGGCTCTGCAACGCCATACTTCGCAGGTCACCATCTGCAGAGCTTTTCAAAATATCCAAAGCAGCGGTGCTCTCAACAATCGCATATCTGCGCATTGTTTTCGGGCGGCTTAGGTTATAGGCAAGTCTGCCCCAGAGATCGTCCGCAGTCCTATAACCATTGACGACTTCGAATGCCTTTTTAAGGGAATCTATTACTGGATATCGGCTCGTGTCATAGGATATGAACGTGCGCATTGCAGCTGAAACCTCACGTGGAGTTGGCTTATTTGCCAGTATTGGAACTCTCATAGGTTCATATACCATACATTCACCTCTCAGGAATAGCTAATTCTTATGCGTTTTCAGACTTATAAACATATCCACACTAGTTGCGTCTTTTTGCTGCGCTGTAAGGTGTGCGAAAAGCTCAGCCGCACGGCATGAAGCCCGTTAAATTTCAATGCAGCTTTACCTGATTGCGCCTGAGGGGCGCGCTTCAATTTTGGCGAGTTTTTGTGGTTAGCTCTTCTGCCAGATAACTGATGCGGTCTCGACTGAGGCCTGCCTTAGTCAGAATGGCATCTGAAGCCCCCAAGAGCGAGTGGCAGTATTCCTGTGCAGACGCATAGTAGGGTTTGGCGTACGCATCACTGTAGATGACAGAAACCAAGTCGCCAAGAGCCAGTTGGAGATTGATCAGTTTCATGGTGTTTCGCATACGATCGTAGATCAAATGGCGGGACGGGTGTTCGCTGTCCTGGAGCAGATTCCATATTGATTCGGAAACTCGGCTCGGAGTGCCAGCTGAAAACTCGTGCATGTAATGAAGTCTTCGGTCATTCATGGCCGTTCTTGCCCCCTCGTCTCCGAGCAGCTCCCGCAGGCTCTGCAATGCTTTACTTCGCAGGGCACCATCCGCAACAGACTGTTCCAAAATAACCAAAGCAGCAATGTGCTCAACAACCGCATTTCCGTACTTTGTTTCCGGATCAATTCGCCTATAGGCAATCCGGCCCCAGAGATCGCTGGCAGTTCTATGACCATTCATGACCTCGAATGCTTTTACAAAGGACTCTGTTATGGGGTGGCGGCCACGCTCATAGTGGATTTCCGTTTTCAATGCGCTAAAAACCTCAAGCAGGCCGGGCTGGCGGCTCAATATGGGTGCTGCTCGTTTGTGCATATGCATCACCTGGGACCAACTATTGCGAAGTCTGCATGCGACTTACGATTCCTGGCTCAAGAACGTCCGCACGCGCCAACAGTATCGCACAGTTCGCTTCTCCGAGCAGATCCTTAAGCGCCTTAGTCATATCGACGAGGTTTCTGGCAGCGGGCCCATAAACATCCGGTTTAACCGTATAGGTTGTACTGCCCACTGTCTCTCGTCTGCCTTCAACGCCTTGAAGGGAATTCATGACTGTATGAAATTGGTGTTCTGAAAGTTCTGGATTGCTGAGCAAATCTCGGGCAAGTTTCAGCGCAACCATGAAAGCACTGCGGTCGCCAGCGTTAAAATTACCGGATTTGCGTAGCGGCGATAGCAATTGTGCTAACGTTTTTAGATTGGAACCTACAGCCTGTTTAAAGTTAGTGCAGATCAATTGGAAGACGTCTTTCGCCTGCGCGGAACTGACCGCATCGTTCTCAGGCGCCGCACGCAACAGCTCAAGGGTTTTTTCAAGGCCTAACTTTGCGTTCATAAATTCCAATGCCTTATCAGCGCCCAAGAACTCCCGCAATTCTGCGAGGCCCGCTGGCCAATCCCCGTTGTTTTCGGATTGCAGAAGCGCGAGGCTTTGCGCAGTCTTTTTATCGGTTTCTATTTCCGAAGTTAGTTTTGCTGCCAGCTGTCCGGCTTCTACAGCCTTTTCGCTTGCACGAGTTGCCCTTGCATCGCCCGTGTCCGTCTTAAGTTTGGAAGAATATGCAGCTTCTTCATCATATGCAGCCGCTGCCATGTTGTAGTAATTCGCAGCCACATCTTTTTCCGCCCCTTTCGCCGCCTCGATTAGCAGCTCGGCCTTATCACTCCTATTATGGGCCATCCTGAGTGGCGCCTCCCCTTTAAAAAGCAGCAATTGAAGTCCGATGTCAAGTGCTTTCACGCGTTCAAGCACTGGCAATTTGTCACCATGACCTTGATCTAAATTTCGGGCAAGTCCGGCTGCTATCTCAAGGCAACCTGAATCATTGGTTTGAACTGCCACGGTTGCCTGGAATTCCAGGGCAGCCAGGGGGCCCAGGTTCTCCTGAATAGCGTTTGACGCACCGTTGAAACCAAGAACCCGCAGCAAGGATTTATAGGCATCTAACTTGTCCGCGGGTTTTTGGTCTGCGACGTTGTCTGCGCTTTCTTTGCCAGCAGCTTCGTTGTCCGCACCGTTTTTGCCTGCAGCATCCAGCGTATACTTGATTAGATCAACTTCAGTTGTATCCTTAAGTGTATCTAAGGCGCATGTTTTCTCGGCCACCTTAAATACCTCCAAAAGGCCTGTCCTGAAAATTCTGCAGAAGAAGCTTCCACGGGCGGCATCGGAACGCGCGATTATCGTGGTCAGGGGCAGGTCATGGGCCATCTTATTTGCGGCGATCACGCGCTTTGGGGAAGAATTATTGCCGGGCTGCAGGGGTGTTGCACGTAAATCAAAAACAGGCTTAGGAACGGACGCTTGCATATTCATCAAACACACCTCACCAGAATAAGGAATTTATATGTCTTTTCAAGCTTTTAAACCTTTTCTGTGCTCCTTCCTCGCCCTCTCCAGCTCCTCGTGCGTGCCGATGTCAAACCACTTGCCAGTGTAGGTGTGGCCTTTCAGGTGCGCGCGCGGCACTAGCCAGCCTATGAAATCGCCAATCCTGTCCATCGGCCCGCCCCCTTGTGCATATTCAGGCAGCCTGTCAAGCAGCTCCTTGCTGAGAACGTAGCAACCGGTTGAGGCGAGCGTGCTCTTCGGCATTTTTGGCTTTTCTTGGAAGCCCACGATGGTGCCGCCCTTGTCAACTGCGCAGATGCCATAGTGCTTTGCAGTAGCCTTGCGTTTCACATCGACCAATACTACGGCATTCTCATTTTCATTCGCGGCTATTTCATTAAGCAGATTGGTTATGTCAGGGCCGAACAGGTTGTCTGCGGCCATTATGAGCGTACGCTCGTTCAGCAGCCCCTTGTTGTGCATGTGCAAAAGCGCGCCCACTGCGCCCTTCTTCATCTCCTCGCTCGTGCCCGCCTCCACTATGAGCTCAACCCGCTTCTTTGCCTCCAATCTCCACAGCAGGAGGAAAAGGCGGAAATGCCGTGCGAACTTCTCATTCGTGGTCAGGTAGATTGTGTCTACGGAAGGCACTTTCTCGAGCTGGTGCAGCACGTGCCCGAGTATAGTCTTCTCGCCCACTGCGAGCAGCGCCTTCGGCATATTCTTTGTGAGCGGCCATAGGCGCGTCGCATATCCGCCTGCCAGCAAGACAACGTTGAGTTTCATTGCAAATTCACCCGCATCATCAAACTTTTCTTTCCATTTACCGCTTGCAGGAGTTTCATTACCTGCCCGCATCTCGCTCACACAATCTTCTTCTCCCATCTTTCCATCTTGCCTTCGAACTTCTCAATTATATCAATTATCCTGCCCGCGCTCTTGCCATCCCCGTATGGGTTTGGCGCATTACGCATTTTCTGCGCCAGTTTTTCATCTTCCATCACTTTCCTGGTCCACTCGCAGATGCTGTCCTTCTCGGTGCCCACGCACCTGTTGGCGCCCGCCTCGATGCTCTCGGGCCTGTCAGTCACATATCGTATTGTAAGGCATGGGATGTCGAGCGAGCAGCCCTCCTCCTGCAGCCCGCCGCTGTCAGTCAGGATGAGCTTGCTCTCGAGCATTATGCGCAGTGCATCGGTGTATTTCGGCAGGCATGGAACCCAGATCAAATGCTTGGCTTTGGCAAGCTGGTCGGCATAGCCGTACCTTTCAGCGGCCTGCTGCGTGCTCGGCAGCACTGAGCAGAATATTTTGTACTCCTTGAGGTCGAGCAGGGACTCGAAGATGCCGCGCATGCGCTCCTCGTGCAGCATGTTCTCCTTGCGGTGCACCGACCAGAAGATGAGATTTTTTTCGTTAGTCAGCTTCAGCTCTTCCAGTATCCTGCTTTTCCTGCGCGCAATCTCCGCGTTCTGCAGTGCGGCATCCACTATGGTGTTTCCCACTACGAAGATGCGGTCGGCTGGCGCGCCTTCGGATAAAAGAGCCTTCTGGTTCTTCGCCGTAGCCGCGAAGAAGAGTGCGGAGCATGCGTCATTTGTGCGCGTGCAAATCTGCTCAGGGTAGGGCTCCCAGGAGTTTGTGCGCAGGCCCGCTTCCACATGGCCGACGGGCGTGAGCGCGAGCGCGCCTGCAAGAGAGAGGAACATGGCCGTGAACGTGTCGCCGTGCGTGAGTATGATGTCCGGCTTCTCCTTTTTCAAAATCTTCTCGGCCTCGACAATCATCCTTGCGCCCATCTCGGCAGGCGTGCCTCGCGCCTCGATGTCGTAGTCAGGCCTGGGCAACTCCAGGTCATCGAAAACTTCCTCATATAAATGGGATGAATAGTGCTGGCCCGAGTAAAGTATCTTCGTGTCGTGGCCGCGCTTCAGGCTCTCGCGCACCAATGGCGCCATTTTTATTGAACAGGCACGAGTACCAAAAGCATGCATTATTTTCATTTCATCAACCTCTTTCACTAGTCGCCAGTTACTCCAACTCTTTCTCCGCCCTCTGCAGGCTCGCCCTGTCGCCCACGTCGAGCCACTTGCCGCTGAAAACATAGCCGCGCATCAGGCCCTTCTGCGCCAGCTTGGGGAAAACTTCGCGCTCGAGCATGCCCTGCTCGGGCAGGTAATCGAAAATCTTCTCGCTCAGCACATAGACGCCCGCGTTCACGAGCCTGCTCTCGCCCTTTTGCTTTGCCCTTTCCTCAAACTTCACTATTTTCTCGCCCTCAGTCTCCGCCACGCCGTATCTTCCCTCGTCCCGCACTGACTTGAGCGCCATTGTCGCGAGCGCGTTGCTCTTGCGGTGAGCTTCGAGCATTGCGCGCAAATCAAAATCGCACAGGACATCGCCATTAAGGACGACAAAGGTTCCGTTCAGTTTTTCCTTTGTATTTTTTACCGCGCCTGCAGTGCCGAGCGGCTTGCTCTCGCGCAAATAAACTATTTCGACCCCGAAGCCGCTGCCATCCTTGAAATAAGATTCAATCTCGCTGTCATTCCGGCCTATTGCGAGCGCAATGCGCCTCACGCCGTTGGCCTTCAGCCACTCGATTATGCGCTGCAGTATGGGCTTGCCGCCAACCTCGACCATTGCGCGCGGCAGGTGGTAGGTTGCTGGCGTCAAGCCGCGCTTCTCGCCGCCGCACAGCACGAGCGCGCTTACGTCGGCCCCGCCGCCCAGCGCCTGCGTGAGCAGAAGTTCGATTGCGTGCGAGCGCGACTTCACGTTCGTGCCGTCCACGCGCGAGTCCACGCGCTTCAGCAGCCCTGCATCTATGCTGATTGCTATCTTTTCCTTTCCGATCTTCTGCACACCCATATTCATACCTAGTCATACTTAGTCATACTGATTTAAATAGCCACCGATTGCTGCGCGAAGGCTAGAGAAACAGCAGCGCAAATATTCCGCCCGCCACTACGGCCCAGATGGGCAGGCTCCAGTCCAGCACCTTCTTTCCGTCGAGCGGGCCAATGGGAAGCATGTTGAAGAGCGCCAGCCAGAGGTTTATGCCGATGCCCTGCGCGATAAGCATTTCCGCGACCAGGGGCGGCAGGGCGAGGAGGATTAGCGGGGCTGCGAGGAGGAAGGCAAAGGCGAGCGCGACGTTGGTGAGCGGGCCCACTAGCGAGATTATGCCGCTCTCGCGCCTGCCCATGTAGGGCGTGTAGATGTAGGTGGCGCCGGGCGCTGCAAAGACCACGCCGAAGAGCGAGCCTCCGAGCGCGAGCATGAGGCCCATCGGCCAGGCGCGGTAGGCTGCCCACGAGCCGTACCTGATGGCCATATACTTGTGCGCCATCTCGTGCAGCACAAAGCCTATGCCGAGCGTGAAAAGCGAAACCAGGAAGAGCAGCGCGCCATCTGCCAGCGTGAGCGATGCGCCGCGCACAATGCCGAAAATCCCGTCAAGCCGCGCCACGGTGAATGCAAGCGAGAGGGCGAGCACAGATATGAGTATGTCTTTTATTTCGTCTTTGTCCATTCAATCACTTTCCAGAAATGCTTGCCAGAAATCAATATGCAGTTCAGAGGATGCTCATGCTGAATTCGGCGGTCTGAAGAAGCTGCACGCGCGCAGGAGAAAGGAAGCCGGAGTACGAGACTATGACGGCCTCGCGCCATGTGCCGTCGGGCATTGAGATGCGTATGCGCGAGCCAATCCTGCCGTCATCGAGCGAGAGGTGCGTGCCGCCGAAATGAAGGAAGGGAATCTGCAGGGGCAGCATCGCGCGCTGCGGCTCGTTCACGACGTCCACAGAATCCCCGCGCCTCACGCCGCGTATGTGCGGGTAGGCAAGCGGCACTAGCATAGTTAATGCAAGCGAGAGTGCGAGCAGCTTGGACAGGTCGAGCAAAGGCATTGGAAAGAGCACATATGCCATGAGCGAGGCTGCGCATGAAAGCAGGAACACGCGGAGGAACAATGGCAGGGTCATGTTATCGCTCGGCACAAAGGGCCGGAATAGGCCCATTACGTCTGCAAACCTTTTTATATAGCTTAATTAATAGCTTTTGGTCAAGTAATGGTTTCGGTTGATTTGAAATGAACAAGGTTATTCCGGCCCTGCTCCTGGTCCTCGTCATTATACTGGGCTTCATAGTCTTCGCACCCAAGGCAGTGCCCAGCAAGGACGAGGCCCAGCGGTTCGTGAACGATGACCTGGAGGCCAAGTACCCGGGCACGCTGCACGAGATAATATCGGCGCAGAAGGAGGGTGCGAACTGGAATATCAAGGCGCGGGTAACGTTCGACTATGGCACCGCATGCCCCACGCGCCTGCACGCATACTATACTTACCCGGAGTTCGGCTATGCTGTGCGCGCAGAAGAGATAACTAAGGGAAAGCAGCTGGGCACGTGCGAGGTCTGCATAAACCTGACGCCCGACAAGTGCCTGCTCTTCTTCGAGGAAGAGGCAGTCATAGCCAGCCACACGCGGCCTGGCGCGGAGCAGGTGAGCAGCTATGTCCTGGCACACCCGGATGCCGTGCCGACCGCGAAGTTCTACGACGAGAGCGCGGGCTATCCGCCCGAGGAGCCCACCCATTACAACGTGTGGCTCGTGGACTGGAAGTCTGCCTCAGACAACAGCACGCTGAATGTGCTGCTGAATAAGACGCAGGGTGCGATAATCAAGGTATGGGGCACGGGCTAGCCGGGCGTTGGAGGTCTGGCAATTGTAAGTATGCCCCTAAAAACAACTGAATTTACGAGGTTAGGGAAAAGTAGCATGAATAAAGTTAAACTACGAACATATATAAATGTGAGTATTTCATATAATATAAATACATATATTAATACAAAATTATTAACTTATAATAATAGATAAGTTTATAAATATATATACTCATAATTAAGTTTGTGGGTTCATGGCGGATGCTGAAACTGAAAAGAAAATCGTCCAGCTGCTCTCGACAAGATTCAACAAGTGGTGGAACGGCGGCAAGATCGTCGTTCCGCAGTTCCGACGCAGGGATTTCAAGTATGTCAGCGATAAGTTGGGTGAACCAAGGGCGATCACGCTAATAGGACCGCGACAAATAGGCAAGACAACGCTGGTCATGCAACTTATTTATGAGCTGATCGAAACAAGAAAAATTGCGCCTAAGCAAGTACTGTATGTTCAGCTTGACGATGTAGAACTGCGCCTTGCATGTCCGAAGAACCTACTCACGGAGATTCTTTCAGTATATCAGAAATACGTTCTGCTGGAAGACCTTAACACGACGCAGAACGATATATATTTGTTCCTTGATGAAGTGCAACGAGTCGAGGACTGGGCCGAGCACGTTAAAGCATTGCTTGCAGCCAACAAGCACCTACATATTCTGGCTACAGGTTCTGCTAGTTTCATCATATCTCAAAAGAGTAAGGAAACACTACCCGGACGTCATGAACTGTTTTGCATGTATCCGTTAAAGTTTGCTGATGCGTTGAGTCTCAGACAGACGACATATGGCGGCAAACTCGATCTTGTTCGACTCACAACATTCAGCTATGGTCTGCGGGCAAAATTCGAAGAGGCACTTGTAAAAAAATCTTTTGGTGGTTTTTTCGGCTACGCAAAGGAAAAGTATATGGAAATGGCAACTATGGAAACTGAACTGACGGCAGGTCTGATACACTATTTTTCTAAGGGAGGATATCCAGAGATAATAACAACGGCGGACGTTTCAACGTGCCAAAAGCTTCTGCGCAGCTATGCAAACGACGTTATAGTCAAGGACCTTATGCCATGGTTCGGTATACGTGATTTTTCTACGGCCGAAAAACTCCTATATCTACTTGCATCCATTTCAGGAGAGGAGCTGAACGCAAGTGCGTTGCTGAAGCGAATTTCAGGCTCGAACTCCATGACAGTCAACAAATACATCGATTATCTTGCATCCCTTGGAATAATTTCTCTGGTGCAAGTCCATAGTGGCTCTAAACTCGGAAGCACGAAGCACCCAAAAATATATTTCGGAGATATTGGGCTCAGAAATGCGCAGATGGGTCTGCTGGATGCGCCAATGGAGCGCATAGATTTAGGGCATATTGCAGAAACTGTTTCCTACGACCACCTTATGCGGCTCGCATACAAACTTAATTCATCTGCGCCAGGCCATATATTCTGCTTCCGTGGTAAACGCGGCGATGTGGACTTTATTCTTGACCTGCCGCGCCATTCAATTAAGCTCCCTGTAGAGATAAAATTCCGTAAGACACCGACGGACATAAGAGGCATTTACGAGTTCCTAGAAACTTCGAACTACAAGCTGGCAGTCATAGTCACAGAAAATACGCTGGAGTTGAAGGAAGATATTCTCTACCTTCCGCTTTGGATGTTCCTACTCATGTGCTAGCAAACAGATACCCAGTGTTGGCTCAGATTAAGATGGAAGGACGGAGCCAACAAAACGCTTAAAAGCTAGCTCCATCATTCTCAAAATTGAAAGTGCAAATGATTTGATTTAGAGGGGGTGCTCGACATGGTAAGCTTTGACGATTACGGGCCTGAGGAAGTCGTGATGGTGCAGGACCCGAAGACAGGCATTCATGGCTACCTAGTTATAGACAATACGGCGCTCGGGCCGGGCAAGGGCGGCGTGCGCCTCATGCCGGACATTACGGTAGATGAAGTTGCACGGCTGGCTCGGGCCATGACATGGAAGAATGCAATGGCAGGCCTTCCTCTCGGCGGGGCCAAGGCAGGCATACGCGCAGACCCGTACAAGGTGGACAGGCAGGAGGCGCTGCGTGCGCTTGCGCGCGGCATAAAGGACGTCATACCCCACAAATACGTGGCAGGGCCTGACATGAATACGGGCGAGGCCGAGATGGCGGCTTTTGCCAATGAGGTTGGCACGCCGAAATCGGCGACAGGAAAGCCGCGCGACATGGGCGGGCTGCCGCACGAGCTGGGCTCAACAGGCTTTGGGGTTGCGCACAGCGTTGCAGTTGCGCTCGAGTTTGCAGGCGTTCCCATTAATGGCGCGCGCATTGTGATTGAAGGATTTGGAAATGTGGGCTCTTTCACGGCAAAGCACCTCTCGAGCTGGGGCGCCAAGATAATTGCTGTGAGCGAGCGCGCTGGCACGCTCTATGACCCTGGCGGCCTCGAAGTTTCGCACCTCATAAAGGAAAAGGCCAAGAGGAAGACTTTGGTTAGGCTGGTGGGCGGAAAGTGCGAGCATTTTGCAAAGGAAAAACTGTTTGGGCTCGAGTGCGACGTGCTCGTGCCGGGCGCGAGGCCTGATGCGATTGACGAGCACAACTGGCAGGACATAAAGGCCAAAATAATTGTGCCGGGCGCGAACATACCGATTCGGCCTGAGATTGAGAAGAAGCTGGCTGATGAGAAGAAGGTGCTGATTGTGCCGGACTTTGTCGCGAACGCGGGCGGCATAATCTCGTCCTACACTGAGATGATTGGCGGGACGCCCGAGGAGATGTTTGAGAGGGTGGAGAATACCATAAGGAAGAATACCAAGCTCGTGCTCGAGAAGGCCCGCGATGAGAAGAAATACCCGCGCGATGCCGCGATGGAAATCTCGCGGAAGATAATCGATGATGCGATGGAGAAGAAGGGTTGGAGGCCGAAGGCGAGCGGCTAGGCAGTTGGAGATTTGCTAGTGCATAATCGGCTGAGACTGCACCAGACTGGCACGCCTGGCGCGTTACAGTTCGCGCCCGCACAGTCCTGCGCGCCTATCTTGTAATCTTGCGCGACTGCATGAACTTCAGCGTCTCGTGCGCCTCCTTATTCTTCACGAAGTAGTCGCGCACAGGCTCTAGAATGAGAGTCAGCTCGCTTGCAACCGAGTTCTTGAGGTCCATTGGGTGCAGCTTGCCTTCCCTGTAAGCGTTTGCAAGCTCCTCGAAATTCTGCAGCTCGAGGTTCCCGCCGAACTTGGCAGGCCGCTCGATTATGATGCCGCTCGCCTCGCGCTCGCGGAAGACTATGTGCTTGGCAATGTCCATCACGGGATTGAAATCCAATTCGCGCTCAGGGCAGAATGCATTGCCCAATTTGCGCTTTATCTCAGCTGGCTCATCGTAGATGTAAATGCACGTGTCTGGCTTGCTCTTGCTCATCTTCACAGATGAGAGTACTTGCTTTCTTTCAGTCGCATCCGCGGGCAGCGGCCATTGCGGCGGCTTGGCAAGCCCCTGCAGCAGGTGATGGTGCACGCACACAGGCTTCCAGAAGCCCAGCTTCTCGCCCACCTCGCGCGCGACCATGTTGGCCTTGCGCTGGTCTGTGCCGAGCTGGCACAATTCAATGTTGAGGTGGAATATGTCGGCGACCTGCATGGGCGTGTAAAGGAGCTCGGCAACTTTCCGGCCCTCCTCGGAATCTTCGCCCCTTCCCGCAATCTCGAGCGTGCGCACTGTTCGCGCTACAGTTAGTTCTTTTGCAACCTTGATTACCTTCTCCCAGTAAGTAATGTCATCATAAAGAGCCTCGGAAAGAACGAACTCCACCTTGTCCTCGGGCACGCCGCACGCAATCCACGCGTGCTTGAAATGCTGCGCGGCCTTCTTTATGGCCTCCATGTCGCCGCCCAGCTTGTTGTTCAGCCAGGCATGCCAGGTCGAGAGGTAGGCCTTGAAGCGCACGCCCGCATCAATGAAGTCGCGCATCTTGTACGCGCACATCAGTCCCGTGCCCAAGTGTACTAGGCCCGAAGGCTCCCAGCCATTGTAGGCTATTGGATTCTCCTGCTTCTGCAGCAGCGCGCGCAGCTCCTCGTGCGTGACCACCTCTTCAGTGGGGGCGCGTGTGATGAGCGCAAGGCGGGATTCGAGGTCCATAACGTGTTTTCTCAGTTTATATTTAATAACTAGCCCGGCATGTGGCCGTGCTTGTACTCCTCATATATCAGCAGCGAATCGTAATCCCGCACAATATCTGCAAACTGCTTCCGCAGGTCCATCAGCAGGGCATTGAACTTCAGTGCATCTTCTATCTCAACCTCGATCTCGACATTCGACGCACCTATAGACCGCGTGGCATAGGTTATGTTCGGGTGCTGGCCGAAGTAGCGGAAAAGCTCGATCTCCCGCTTTGCGGTCAGGTTCTGCATCCTGAAAAAAACTTTGTAATATTGGTAGCCCAGCACGGGCAGGTTGAGGCTCGGCCTGAAGCCAAGAATAGCGCCTTCCTTCAGAAGCCGCCTGAGCCGATAATTCACGGCTGGCCCAGTCATTCCCAACTTTTCAGCCAGCTCAGCCAGCGAGGCGCGCGCATTCTGCGAGAGCAGCTGCACTAGCTTCACATCGGTCTCATCTGTCTTGAATTCTCCCTGTGGCACGCCCTCGAGCAAAAAGTAATCCGTTTCGCGTCTTTCCCTTCCAACGAGATAACTCCTGAAGTAATAGTGCACAGAGAGCATGACTGAAATGTCCCGCTCCAATATGTAGGCACCATACTTGTTCTCGAGCTCCTGCAGGAATGTCGCGAAGTCTAGGTCATTTTTGGACCAGACTACAAGTACGACATCCCAGCGCCCCACGCACCTCACGAGCCATCCAACCGCAGGATGTTTCACTAGGTATCGTATGAGTTCGCCCTCTTTTTCAGGGCCCAGATTCTGGAAGCGCAGGAGGAGTTTGTGCGACTTGTAACCGAACTTCGAGACGTTCGGCACAGTTATGAAACCTTTGACTATGCCTCGCTCGATCAGGCCCTGCAGCCGGTAGGCAGCTACCTGCTTTGACACCTTCGCAGCCCTGCCGAGCGCCGCGAGCGGCTGGCGCGCGTTCCTATCCAGTGCGTAAAGGAGCCACCTATCCTTCACGTCGAGCCCCTGCCCTTGCACTTCGACCATAGTTGTCATATGAAAGTATTTCTTTAAATTCTTTTTCTTTTGTCAAACTTTTCTCTACATATGTTTATTTTCTGAAAATGGGCTAATGCTGGCGGGAGGTGGATGAGATGATAAAGAACCATACTGCCAGGCCAGTTGCTGAACGTTGCATTCCTCCATTCATTCTGAAGCACTACAAGGAAGTGTTGGAAAATTCGGCAAAAATAGAGGGCAGAATGACGACACCTACTTACTGCCATGACCTGAACACCATTGCCGAGCAAGTGAAGTTCATCAATAGGGCGATGCCCGATGGCACGCGCATGTACGTTCCGCTTTTTACCGTAGGGCTTCCGCCCCTGGTGGCAGAATGCGATAAGCTGATAGCAAACGGGGGAATTCTGTGCAATACTTTGGACGAGGTTAACATTCTCATGGCCTATGCGCATTCGAAACCCGAGCAACTGATGCTGAAGCCTGAACGCATCATAGTAACCTCTTCGGGCATACCGTCGGAAGACCTTGCAGTTCTGGCCAGACAAAAAATATACGTGAATCTGGATTCTCGCGGCCAGCTAGATACGTTTGCATTAGAAGGCGGGAGGGAATGCGGCCTGCGGGTGCAGCTTGACATCGAACCGCCGCCAGGCACGCGCGTTCCCGCAATAGGGGCTGAGAGCACTATAGGCATTCCTGTGCAGGATGTTGCGGAAAGCATCAGGCAAGCGGAAAAAAATTGCGTGATTATAACCGGGCTTCACATCTACCCCGGCACCAATATTCTTGACTACCGCGAGAACCTCAAGATAGTTGATCATTTCATCGAATTCATAAAAACAATACCCGCAGAATTCCGGAAGAGGCTCAAGACGATAAATATTGGTGGCGGATTTGGAATAGATTACGGCGGTTCCCAGTCTGATTTTGACTTCGTTAGCTACGGCATGGAAATTAGAGGCAGGTTAGAACTCCTGAAGAACATCTGCTCAGCAGGCACCGAGCTGGCGATTGAGCCAGGCAGGAGCATATTCGCAAAGGCAGGAGTTCTGCTGACAAGGGTTGTGGATGTGAAGGGTCGGAAGGACAGACAGGTAGTGAATGTCGACGCTTCATGCACCCAGTTCAGCCGCTACTGGATTTATGGGATAAACCACCCAATAGTTGCAGTAGAAAAACTCGATGAAGAACTTGCGTTAGATTCAATAGTCCGGGGTTACAGCACGCTGCGCGCAGATGTACTTGGTGAAGCTAAGTTCCCGTCTTCACTGGCACCGGGCGACCCCATCATGGTGCTATTTGCAGGTGCATACGGATATTCAATGTCGGGATCAAATTACCTTGGAAAGCTCAGGCCCTCTGCCTGGCTGGTTAAGAATGATGAAATACACCTGATAGCAAGAAGGCAGACGCTCGAGGATGTGACGCGCCTTTTCGTTACATAACTTTAAAAATCGGGAACTCGTAATTACAATTGCACGGAAACGTGCGGAGTGAGAGAATGAATTCAAACAGGGGGTGTTCGGAAGTAGCGGAAAGGAATTTCCTTTATACGGACTGCTAATTCTGAATCGCCTAGGGGGCGCCCTTCGAAGCTGAGGGGCGAGAAGCTGCTGGAACTGAAGCAAATCTGGCTGAGCGAGAGCGCCAGCCTTCGCGAGATTGCGAAGTGGCTGGGCGTTTCGCACATGTCCGTCTGGCGCACCGTGAACTCGGATGAGTTCAACGAGCTGCTGAGGGCCTAGGGTGGGTGCCATGGAATTCCAAAAGAAGCAACCACCCGAGAGGAAGCCATCGGCAGGCCGGGACCGGATGACGCCTGCGTGCAGGAATGCGAAGCTAGAGCCGGACAGGCTGGGCAGTGAAGCATGGAGTGGAAAAGGTGCACTCAATAAACCTGCGCAAGCGCTGAATCACGGAACCAAACCAGTATTGGAACAAAAAGATGAAGAACTGGAAAAAATAGACTCCAAAATGTGGCGCATCCACAGAAACTTCTGGAAGGAGACGGGCGAGAAAACAGTGCAAATGGCCGTCACAGGCACCGTGCTTGCATTCGTCTCCTCGAAAATAGGCCCTATCTTCTGGCCGGACCAACCGCCTATTTCAGCCATGCACATAGTGGTTATGGCTAGTTCGATCGGCGCCATAGTGAGCTCAGCAGTTGACATGCACAAATTCGGCACGCTGCGCGGAAAGCGGCTGGAGAAACTGGTGCAAATGCACGGAGAAACGGATGAAATTAAGAAGGAACAGGAAAGCTTCAGGCAGGATATCGGTGTTTTCCTACACGTACATGTACTCGGCAACATCGTGCTTCTCAACATGGTGGCTTCCGGCGCACACTCGCTTGTACTGGCTGGTTTTGAAATCCTGGCGGCTGTGCTTGTTTGTACGGGCACGTTCCTGAATATGCGGCGAAGTGAGATTTTGCGGGCCAAAATCAAAGAGTGGGCGCAGAGCCAGCGCGGGCAAAAGGAAAGCGACGAGCGGGCTGATGGTGGTTCCGATGTCTGACGCAAGCGAGCGGAAGCTGGAGCGCCGCGTGAGCGAGCGGAGCGGCCGCAGTGCGGAAACGACGGGGCATAGAGTGTCGGCAGACACTGCTGAATGGATGAGGTGGCATGAGCGGGGAAAAAAGATATTGGGCGTGGTTGGAGGCCTTGGCCCGGAAACCGGCTTCAGGTTCAGCTTGAACATAAACGACAAATTCAAAGCGGAGACGGGCAGCCAGCCGCACTTGATAGTGGTCAATCTTCCCATTACGGGCGAAAGCGAGGAAAGATTAATCCATGGAGGCGTTTCGGAGGAGCATTTCAGGCTGCTGGAGGAGACAATGGCCCTGTTCAACAAAGCAAAGGTGGACCTGATCGCCATTCCATGCAACACGGTCCATGTTTTCATCGAGGAACTGCGGGCCATTTCGAAGGCACCTATACTCAGCATTCTGGAGGAAACGGCCAAGAAAGCGGCAGGGCTCGGTATAAGGTGTGCCGGGCTGCTTTCATCGACCAAGACCGTGAACGAAAGGCTGCATGCCAACGAACTCGACAAAACAGGAATCGCAGTCATTGTGCCGGATAACAACGCCCAAGGATTTGTCAGCGATTGCATAGTGAGAATAATCAACCGCGAAGCCACTGCAGATGACCGGCATAAGCTTCTGGAAATAATGAAGGGCATGGAGCGGAGAGGGGCGCAAGGCATAATTCTCGGCTGCACGGATTTGCCGCTCCTGATTTCAGAGCCAGACGCGGGCTTGCCAGTCATCAATACAATAGCGGTCCTGGAAGATGCCGTTGTTAGCCGCCTTCTTGAAACGGCCGAGCTGCGGAAAGGACCGGTGAACTAGGTGGGCTTATGCAATCGAAAATGAACAACCCCATACGGGTGGGCATACGCGGCATTGCAGGCAGGTACGGCCAGGGCCTGGTGCGGGAGCTGGCCAAGAGGCCGGACGAGGCAGTTGTAACCTTGGGCATAGAGCACAACAATGCGACATTGAAGAACCTGATAACCGGGCTGGAGAACCTGCCGAAAGGAGCACGCGGCATTTGGCCCAAGCGGATGCTGCTCGAGGAAGGCATCGCGACCGTTAAAAAGCTGAACAGTTCCCAGAAGATTTTCGAGTTCGATGAGGCCTTGGGAAGGAGCGACATTGGAAAGCTATGCGATGTTTTCGTGGACGTCACGCGGGGCGCGAAGCACTTTGAGGCAGTATACTGGCATCTTTTCGACGAAGTCCCGGTCTTCCTGATGGCTGACGAGTACCATGACACCAGCGGGCCGCGGGGCAGGCTGATAGCCCCGCCGTTAGCAGGCGAAGACAAGTGGTCGAGCGTTGGCAAGAACGTTTGGCGGGTCGGAGACTGCATCGTGTCTAGCTTGGCCAGGCTGTTCGGGGGACTAAAGGAAGACATGAGCGGGATGGGGCTGCATGCAGTCACGCTGCTCGACAGGAAGACAGGATACCCCTCAGTGGCGAAAAGCACTTCGCTGTGCTTGGGCGAGGAGAAGTTCATAGTGCAATGGCATGACGAGCTGAACCAGCTCTTCGGCAGAGGCGTCTGGGCAAAGGAGGACATGAGCCTCGTTCACGTATTCGCCACCAACTACTACATAGTCAATATGAGCATGGGGCTTAAGCAGGAGCACGCGAGGAAAGACGTGTTGGAATTCATCAAATCCAACGAAAAGGTGATGGTGCTCGGGCAGGACATGTGCAGTACGGACGAGATTGAGGAAAAAATAGTGGCGCCGGCCAGGGGAATGGGCATGGAAGTCCCGCCGGTGCTTGTGTTTGAGAAAGGCCTCGATGTTCAACCTTCGGACGAAGGCACGAATGTCAAGCTGAGCTTTGCAATCCAGTGCTACGAGATAGGCTCTTCGACATTCGCGCAGGTGATAAGGCAGGTCGGGAACGGCGAGCTGTAGCCTCGCATTTTGTTACATATCTTTAAATATCGCCCGCTTCACAATCGCAAGAGCACGCGGGCAAGCGTGCGGAGCTGAGAAAAATGGGACTGGAGGATAGAAGGTTGGAAGAAGGATTGGGACTGGGACTTGTAAGGGAAATCGGACGGAAGGAAAGCCAGCGAAGCGAACTGAAGCAGTATTCATCCTATTCCTTTATGCGGCGCTGTTGGCGCTGTGCCTGAATCCCGCAGAGGACGCCCCAGAAAACTAAGCGGCGAGAAACTGTCGGAGCTTAAAACCATGGCATTTAGCGAGAGCACGAGCCTCCGCGAGCTGGCGAGAATATTCGGCATGTCGCACATGTCTGTGTGGAGGGCGCTGCGCAGTGTCAAGCCTGAAGACCCGGGTGATTGGGATGACGGCACTTAGGCGCCTGAACCCGGGTGCCGAGATTGCACTCGCAAGCAGGCAGCTGGCGACTGAAACGCAGGGCATCAGGAGGCCGCCCATCGAAAGCATGCGGCCGCTGGTCGGCACTATTGCGCGCGTGCGCAGCGTGCTAATAGTGGAAGACCTACCGGAGAGAATGGCGCAGATACTCGAACTGATCAGGAAGTTCGAGCTTGATGAAGTGAAAACTGCATGCAACCTGCAGGATGCGTTGGGGTCGCTGCGCGTTCTCTCCGACCCGGCTTCGATGTTGATAACGGACATAGTATTCCCGAAGAAGAGGGGCGGACCAATCGTGGTAAGGGATGCCGATGACGTAGACCACACAGTGATGGCCGGGCTAAAGCTAATACGCACCGCAAAAAAGGAATTTCCTAAAACGCCAATCCTGGCGCAATCGTCATCCTGGGAATGCCTGAACCTTGCAAGAAAAAATGGGGCGGACCAATTACTCCACAAAAACGACTTGGAAAAACTACCAGATATCATGATGGGGGAGGCAGGTACCGACAAGTAGGTCGTGGAAAAACTATGGCTGCTCCCACTCAATCTCGTAGTACTCGTACTTCGAGCCCGGCAGGATGATGCGCTTCACGTGGTAATAGGTTACGCCGCTCTCGCGGTCCGCTATTGCGAGCAAAAGCTCCAGTCCCGCGTCCTTTGCTTTTTCAATCGCCTTGGCCAGCTCCTCGCCGCCGATGTATTCCTCCTCGCTCAAGGAGAACATCAGATACTTGGGCTTGCCCTCCTTTGGATTTTCAATGCCGCCCTTGTTGCGGTGGAATAGCAGGAAGTCCAGCTCTGCCTTCGCAATCTTGCCCTTGCCTGGTATGGCCAGGATGAAAGTCTTCTTCACGCTGTGCGCTACTCTTATGGCCCTGGCCCATTCTGAAATGAGCATCTTGCTGTTGCGCGGGAAGACGTGGATGACGTGCTTTGAGTGAATCCACTCGTCTATATCGCGTACGGGTGAGGCGCCTGGGAAGTAAAGGCGGAAGTGCGTGCCGAACTTGAAGCCGGTCTTGAGTACAAAGCCACGTAATCTCCAGTCCTCGTAAACTTCGTACATTAGTGGGAAGTCCTTGCGCCTCTTCGTGGCCTCGCGCACAACCTTTTCCTGGCTGGCGTTTTTCAACGACAGGCCGCAATGTTTCATCATGAACACAGTTTCATAGGCATCGAGCTTGCTCAGCCTGCCGCGGTGCTCAGCCTTGTACGAGCCGAACTGGCCAAGCCAGTAGTCGTGGTAGAGCTTGCGGCCTACTTCCTCGTCGTCAATTACCGTGTACAAGTCGTCCGGGAAGAACATGCCCTGCAGGGAATATTGGGGCGCCGCAAACGTGCCCGATGGATAGCGCTTCACTGTGCTCCTGCCGTAGCCGCCCGCGCTTTCCTCAATAGGCCGCGCTATCAGGCCGCGGTCGCGCCAGTCCTTGTACGTGAAATAGCGCGCCATCTTCTTGCGCACATGGTAGCTGTCGGCTATGTCGTTGAACTTGTACTCATTTCCACTAGAGTCAAAGCAGCGCGCATTGCGTATGTCCATCAGGTAGAGCGCCTCGTCCGGGAAGAGTGTTATTACGCCGCGGTGCATGATTCCGTAGTAGCCGCGCACGAGAGAGCTGACGCTCTCGGCCTGGCTGACCGTGATGACTTTTGTCTTTGGATCGAATTCCAGTTGTACGCCCATTCAATCATGCCTTGGCTACTGCATTCTGTTTGCGCAGGAATTTAAGGGTATGGGAAACGGGCTATCTGCCGATTTTTCGACCAGGACCTGGAGGTCGTTGGTCAGCACCCCTTTCAGGAGCTTCAGGGCATACCTTGGCCCATTTCGAAGCCAGGCCCGGCTTTTCTGAAGCCCGCTTCGTGTCGACTGTAAGAAGATTTTGAAGTTCGCATTTTACCTCTCTTATTCTCCCTTCCAGCCGGTCTTTCTCGCTTCCCTCGGGCATTTTCCTGTATATTTCGCTCAGGAGGTAGGAAAGGACTTCTCCAACCCGCTTCTTGGGATTTTGGGAAATGCCAGAGTCGCGCCCGTCATCCATGGTGTCGAAACGCCTGTTCAACTCCTTCCGCAGCTGGGCTCCGATGGGATCGTCCTTGAATGCGTTTACTAATTGCACGCCAGTAAATTTGGTGGGTATCAGCTCCACTGCGCGTGCCACCAGCTCAACCACCGTCTTCTCGCTGACCGTGCCGCTACTATCTTTCAATATGTCAACTAACATCTTGCGCATACGCGGCTCTGGGACCTGCACAACTGCATTAATGACGAATTCCGCTGGAACTTCAGCTGGTTTCTCCGCATCACGTGGCCTCAGAAGGGCCGAATCGAAGTTCTTGCACGCCTCCTTGGCAGAGAGCACCTCCGCCATGTGCTTCCTTATGCTTTCATCAGAGGCCGAAGCAAGCATGTCCAGCATACTTGCTGCATCATCTTTTGTTAGCACGCAGTTTGTTGCTGCAATATGGTAAAGATGTGATTTAATGGATTGCCCCAGAGAAATGAGGTCGCCTTTAGTTTGTTTGGCGTTCTCGAAAGAAGCCAGGTCGTCACGGAGCCGCACTACATATTTGGACGCAGAGTATTCGGATGCGCCAGGTTGCTCGGCCATTGGAAAAAATATGGCTTTGATGTTATTTATACCTATCGGACTAGTTTTGTCCGCGCGCACAGGCAGGGGTTTTTGAGAGATGCTGAAGGGCGCTCTCAGCCGCTAACGGCCTTGCGAAAACCGCCTGCGGTTGGCGGTGGCGTTGCCTGATTTCCGGGCTGGCGCGGAGATACGGGCGTGGCCGTGTTCGGCTTCTGCTCGAGCGGTTTCTGCCTGTTCTTGCGCCGCAGCTGGATCCAATCAACCGCATCGCGTAAGATTGTTCGCACGGCATCGTTCTTCTCGCATTCCGCCCTACGCTCAAGAAGCTTAACCACGTCCGCGCCGCCATAATAGTCAAGAAGCCCGATTATGGTAATGCACTTGTTCTCCGACAGCCGCGTCATCACTTCGACCAAATTATTTATTTGCTCCTCATTCAGCTCGGGTTGCTTGTTGGGTTGTGCAGCCTGCGCATCATCAAATAGCTTGCAGAGGCCTGCGCAGTGGCGATTGAATGGATGCCAGCCTTCAAGCGGCTTTTTAGGGCCGTAACCGTCAGTCAGATTTAGAATGTCAGCTATAAGTTGGTCTGCTGCTTTGGTGAAAACGCGCGTTTCCGTTTCAGCCATTGATTGGATTATGGATTTGGCCATATTTATGCCTTTCTGCCGAAATTCAGCCATGGCCAACATCTTCTCAAAAGGCAGGGCCGAGAGCCGCATATTCAGGGACGAGCGGGCGCTCATGCCGGAGTTCCTGCCCGACGTGCTGCCGCACCGCGACCGCGAGATAAGGGAGCTGGCGGATGCGCTTGCAGGCACGGCCGAAGGAAGAGGGGCTGAGAACCTTTTGCTGACAGGCCCGCCGGGCACGGGCAAGACATCGGTTTCGCGCTACGTGCTGCGCGAGCTTGAGGAATACTCGCAGCGCGTCGTGACTACGTACATAAACTGCTGGGAGCTCGGCACGCGGCACGGCATTCTTGCGAAGCTTGCAAATGCAATGGGCGAGGCTACGCCGAGGCGCGGCATTGCAAGCGACGAGATTTTCGACAGCTTTGCAGAGGCGCTTGCAAAGAGCGGCAAGAGCATTGTTGTAGTTCTCGATGAAGTGGACCGCCTATTCGCGGCCAAGCACGAGGAATGGCGCATTCTCTACGACCTCTCGCGGGGCAATGAGCTGCTGGGCGCGCGCATAGGCCTGATTTCAATTACGAACAATGAGGAGATTACGGCGGGCATGGATGCGCGCGTGAAGAGCTCGCTAGCGCAAAGGCAGGTGAAGTTCGCGCAGTATTCGCCAGTGCAGCTCAAGGATATTTTGCGCGAGAGGGCGAAGGTCGCGTTTTTGCCTGAGGCCCTGGATGCGGAAGTCGTACCGGTGTGCGCAGCCATAGGCGCAAAGCACGGGGGCGATGCGCGGCTGGCGCTGAATGCGCTCTGGCGGGCTGGCAAGCTGGCTGAGCGCGAGAATGCGCGCATGGTCTCGGTTGAGCATGTGAAGCGGGTGAAATTGGACGTTGAGGAGCAGAAGCCAACGCGCGAGGAGCTCGAGCCGCGGCTTGAGGGGCTGCAGAAGGAAATTTATGAGGCCGTGAAGAAAGCGGGTGAACGCGGGCATGGCGGAATCACGAGCGGCGGGCTCTACAAGCTTTTTGATGAGCACGAGCGCGTGGTCGAGGAGCACGTGAACAGGCTCGTGAAGCTGGGCGTGCTTGAGGCAAAGATGGTTGAGAGGAAAGAAGAGAGCGGCGGGATGAGGGGGAAGACGAGGATAATAAGCGTGCGGCGGGCGTCAACCAAAGCGGACCGCAGCTAGACCCTGACGCTGAAAGTGGTCCTGTAGATTCTTTGCCCGTCCCTCACGCCATGCAGCTTGTTCGATATTTTGGGAGTTAGGTTCATGTGCGAAATGGCCGCGGCAGCTATCTGCTTTGAGCCCACATACAGGTCAACGCCGCGCCTGTCCTCCTTTATTTTTGAGATGAAAGAGTTTTTCTCGAGAACGGGCATGAGCCGCTGCATCGCCTTCTCGACATTCTCATCGCTCCCGCGCAGCTGGATGATGGCCTCGAAATAGCCGCTGGTCGTGCGCGAGCAATTTTCGCACATTGTGGGCAGGAATTTTATGCCCACATGCTCACTGACCTCTATGCGCGCGCCCTTCGCGTTTATCACGAAGCTGATGTCGCACTCGCCCCTGTCGGTCACTTCCGCCTTCGCCGTATCGTAGTCGACCTTGCACTGTTTGAGAATATACTTTCCAATCGCCTCGGAATCTTTCTCCTGCCATTGCGCGAGCTTCACGCGGTCGCACTGCCTGCACACGGGAATTTCCACGGCAGCGGGCGTGTCTATGTCAATGTAGCGCTTGAAGCAGTCGATGCAGAAGCTCTCGACAAACTTTTTCTCGCTGCTCTTCGCGCCGCAGCGGGGGCAGATAAAGTCCATGGAAGAAGACGCGCCGAACAATATTTATAATGCTTGCCTGCGCGCGGGCGCAGAAAGCATATATTGATTGTCCCGCAAATGAAAGTTCATGATGGAAGAAGAGCTTGTTGGCGTGAATGCGGAGCTGCGTTACATAACCGTCGAGCTCATGAAGATTGCGGCCCAGCGCAATATTACTTTTGACGAGATTGCGCAGGAATACATAGGGAACGTCTATTGCTTGGACAGGTCTGTCAGGAAATGCAAGATTGCCGAGCCGCGTGCAGTGCACAAGGTGGCTGCAAAGGAAAGGCAGTGAACTTTTTCTGCTTCCGATAAATTTACAGCCGAGTTACACTCATTTCACGAGCAGCAGCCGTATGTCATCGCACGCCTTCTCGCACGCGTCGCTCACGTTCTCGAGCTCCGAGAAGAGCTCATAGGTCATCAGGAACGCGGGCGTGTCCATGCCCTTCATCTTGAGCATCATGCGCCGGGCTGCCGCATAGATCTCGTCGTTCTCCTCCTCGAACCGCTCGACCTCGTCCGCGAGCCTCAGGGCCTCGGCCCTGTTGCCCTTGGCAAACGCGTCCATGCACTTCGAAAGCGTCGCGATGCACTCGTCATTCTTCGCCTGTATGAGCTTGGCCTTTGCGAGCACCTGGCCCGATGGCTGCAGCATGTCGGCGAGCTTCCCGACCGCGTAAAGGTGGTCCACCACGCGGTTCACGTGCTTTGCAAGGGAGGAAAATGTGAGCTTGTCCATCCTTTCGAGCTCGCTCTTTACGAGGCCAGCAGCTATGCGCTTCCGAATCGCATCAGTCTCGCGCTCGTAGGCGCGGAGCTCTTCGAGCCGCGCCTCGCCGCCGAGCATAAACACCACTGCGCTGCTTGACTTGAGCATGTATTTGGAAGTCTCCCGTAGGGACGCCATCATCTTCCCTTCGCTCCTATCGCCCAGCCATTCAAGAACGTCCATTTCATCACCTCATTAGAAACCTACGGTTCCTAAGACCTCCCTTATCATATCGACAATTCCGCCTCGAGCCCTCGCGCAGGATACGGGAAGAATATCACCTTCTGCTCATCAAAAGAGATGTGCACGCTCCCCGAAAGCTGTTCGCGGGAGCGCACTACAAGGTGCTGGTCGCCCGCATCCACTTCGTAACTGGTGTAGGGGCCCATGAGCCTGCTGTTCGTGATTTTCGCCGGAATGCCGGTGCCGAAGAGCACATGCTCCTGCCTGAGCATCGCGACATACTCCCCGTCTTCGAGCTTCACGCGCACGGTTTTGCCCAGCAGCTCAGTCGACCCGTTTTTCACTGCGGCAAGCAGGAAATTGGGCGCGCCGATGAAGCCGGCCACGAAGAGGTTCGCGGGCTGGTTGTAAATCTCAGCTGGAGTTCCCACCTGCTGCACAGTACCGGCGCGCATGACTATTATCTTGTCCGCGAGCATCATGGCCTCCTCCTGGCTGTGCGTGACGTGGAGTGCGGTCAGGCCGCGCTCCTTTATCATGCGCCTGAGCTCCACGCGCAGCTCGCTCGCTAATTTTGCATCCAGCGCGCTCAGGGGCTCGTCTAGGAACATCAGGTGCGAGCCAGTTGCAATCGCACGAGAGACTGCAAGCCTCTGCTGCATTCCGCCCGACAGGTGGGCGGGCAGGTCGTCATCCCTTCCCTCGAGCATTACTAGCGAGAGCATCTCGCGCGCTATCTTCGCCGCCTTCCCGGGCTCTGAGCCGCGCGCAATCAGCCCGTAACGCGCATTGTCGAGCACGCTCATGTGCGGGAATAGCGCGTAGTTTTGGAATATGAAGCCTATGCCGCGGTCCTCAGGAGGCAGGCTGGTGACGTCGGAGCCGTTGATGAGCACCGAGCCCGAGCTTGGGTTGATTATGCCTGCGATAGCTTTCAGCAGAGTAGTCTTGCCGCAGCCGCTCGGCCCGAGCAGCACCGCATATTCGCCGTCCCTGATGCTGATGCTTACGCTGTCAAGCGCAGTGACCTTTCCGAAATTTTTCGAGATTGCTTTTGTTTCAACAGATGGCATAGTTTACATCTCCGATCCTTCATCGTTTGTTTTTCATCTTTTCAAGTTTTGTTTTTCATTTTCTGTTTTTCATCTTCTTTTTTCATTTCCTGTTTTTCATTTTTTTGTTTTTTCATTTTCTGTTTTTTCATTTCCTGCTTTTCATCTTTTCATCATCGTTTGTATGCGAGCTTGCGCAGGGCAACTATTGCAAGCAGCGAAAATGCGAGCACCAGGAGGCTCGCCGAGCTTGCCTCGGCCATGTTGCCCGCCTTCGCAAGCTGAACTATAAGCACAGATACTGGTTTTATTGTTTTCGATACCGCGATTGTGGCGCCCGTGTCGCTGAGCGAGCGCATGAAGGCCAGCACACTGCCCGCGAGCACAGCGGGCATGACCAGCGGAAGAAGTATTGTGCGGAATGCATGGAAGGGCTTGGCGCCGAGAGAGCGGGCGGCCTCGATAAGGGTCTTATCGACTTCAACTATCGCACCCGAGATGGGCTTCACCACGAAGGGGTAGACCATGGCTATGTGCGCGACAAGGAGTGCGAGCCACTCGGCCCTGCCCCCGAGGAAGAGCGAAAGGGACATGCCTACTGAGACTGTCGGCATCATGAGTACGACATCGAGCAGGGAATCGAGCACATGGCCCAGCCGCGTCCTGCGCGCAATTATCTGCGCCATCGGGAAGCCGAAGACCAGGCTGATGGCGGTTGCGGCGAATGCAATTATGAGCGAGGTGAGGAGCGCTGGCAGAACGAGGCCGTAGTCAATCGCAGTGTCGGCCGAGCGTATGAAGTAGAAGGACGGGAGGAGCACTATGGAGAGGAGGAAGAGTGCTGAAAGAAGGTACACAATGGTGCTGCGCGAGCCGAGCATCAGGTCCCTTGCCCTGTCGACCGCGCCGAGCGAGTAGCGTTTCCCGCCCGAGAAGGAGCGGAGGAGCGCAAAGGCGAGACCGGCTACCACAAGGAGGAGAATGCTGAGCGAGACTGCGCCATTCACATCACCCGCATTCTTGCTTGCCAGCGCGAGCGTGGGCACGGTGTTGACCGCGCCCGCAACTACCATGGTTGCGCCCGTCTCATTCAGCGAGCGCGTGAATGCGAGCAGCGCGCCTATGAGCAGGCCCGAGCGCAGGAGCGGGAACCAGATGGTCCTGAAAGAGGTGAATGCGGTTGCGCCGAGCGAGCGCGAGGCAGTCTCAAGTGTGGGCTCGATGGACTCTATTGCCGCTGCGGTTGTTGTGACCACATAGGGAAGGGTGAAGACTATGTGGAGCGCGAGTATGAGCCAGTAGCCTTCAGCCAGCACGCCGAGCCCGCCCGCACCCCAGAAAAGGCCTATGGAAAGGCCGAGCGTGCTCGTTGGGATTACGAGCGGCAGGTCCACCAGCGAGCTGATTATGGTCTTGCCGCGGAACTTGCGCCTTGTAAGTATCCATGCAAGAGGCAGGCCAAACACGACGTCAATTACGGTTGCAATGGCCGCAATGGTGAATGAATTCCAGAGAGCGCCCCACATCTCGGGCGAGATGTTGAAGGATGGGTTGAGAAGCAGCAGGTAGAGTATGGGCAGGAGGACTATGCATGCGAAAAACAGGATTGCGGCGGCATCCAGCCCCTTCTTCGCCAGGACATTTGAGGCAAGCCGTTCGAATATACCCATAAGCTCACGTTATTGGGCTGGATTGAATCAGATAAAAATAAAAAGGAAAAAGAAGGCCGGACTACATAGGCCTATTTAGGCAGATGCGCTGCGCAGTCCGCCGCTTAGCCATAGCCGCCGTAGTCGCCATAGGTCGGAAGAGCCGTTGGCTCTGCGGGCAGCGTGAATTCGGAGTCGGCTACATTGCCTATCTGCACGCTTGTCGCCTCAGTGACCATGGCCTGGCCCTGCACGATTACGGAAGAGTACAGCAGCACGCCCTCGGCAGAATAGCAGGACTCCATTGTGCCTTCAATTTCATCGCCCGAGAAGCTCCAGCAGCTGCCGACCAGGCCCGCCACTGTGCGCAGGGGCAGCGGCGTGATGGTGTATTTGGCTGTCTCTTTTGCAACGGTCGTGCTCAGATCATCGTCAGGCATAGTCGTGCTGTAGCATATGGGGCTGCCCTCGAGGCTCATGCAGATGTATGCCATCCTGTCGATCACATATACGGAGCTGGTCTGCCCCTGGGATGTACTGTCAAAACGCACCTTCGTCCCCTTCATGACCTGGGTCCGTGTGGAGGTCTGGCCTGAGAAGACCACACTATAGGTGGCCTTGTACTCGGCAGCACTTATTTTGGCTGCGAATGCATCAAAGCCAGAACCGCTTGCCTCTGCGGGCGTTGTGCCCTGCCCTGCCGGCTCAGCAGGAGTTTGAGAATTTTCAACGCTCGCAGTGTCCGGCGAGGTAGGCCCGCCCACATAGCCGCCCTGCGCGTTCGGCGGAACTTCAGGCTGGCCCTGCGGCGAAGTAGGGGCTGTTTGCTGCCCGCCTGTGCAGCCCAGTAGCATGATGGCCACCAATAAGACTCCCAGAATTCCAATGTATTTCAAAGCCTCACCTCGTTTTTTATCATCTACGCTTTCGCTATTTCTATATCACTCGAAGTAATTGTTTTTCTGCCCGCGTGCCTTGCGATTGTCGAGGCCCGCGAGGCCAGGGAAAGACCTGCATGCTCGAGCACTTCGGCCAGCGCTTCTGCGGCACTCGAACTCACGCGGTCTGCGCCTGCGCGCCGGATAAGGCGCTCAACTGCTGCGCGCGGAAGAATCTTGCCCTCCTTGCGCACGCCGCCTGGCGCGCCCTTCTTGGCCATGCAGGGAAATCGAAGATACGCTATATAAACATGACTTCCGGGGACTGCGCTTTTGTTCAGTTTTTGTTCGCCTTTCAGTGTGAATAAAGCTTAAATAACGCGGCCGAGAAGCTCCTGCAGAGAGAGAAGCTAATTGAGGGGTGGGGCCATGAGGGAAGGAAATGCGCCGGTTGAGGAAGGCAGGGAGTATGACGTGAAGATAGACGCGCAGGGGAGCAAGGGCGACGGGATTGCGCACTACGATGGCTTCGTGATTTTCATACCTGGCGTGCAGGTGGGGCAGGACGTGCGCATAATGGTAACTGCTGTGCGCAGGACTTTTGCCATAGGAGAGGTTGTGCAGTAATGAATTTGCGTTAAACCATGAATTAGCCGAAAAGCGAACCTGACGATTGCGCTGATGAGAAGGGCTTGGAGAACAGGGCCAGGTCCGAGCCCGCATTCTCTTCAAGCGCATACGTATTTACTCCGTTCTTCCTGAGGGCGGCATATAGGAGGCGCACCATATCCACGGCATGATCGTAAGTCCATGGGGATTTGGCTTTGTTTGGGCTGAAAAGTTGTGTGAATATTTTTTCACCCAAGGAATCGGTTATCTGGGTCTTGAACGACGCTCCGGGCTCGAAGCCGACGAATTCGGTGTTCTCGGCCTTATGCATATAACCCAGGCTAGCGTCTAAAAACGCAGTCGGACTTACGGTGCCCGTCTTAAGAAGCGCATATATGCAGAAGGTTTCGGATGGATAGGGCACTGCAAACTCGATTTGTCCCGCCATATTTTTGTTAACGGCCGCCGCATCCATATAGCGTTTGAATACCGCATCTTGGCATAACGCGAGTTGAGTAAGAAACTCCGCGCTGCCCTCGCTAAATGAAACGGATAGGAGCTGCCGGGCAGGGTCGGAAACATGGGGTTCTGCGGGGCATCCTCCAATCTCCTGCAAGTAGTGAAAAAACTCGTGCGTAATTGTGCGCAGCATATCAAAATATGATTTGATTTCTTTAGAGGAAAGATTGATGCAGCTTCCATCATAAAACCCTCCGAACTCGGTTTTTCCGTAAAAAAATCCGGCTTGGCTAGGGTCAGGGAAGTAAAAATGAGCGTCGGCAGCCATAAACTCCTTTATTGTCACATCGGACAGCCTTTGCCAATCCTGCTTAGAAAACGAGAAGTTCGGATCAAATGTCTGCATGCCTGCTTGCAGGTTTTTGAGAAGATTTTCCTTCAGATATTCGCGTGCCTTGGAAAGCCACTCGATTTGCTGTTCGGTGGCTGCCCCATACTGCCCTGCCGTTTTAGACGTTTCCATCGCCATAAATGCAGCATCACGGATTTATAAAACAGAACCTCAAAATCCACTGCAAATCACCATGTGCGGCATTGTAGGTTACATTGGCTATCGAAAGGCTGCTCCGACAATCTTCGGGTGCCTCAAGGCACTTGAATACAGGGGCTACGACAGCGCAGGCATTGCCACTTCGCATGATGGAAGAATTACTGTGAAGCGCGATGTGGGGAAAATAGCGGAAGTGCACAAGAAGCATGATTTGGAGGACTTGGAAGGTCATGCAGGCATAGGGCATACCAGATGGGCCACCCACGGCGCGCCGAGCCAGCTGAATGCGCACCCGCTCTGCGACTGCACGGGCAGGCTTGCGATTGTGCACAATGGCGTGATTGAGAATTACATGGAGATTAAGCACGAGCTGCTGCGGAAGGGGCACAAGTTCAAATCCGAGACAGACACTGAAGTGGCCGTGCATCTCATTGAGGAAAATCTAAAGCACGGGGCGGGCAGGAAGCAGGCTAGTTTCGAGGAGGCTGTAAGGAAGGCGGTTGCGCGCTTCAGGGGCAATTACGCTTTTGCGGTGCTGAAGGCCGGCGAGGACAAGCTGGTGCTGGCGCGCAACGGCTCGCCGCTTGTTATCGGCTTCGGCAACCCTCTTTCCGCAAGCGGAAAGGGGCCCCATTCTCGGAGCGCCGAGAATGAGGGGAATGAGATGTTTGCAGCCAGCGACGTGCCGGCGCTGCTCAGCCACACGCGCGATTTCGCATTCATGGAGGACGGCGATCTGGTTGTAATTGACAGGCGCGGGGCAAGGTTTGAGCATGAGGGAAGGCCGATAAAGCGCAAGCGCATGCACGTGAGCTGGACTGCGAAAATGGCGCAGAAGGAGGGCTATCCGCACTTCACCATAAAGGAGATAAACGAGCAGATTTT
The DNA here is from genome assembly GCF_030646255.1 of Candidatus Burarchaeum sp. Lineage (GTDB taxonomy): Archaea > Micrarchaeota > Micrarchaeia > Burarchaeales > Burarchaeaceae > Burarchaeum. The sequence goes on along the minus strand of NZ_JAUSNF010000056.1, from coordinate 1,344 downwards.
GAGCATACCGGCTGCGCTGCGTGTTGATGTTGGAAAGGCCGCAAAGCTCATGCGCGGGGCCAGGCACATCCACGTAATCGGCTGCGGCACCTCTTATCATGCATGCCTGGTCTTCAGGCACCTCCTCGCGCGGCTTGCCGGCCGCGAGGCAGAGGCCTGGGTTGCTTCGGAGTACAAGGAAGGCGCAGTTGTGGGCCCCGGGACGCTCGTGGTTGCGGTCAGCCAGTCCGGCGAGACCATTGATACCATGCTTGCAGTGAAGCACGCGCGCGCGCACGGCGCGAAAGTGGTTGCGATTACAAATGTAGTGGGCAGCTCGCTGGCGCGCGGCTCTGACGCAAATATTTACATAGGCGCAGGGCCCGAGGTTGGGGTAGTGGCGACCAAGACATTTACATCTCAAGTGGCAGTGCTCACAAAGCTCGCGCTTGCAGTTGCAGGGAAAAAATTGGCGATTAACGGCTTCTCGAAGAAAATAAAAACTGTTCTCGCGCTCGCGCCCAAGATGAAGGAAATTGCGCACTCGTTGCGCACGACCAACGACTACTTCTTCATAGGCCGCGGGTTGGCAGCACCGGTTGCAATGGAGGGCGCGCTCAAGCTGAAGGAAATAGCATATGTGCATGCCGAAGCATACCCTGCGGGCGAGCTGAAGCACGGCCCTCTCAGCCTCATCGCAGATGGTGTGCCGGTGATAGCTATAGCGCCTGCGAGTGGCGAGACGCACCACAAGATGCTGGGCAACATAAAGGAGTGCAAGGCGCGCGGGGGCAAGATAATGGCGCTGAGCGACAGCCCGCACCTGCTCGAGGAAGGGAAGTGGAAGGTTGCAATGCCGCCCGTGAGCGAGGAGCTCTCGCCCTTGCTCTACATCATTCCGCTCCAGCTTCTCGCATACTACTCGTGCCTCGAGCGTGGCCACGACCCGGACAAGCCGAGGAATTTGGCGAAGAGCGTTACTGTTGAATAGCTCCTTTGCCTGGTGCCTGCTTTTGGTTTTGCATGTGGGGCGCGACCAGCTTTGGAATTTCCTCGCACACGCACACGTTCTTTTTCTGGTAGCCGATTGCGGCGAATAGCGTGAGCATTTCCTTGTCAAGGAAGCGCATGTAGAACAGGCTTCTTATTGCACCTCCTTTCCTCCCGCCCTCGCGCACATTCAGGCGCTTCAGGAAATCCTCCTGGCTTTCGGCCTCGGGCGAGATTGCGCCGAGGAATACTCGCAGGTAGCATGTCGCCTCCAAGGGATTTATTGCAAGCCCTGGCTGCAGGTAGCCCATGCTGTTCACAGTCAGCTTGGTCGGGTTCTTGTCCTCGCTGCACCACTTCCCGCTGCGCACCCAC
>NZ_JAUSNF010000038.1 GCF_030646255.1 Candidatus Burarchaeum sp. | reverse complement strand
TTTCGTGTGGGCCAACGTGTACGAAGTGAGTGACCTCTGATTTACAGATATGTGTAATTACACCATGCAGAGGATGGCTGGGCTCGGGCAACCGAAGGACCGTGGCAAGCTGCGATAAGCTGAGGGTAGGCGCATGCGGCCTTTGAACCTCAGATAGTCCTGTGCTCCGTAAGGAGCGAAGACGCGGTGAATTGAAACATCTTAGTAGCCGCTGGAAGAGAAATCAATTGAGATGCTGTTAGTAAAGGCGATTGAACGCAGCAAAGGGCAAACCGAATCCGCGCAAGTAATTGTGCGGGAATGTGGTGCGTCATTTATCCAGTGCGGGAGCAGAAGTCTGCTGGAAAGCAGTGCCATAGAGAGTGAAAGCCTCGTATGTGCATCGCATTGGAATTAGGCGCGAACGAGTAGCGCCCCCTGAGTACTGGGCGCGAATACGGGGGTATCGACCTCCAACCCTAAACATACCCCGAGACCGATAGCGAATTAGTAGCGCGAGCGAAAGTTGAAAAGGAGCCCGGAAGGGTTTTGAAAAGAGCCTGAAACTGCATGGTTACGAGATTGGTATGGCGCGAAAGGAATGATGCGCGTGGAAGGACTGGGTGGCAACGCCTAGTGCGACATGCGCGGATCAGTGTCACATCGTTCTTCTCGAAGCAAGAGCCAAGGAGTATACGGAAGTGGCGAGCCGCAAGGCGTAGCGAAAGCAAAAGCGCGCACCGCAAGGGAGGCGCATCGTTCGAAAGAGCGACAAGTCACTTCCGTGTGACCCGAAGCCAATGTGATCTACTCGTGGGCAGGGCGAAGCCGACTTTCCAGTTGGTGGAGGCCCGCAACCGGTGCTAGTATATTCTGCTCGGGTGACCTGCGAGTAGGGGTGAAAGTCCAGTCGAACTTGGCGATATCGGGTCCCCCTCGAATAATCCTTAGGATTACCTCGCTGGAGGTTGGTGATGGGGTAGAGCACTGATTCGTCGGAACGGAGCCGAAAGGCTCTGCCGACATGTCAAACTCCGAATCCATCATCGCCGTAGAAGGCGGGAGTAGGCTGCCCTGGGTAAGCTAGGGCAACGGGACGGGAACGACCGAGACTTGGGTTAAGGCCCCTAAAGCCTGGCTAAGTGTTAATCTAAAGGAGTATCCATTCCAAAACAGCCGGAAGGTAGGCTCAGAAGCAGCCATCCTCTAAACAACGCGTAATAGCGGACCGGTCGAGAATGCGTACTTTGAAGATGATCGGGACTAAGCCAGGTGCCGAGACCCGAGAGGAAGCGCTGCGCGCTTCATCTGGTAGGGGGGCGACGGGCAAGGGTAGAAGTCGGGCCGTGAGGTCCGATGGACCTAGCTCGTATGAATATCTTGGTGTAAGTAACAGCAAATACGGGTGAGAATCCCGTACGCCGCATAGCACACGGGTTTCTCGGCAACGTTTGTCAGCCGAGAGTAAGCCGATCCTAAGGCTCCAGCTAATTACTCGGGGCCAAATGGGAAACAGGTTAAGATTCCTGTGCCTTGCTGGTAGGTGCCGAAAGGCGCGTCCATTTTCTAACACTTGGGGATAGGCCGGGTTGGGGAGACCTTACCGGCTGTCCGAAGGCCGTGGAGACTCGTTATGAGGAGAAGCGGTTGAAGGGCGGTCGGCATGGCAACATGTCCGGTTGACTCCTTGAGTCCGTGAAACAACCCTTTTTTCGACGTTTCGAAAAAAGCGTTGACGGAAAAACGGGTTGCATGAAAAAGAGATGGAAACGATCCAGTAAGTTCGTACCTAGAACTATTACAGGTGCTGCTGGCAGAAAAAGCCAAGGCGTGTCAGGAGAACTCAGGTAAGGGAACTCGGCAAATTGGTAGCATAAGTTAGCAATATGCTATGCCTGCGTTTGTGCCGCAAGGTGCATCCGCAGGTCGCAGTGACCAGGGGAGGTCGACTGTTTATCAAAAACACAGCTCCCTGCAAAGTCGTAAGGCCTAGTATAGGGGGCGATGCCTGCTCACTACCGGTACGTCAAACTCTGTTTCAACGGAGCAAAGCGCCGGCAAAGAGCGGGGGTAACTCTGACCCTCTTAAGGTAGCGTAATACCTCGCCGCTTAATTGGTGGCTTGCATGAAGGGCATAACGAGCTTCCCACTGTCCCTACCTGGGACCTGGTGAAATCACTACTCTGTGAAAATGCAGAGGACTTCCAAGGGGAAACGAAGACCCCGTGGAGCTTTACTATAGCCTGTTGTTGAGACGTGATGTCCGCTGCGGAGCGTAAATGGGAGCCGTCATGCCGCGCCTTCTGGGGCGCGTATAGGCGAAATTGTAACACCATTCGGCGGTTGTTACGTCTCTAACCCAAAAGGGACAACGGCAGGTGGATAGTTTGACTGGGGCGGTACGCCCTCGATAAGGAAACAAGGGCGCCCAATGCTCTGCTTAGCTGGGTCAGAAATCCAGCGTGAAGGGTTAAAGACAAATGCAGGGCTGACTGTATCCTTAATAGCGTGGGATGCAGAGACGAAAGTCGGGCTTAACGAACCTTGATACCCTTTTGATGAGGGTTCAAGCTGTCAGACAAGCTACCCCGGGGGTAACAGGCTCGTCGCGGGCGAGAGACGGAAATTTTCCGGTTTTTTCGCATGCGCTGCGCGCCAAGACCCATTAGTTTTTCCGAAGTCAATGTAAATCAGAGACTATAGAGACTACAGAATTAAACCACAGCATTCGATGGAAGCTGAGGCCATAATGGGCCTTGGCTCGTGTAGAAAAGGGGTTAAGCCCCTTTTAGACCCCTCCTACGGGAGGGAGCGCGGTTCGGTTTATGGGAAATTTCGGCTCAAATACCCATCGACCCCGCGGTTTGGTACATCGCTGTCGGCTTAGGTCATCCTGGCGGTGCAGGAGCCGCCAATGGTTGGGTTGTTCATCCATTAAAGACCTACACGAGCTGGGTTCAGAACGTCGCGAGACAGTTCGGTAGTATCTCTTGGAAGTGTTGTTGCTTGAGAGCAAGATCCCTTAAGTACGAGAGGAACTTGGGGTCGGCGCCTCTGGTGTACCGGTTGTGTCAAGCATTGCCGGGCAGCTACGCGCTGAAGGATAAGACCTGAACGCAACTAAGGTCGAAGCCTTTCTCAAAACGAGGCAACATGGCGAGGGAAATAGACCCTCTTGATAGAGCAGGGGTGTAAAGGCTTAGCTCACGCGAGGCCGTCAGCCCGCTGCCACTAACGCCTTAACCATATTTGATTTAACGAGGTCACTCACGTAAAAACGTTGGTCCACGAATTTATTTTTTATTAGCGCAAGCGCTGCATGGGTGCTTGAATGCGCATTGCCCTAGCTGTGCGAGTGCAGTGCAAACTCTGCAAGATGCGCTGCCCGGGCAGCGAGAAAGCGAAGACGAAGAAAAAGCTTTAAATGAGGGGTGCGGAACCTCATTCATGAAGCCCGGCCGCGCAGCCGCATTTGCGTTCTTTATTCTTCTTTCCTTCTCGACTATTTCGTTTGCGCTCTACGGTTCGTTCAGTAATTACAAGGAAACTATGATGGACCTCTCGATAGGCAAGGCATCGGTTGATACGAAGGTCGCGCTTGTTGTGAAGCTCTACTACAGGAACGCGCCGGACGGGGAATGGATTCCGTTCAATAACCCGCAGACGATAAATGTGCCTAGCACCTGCGGCCCGGAACTGTGTGATTTCTATGTCTACAGGGGCATGAAGTCGGGTGCGGACATTGCCGAAAACCTGAACCCTACTGAACCGCGGGCATATGAGAATAATGCTGTTGACCAGATAGCGGATGCCTGGAAGGATGCTGAGCCCGGAACAAACGCCGCGACAATAGAAATACCGCGGCCGACATCCGACAACTGCTTCGTGAGCGTGATTTACTGGGGGCATGAAGAGAAGAAACCGGACGGCACCTATGACCCTGCAAAAAGCTACAAGCCCGTAGTCGTCACGGTGCCTGCGTGCGGCACGGGCGGCATAATCACGCTGGGAGACATCTTCCCGACAAATACGGCGCTGCTGCAGTCCCTGTGCCTCCCGCTCGTTCTGCTGCTCGGCCTCCTCATGGCCTCGATGTATGTGCAGGGCAAGAACGTGCTAGGAGGTTTCGACTTTTCCTCGCCCCGCGCGAGCGGCGGCAGGCAGTACATGATGCGGAAGGGCGGAAGCGTGAATGCCTGGGGCACTGCGCTTTTCAGCATGGCCAGCTATGGCGCCACGCAGGCTGTGCAGAAGTCAATGGCAAAGACCGAGGTAAAAGATTTGCAGGGCAAGAGCGGGGCGCTTGATAAACAAATATCGAGCTTGGAAACCAAGCTGGGTCAGCTTCAGGGCAATCTAGGCCTGGTCAAGACGGGTGGCATACTATTGAAGATGGCAGCTCCACCGCCGAAGAGAGGAAAGATACAGGAGAAAATAGATAAAAAAGTGGAAAAACTCGATGCGCGCGTTGAGGAAGTGCGGACAGAACTGTCCGGGCTGCGCCAAGAACGCGTCCAACTGGGAACGCAGCTCACGGGTGCGGAAAATAACCTAAGCGAGCTAACCAAGCTCAGTTTCCGGAACTTCAACACGCTTTTCTTCAATGACAGACTGCAGGCAGGCTCTCCTGTGGGCTTGCGGGGCCATGACGTCATAATTAATTGGAGCGCACTAATCGGAGGAGGAAAAAATATATATGGCAGTACAGGAGGAGGCATAACGGGCAGCGGCATGGAAGCGCTCAGGGGCGCAGGCGGAAGCATTGGCGGCACATATTACTACGTAACCAGGTATTTCGGCTCGCTATACGGCCTTGCTTTCGGGGGCGCGCTCAAGGATGCGTTCAAGGCAAACAAGACGCCTACAGAAGACCAGGTTGCGGCAGGCTTGCAGGCTCTGCTTATAGATATTCCGCTCACGCAGAGGTTCTACGATATTTGGGCGCCGATGATAAACATGATGGTGAGCAGGCTCTGCACGCCAGGCACTGCGGAAGCAAGGGGCTATTATGGGGCAGCGGAAAAGGCTGAGGAAGACGTTGCGCGGCTCCTGCAGGAGAGGGACGCGGCAGTGAGGGCAAAGGGGGAAGACTCCGCGGAGGTTAAGGCAATCGAAAGGCAGATTACGGCCGCATCTGCCGAAGTTTTTAGGAACTATGAGCTTGCCCGCAACGCCGACGCAACTGTCGCGCTCGCCAAGATTGCTGAAATAGTAGGGGAGCATGGAATCACGATACGGGAAATACTGGATGACGCTACGTTGAGTGGCGGGCAGAAGGCAGCGTTGCTAAGGGAACTTGACAGGAGCATTGGGGAAGGGCAGGACCGGCTTGCCCTATTGGGCTATAGCTTTGATTTCAGCGTGATAAGGAACAGCGCACAGCTGGATGCCATGATGGACTCGCTTTCCAGGGCCATTACTGCGGAAGGCGCGGTCCTGGCGCAGTTGACTGGCGCGGCCAATGTCTTTCAGATGGCCTGCGCATCCATGCAGAGGGATTCCGCTACGGCAGAGAGCAGGTTTATTTATTATGCGGCAAGAGGGGGCGTTGAAGATATTGATGCTTTTAGGCGCGACGGGAGCAACCTCATGAGAGCATATGAGGGAAGCTCAGAGGCCGACATCCAAAGAAACACCCAGGAATTCATCGCACAGCATGGGGCCGCAGCCACAGCATACCTTGAGTTTGCAAACAAAGAACAGGTGCGGCAGGTCCGCGGACCCATAGCAGAGTTGGAAATGTACACTAGCATCGCCCAAGGCATACTTGAAAATCCCAAACTTACGCAGGAAGAAAAGCACGAGAAACTGGAAGAGCTTGATGCGAACACTGCGGGATGGAGGAAGGATAACGCGCCTGAAGGAATGCCGGTCAGCTTTGCAAGCATAACTGATAAGGCGCAGTTTGACGCATTATCCAAATTATTGCAAAATGTGCCTCAGACCGTCCATATGGACAACCTAACAGGCCAGGGCGCCATACTGACCGACCTTGCAAGAGAGTATGAAAAGAAGGATGTGAATGGCGCCGCTGTTGCCCCGGATACGACGATGGTGAATGAACTGCTCCAGCTTTATACTGAGACTGTCCGGCTCGACAACTATGCCAAGACAGGCGACGTGAACATATTCATTGCAGAGGAGGCGGCCACTAAGGCATGCATAAAAACATATCAGGGCTTCCTTAACTCGGTTGCAGTGGCAGGAGGGCAGGCATCTGTTTCTGGAATAGAGCAGGAATATGCTGCCGCGCTTGAGGGCGAAGAGAGTGGGCTGCGGGCGTTTGTGGGCAGGGATTCCGATGAGGCAGGAAAGCAGCCGGCACTGGACTACATGTCTTACTTAAATGCAAGGGAAGCCCTGGAGCGCATAGAGAACAACCGAATGCTGTCCGACTACATAAACGCGCCGGCGCTCAAGTCCCCGGAGGAAAGGATAGTGGACAGCCTTTTGATTTCGCCTGAGAACATCAATGTCGATGTTGCAAGGAAAGCCTTTGGCTTCGCCGCATCGATGGGCAATGACGAGGTGCGGCAGAGGGTCTCGCTTGCCGCTGAACTCTATAATCTTGGGAATGCGCTTACGAATGATGAAAATTTACTCATGAATTATATGCCCATACTGGAAGATGACCAAAAATTGCCCAGCGGCTCCATGAGGGAAAATGCTGGCAAGCCGGACAAGGAAGCGCAGCTGGCCCAGAATTGCGTGGATTATTATGCTATCAAAAAACTGCAGGAAGAATATGAAGGCATGCTGAACATGAGCCCTGCAGACTTGCAGGCAGTTCAGGGCATGATTAAGAAAATAACAGGCATAAGGACGGAATTGTCGGGCTTGGAAAGCCTGGCGCTTTCACCCCGGAATGCAGGCGCCTGAGCGAATTTTTCTTGAGCCAAGCTACCTTACCACTATAGACGGCATTGCCTGGTCTGCAGACTGCTCTGCAAGGAAAGTTGCAAGGTCCTCTGAACTCAGGCCGCACGCGTTGTCCTTGCCCTGCGCATCGAATATTGGGTAGGAGCGGTGCAGTGGGTTTCCACCCAAGAGTTCTTTGTAGATATAGAAGCTTCCGGTCGTCTCGTCAAACATGTAGCAGTTTGTGGGCGTGAAGCGCGGCTTTCCGGTTGCATCGGGCGAGTTGTAGCCTGGCTGGGGCTTTACGAGGCCCCGGTTCCATGATTCTACTTCCGCCTCTCCAGCAGCATTGCGCTTTACCTTCACGTTGCAGAAGGCGTAGCAGCCATAGGTTTGTTTCGTTATCTCGGAGTCTGCGCCGTTGATGCAATCATATTGCAAACCATAGAACGCATTGGTGTTGTATTTCTCCGGGTCCTCGGAATAGTCCGGAATAGGGAAGGGCACGCAGCCGGGGCTGCACTTGAAATCCTGTGGCGGAACTATTTTCTCGAGTGTAGGACCTAGGCATTGGAGGCCTGTCGAGGTCGGAATGTCCGGAGTAGGTTCAATGCCCGTGGTCTTGCACTCCATTGGCCCTGCATCTGTGCATGTCTCTCCGGGCGTGCAGAACTGGCACTGGCACACGGACGGATTCTGCTTCACGTAGTAGCGCTCCTTCGTGCCGTTGTAGTAGTTGCCGCAGCCGAGGAAGAAGTTGTAGAAGGCCTGGTTGTTTGGATCTGCAGTTATGTCGATTTGGTTTGAGAAGACGTCAGGGGCTGCAAGCGTGTGA
>NZ_JAUSNF010000029.1 GCF_030646255.1 Candidatus Burarchaeum sp. | reverse complement strand
AGCTTCCGATAGGGTTGGGCTTTAGGCGGAAGCTGCTCGGGTGCGCTCCTCTGCTGCCTTAAGGCGGCAGCTTCCGCGCACCCGAAGTTGTTCAGTGACTTTGGCCGCGGCAATGAATTCAAAAATATTCAAGAGGGCGTTGTTTTGCCTGCATCATTTGCCGCGTGTTTCCGCGCCAGTACTAAGGCGATCGCGGCTCCGACTACTGTTGAACCCAGGCCGACCAGCGCGCCGATGGCCGCAAACTGCGGTGCGTGCGAGAAAAAGAACCCGGCGAACCGCGGGAATTCCGGCACAGCAGGGATGCCGAGTGCGTAATCAAATGCAGAGTGCACCCCCTTGAGAGCAAGCAATAGTTCGCCATAAATGGCGCCGTGGATCGCACCCATGCCGCACACTATCGCAACTGTCTTTGCAGTCAGGCGGCCCTCGTTCATCAGCACCTTTGGCGCGGGCGACTTCACGGGCCCCAGAGGCATAAGGCTCTCGGTTCCGTATGCATTTGGTATTTTAGCCTGTGCCTTCTTCGTTTTTGCAGGCCAACGTTCAACCATCAAAGCCATTCGTGAAAGAGGCGTCGAAAGAAGAAATTGTGCTGGCCGCACGGTTGTTACGGCTGTCCTGGGCCGTGTTCCAAACTGCATGGCATCACCTGCTGAAAGCTTGCTCATCCACGTCGTTCACGAATCATCAGCAGGGCCGCGCCATAGCCCAGGGCCGCGCCAACTGCTGCGGTAATGACAGCCGTAGGAACACTGGCTGCCGAGATTAACAGGTAGCCGAGCGACCCGCCAACAAAAGTCAACCATGTTTTTGTGATGCGAGAACTGCGATCAAATTCCTTCTTTAAAATATCGTTCTCTGAAACGCCATCAGGGGTTCCTGTGCGCTTAAACTGCCGTTCCGTGGCGATTCCCATTGCATTTGATAGCCCCATAAAAAAGCCGCCAAACGCGCCCGCGAAGGCGCCAAGAAAAGTAATGGCTGCAAGAACATTTACGCCGAAATAAAACATATCCCTCATGCCTTCGGCCAGGGGCATGCCGAGCGTGGCGCTGCGCACCAGTCCGCCGATCACAGAAAGTGCGCCAATGAACGGCCCATATAATTTAACCGCGCCCAGCCCCAGTGACACCACTCCGACGGCAGTGTATTTTGCAATGTGCTTGGATGACTCCCACAGGAAGCCAAGGCCGGTTGCGTTTTTCATCGCCTCGGAAGGGTCTAACCCGTTTTCCAGTTTATTGAGAAATGTCAGTTTCTGGCTGGTTTCCTCGGCATGCCTACGAGGCGCAAGTTTAGTTTCCTCATCGGTCGGGCGGTGGGCTAGTTTGGTTTCCTCAGAAGGTTCGCGGGGCGTAAGGTCAATTCCTCCGCGCTCGTCTTTTACGAGCCGCCTCAGCGTTGGATTAAATTCCAAAAAACGATGCAGGAATGGCTGGCGCGCAGAAGGCCCGGGTTGTGCTCCCGTCATATTGCCTGTCGCATTAATCGTGCCTTGCGGTTTGAAACTCATCCTGCCACCTGCCCAAAATAGGCATTTGCAGGTTTATGATGATTATCCGGCCGACAAGGTTTTCCTGCGGGAAGTTTGCGCACCTACTGCCACAGCCATGCAAACGGGTTGCGCAGGAACTGGAAAAGCCAGTCGAAGAAGTTCGTCGGCTGCTGAGGCTGCGGTGCCGGCACATAGGGCTGGCCCGTAATCTCGGGCACTGCAGGCGCCTGCTGAGGCGCTTGTGCGGGCGGGCTGGGCACGACTGCCGGCAGCTGGGCTCCGGGACTTGAAGCTGTAGGCGCCACAGTAAGGTTTAGGAAGCGGGGCTCGGTCTGCGACTCATAGCCCTCCTTGCTGCAGCTTATGGTGTAAAAGAGCTCCATGGGCGGCAGCGCGCCATAGTCGAGCCTGCCGCGGTACCTATTATTTACGAACTCGAGCGAGCCTTTCATGCCTCCCGAGGTATAGCAGTCTGCATTCAATATGATGCCCGCACTTGTGTTGTAGTCGACCCAGAAGGAGGCTAGCTTGTTCTCAATGTCGAACTCTTCGCGCACGGTCATGAAGGTGGGCTCGTTGCCTGCCCTGAAGCGCACTATCGGGTTGCCCGTGTCCTCGTCAAGGCCCACGAACTGGAGGCCGACGGAGCCAGTAGCCAGCGTGTGATTATAGTCAATCGTGCCATAGGCCGCCTCCTGGTAGAGCAGTATGGAGTGTGAACTGGCATTCATATCTCCAATGAGCCAGAACTCGTTTGAATATTCAATCCACGCGCGCTTGCCTGCGAGCGAGGCGGGAATTGCGGGAGTGAAAATGGCTTCGTAGCCGTTCAGCTGGCTGTATATGTTCTGCGAGATGTTCATCCCGCCGGTTTCGCCCCTTACGGGAAGGGTGACGTAGCCGCTCCGGTCGGGCTCGCCGCCCACGCCGATTAGCTTGAGAGCGCTGCCCTCGAACTCGACGCGCACAAGGTCGTTGTTCTCGAGCCTCATGCCGTCGCTCACCAGCAGGGTCTTGCTTACGAAAGCGGCCTGCGCGCTGGAGTTGGTTGTGGAATATATGATTGCAGCTGCCCCGCCGCCATCATTTGAGAGCGCTGTGAGCTGGTTCGGCTCGACTATGACGCTGGAATAGGTGACTGCATATGCCAGGGGCGCGGCCAGGAGCAGCATGAGCGCTGCGAGGGCGAGTTTGAAATTCATGAAATCCTTTTCCGCTCTAGCTTTATAAAACTCTCGCTCGAAGCTTACCGCATGGCAGGCTTCATAGACGACTATTTCATCAGCCCCATATGGGACAAGACTGGCTATAATGCAATCAATACGCTGATTTACGCCGTAATTGCGCTCGCCGCGGCATGGCTAATCTACAAGGGCCTGAAGCGCGAGAAGATTGCGATTGACGAAAAGTTCGTGCTTTCCATCATACCCTTCATTTTGCTGGGCTCGACTGCGCGCGTGATTACTGATGCAGTTGATACTGGCGTGATGGCTCTTTCGGCAGGAGCGGGCAACCCGCTGGCCTCGTTTGTGCTGAACTCGCACATCTATGACTACAGCTACCTCACCGTAACTCCGGGTATCTACATTGTGACCGGCCTTATCACGCTGGCCGCTGTCTTCGGCTTCAACCGCATGCGCAGGCCCGCCCTCATTGCGCCCTTTGGCCTTGTGCTCTGGCTCTCGCAGCTCATCATTCTCGCGCCGCTCCTGCAGTTCTGGTATTTCGGCGCGCTGGCGCTCATGCTCGCGCTTGTGGGTGCGCTGGCCGGCTCGCTCGTGCTGCGCCAGCTCAAGATGCCCAGCCGGGTCGGCTCCCTTGTAATATTCGCACATGCATTTGACGGTGCGGCTACTTTCGTGGTCATCAACGTCTTCGGCCCTGCGGTGGGCAAGCAGTACTTTGAACAGCATGTGCTCTCGCGCTTCATCGGCACGATAGGGGATTCGATGTTCTCGTTCTTTGTGGTGAAAGTGGCTGTCGCGACTATTGCCATGGTCGTGCTCGAGAAGGAGAGCGAGGACAAGCAGGAGAAGCTTTTCGTTGCGCTGCTCTTGCTGATTTTCGGGCTTGCGCCGGGCGTAAGGGACTTGCTGAGGATGCTCGCCGGCGCGTGAGTGACGGAGAGCAGAAGTGCAGCAGTGGCTGCACTAAGATGCTCGCAGGAGCCTGAGCGACTGCGGGCTCGTTTCAAACTGCCCTCTTTTGGAAGCCTAATGCCTGGAGTTTGAAAGCGTAAGCTGTATTGCCACTTCGGAGGATTTGATGGGCTTGCCCATGAGGTCCACAATCGCGCTTGCGCCCTGCCCGTTTTGTAAAATTAAAATCCTGCTAGCATCCACTTTGGATTGGATGTCGTTTAGATTATGCGCCTGCGGCCTCGGAAGGACGGCAAGCGCGTCAAACCATGAAGCGTTATCGTTTAGCGCATACCAGGGCATGACGACAGAGATGACCGGCTCCTTCAGGAGCTCGTTTGGAATGTGCGTGCAGCCCGAGAAAAGAGGCGGGTTTAGAACGAGGTCGGACCAGTTCCCATTCTTGCCGGTATTCAGGAGGCCCGTAAACATATCAAAATGCACAGGCCTTGCGCCAGTCTCATCCGCTTGTGCTTCGGATTCCGGTGTGCCCGGCCTGAGGCGGATGAAAATGCCCCCGAGTGCAGTGCCCGCAGACTTTGTGTCCCCGTTCCCCCAAATTCGAAGGTCCTCTATGCGGTGCCTGTTAAGCACGAACGTCCTTTCAGCCACCTCTTTGCCAAGCAAAAACTGGTGCCGTGTTTTTTCGAGAACGGCCCGGCTTAAGGAAATATTTCCTGGCTTCGCCACATTCAACATATTCGCACCTCCAGATGATTCCTGATTTGTATTTTGCAAGCTATGCGCATGATATGGATATTGCCACGGCTAGGCATGTTTGTTTTGTTGCATCGGATGGCGGAATGAAAAACGCCTTGGAAACGGCACGGCCTCTGGAAGTTGCCCGTGCCTTGCAGTATTCCGCTGTGTTTCCATCATAGCATACCACACAGAATGAGGAAGGCTTATGCTGCGGGAACTTTATAAAAGTATACGTAGGGTGATGGCCGCCGGGGGATTTGCGGGATGGGCAGATTTTTTTGTCCCAGCATGCCGCGACTCAGTTCAGGGCGCCTGAAAGGGCGATTGAAAGCATTACGCGGCCGGAATTCAACGGCTTCCCGAAGGAATCCAGAGGCTCGCTGTCGAAGATTTTGCTCAGCGCCGCAGGAATTCGGCCGTTGCCCAGGTCAGAAATGCGCAAGTCACTCAGAAAGAAATTGAAGAGGTCTGCCGGCGGCGGCGAGGGCAGCGAGTCCAGCTTCCCAAAGACATGCTCGAAGATATCCAGGCCTTCTGATGCAAACAGCCGCAGAAGCTCCGTGGCCCTATATACCAAAACCACTGGCGCGGCGTCCACAGTAAAGCTGCTGCAGAGTTTCGAGTACTGATCGAATTCGGCCTCCATCAGCCAAGGGTAAGCGCTAATTTTCATTTCAGAACCGTTGGAGGATACGCGTGCAGGAGAGATTGAAATTGCTGCATATATGCCAGCCTCCCGCTCCTGGAGCATTAGCGTCTGGGGGAGCGACAGCATGGTTGCGAAACTAGTCGGCTTCTGAGAATCGGAACTGTGAAGTTGGGAAGCTGGAGTGGATTGAAGGTGCTTGGGGAAGAGAGAATAGTGGGTGGAAGGGCCTGGCGTTATCGGTCGGACCCATATATGCGCCAAGGTTTGTTTTTGAAGCTGAGCCAAAAGCATCACGTCCGCTAATCATGGTTTATATCAAAACAAACGCGAACGGCTGGCACCTGTTGGTTGTTCTGAGAGTAAAAGCTCTGTGCGTACTTGTTCTCTTTGAGCACTATATCTATCTTGGAGTTTGGGGTTATCTGGAGCCCCGCAGGCAAGGTGAAAATCGCATCCATGATGACCCCGACCTGCGGATCGTCTGGAGAGTGTCCGCATTTGATTTGAGACTCGGGACCTACCTCGAAGGGGCCCAGGGGGCCCTTGGGCATATTTTTAAAGGGTTCTTGCGGGTCTATTATCAGCTCCCTGAACGCAGCCTTCAGCGCATCGCCGCCAAGGTTGCTGAGCAGGCCAAGAACTGTGTTAATCGTTTTTGTTGCCAGATTGGGATAAAAACCGCGAAATTCCGATAAGAATTTCTCGAAGAAGTTCCTTGTCCAAACTACGTCCAGCACCTTGTCAGAATCAGGCCCCTTCAGCGTCACGATCCCGGCCTTATCGCGCGCATAGGGAAATTCGCCTTTGACGCCCGGCAGCAGGAAATAGCGGTAGTCATTGTTAGGAAACTGCAGCACGATGCACGAACCCAGTTCGAAGTCAATGGTGCCCGAGCGGGCCGGCCTTTCAAAAATATCCGCAGGGTGCAGGCCATATGCGCCAATTCCCTCCACACCATACATGCTGATTATGGGTGCAGTTAGAACAGGAACATGCGCAAAGCCCGGCTTTATGGATTCCATCCTCAGCTCGCCGCGCGTGGGAGGCTTCGGACCGTTGGCTGGAACTAATTGCATATTTTCACCGCTCACCTGGAAGTCTCAAGCTTGAAGTCGACGATGCCGCTCGCAGCTATCGGCTTGTTGTCGACCGACAGGAGGGGCGTGCCGTTGAAAATGTACGTTATGACTTCCGTCTTGTTCACTACCTCAAAAGCACAGAGAGCATAGAAATAGTCCATCTCGCTGCTCAACTGGCCGAGGTTTTTGCGCCCCGCGTTCCTGAGCGTATTTTCGAACCTGGCTAGCGCCACGTCAGTAACATCTGGTTTTGGCAGCACGTGTGAAATCGCGGAAAGCATCCGTGCGCCTTGGGCGGCCTTGTGAATGTTGATTGAGTTTACACCGCAGATTTTGAATGTGTTTCTGTACTTCTCGATGGGCAGCTCAGAGGTGGATATCATTAGTTGCTCCGCCCTTAGTTTCTCAATGTTCTGAATTGTGACAGGCTCGACGCCATAGAGGAGGCCGTATGAAACGGTGACCGGCGCCCATACAGAATTTACTAGCGAGTCTAGAGTTCCCGTACCTATCACGGAGGGTGGCTTTATAGAATCGAGCCCGAAAGAGACGAAGACTCCGAAGCCATATTTCCTCGAAGTTTCCGTTTTGATCAGTGGCTCGATGAGGCCGTGCGCCAGGCACAAATAAGTGGTCTTTCCGCTCCCATCGAGATTAGTATTAATCAGATGAAGTTTCATTGCTTGCCTGGAGTTTGCATAGTTAGCCATAGTCTCACCACTCAAGGAATAGGCTATTATATGCCTTTTCTCCCTTATAAACCAGTATGCTTTCCCTCGCGGGCCGAGTGGAAAGCGTACGGCAGTTTCTTGGGCCGCAGAGAACAAATCCATAAAAGTGGAATTGATTCCAATAAAGTGGAAATGCGCGCATTATAGAAATCGAGAGGGCGGTTGTTTAGATGTTGAGTTTGATTGGCATGGGCCTCTGGAGCATTGGGGATCTACCGCTGAAGGCAGCCTGGGAGCTGCGCAAGTGCGACGAGGTGTATGCAGAGCAGTACACGAGCAAGATGCAGCAGGGCATCCTGAGCCACCTGCAGGGCAAGATTGGGCAGAGCCAGATAAGGGTGCTGGGACGGGCAGAGGTGGAGAAGGGCGAGGTTTTGCTTAAAGCGGCTGAGAAGAAGCGCATTGCATTGCTAATACCGGGCGACCCGCTCATCGCAACTACTCACATCTCGCTTTTGCTCGAGGCCAAGAAGCGCGGCATCAAGACGCAGGTAATTCACGCGAGCTCAATATTCACGGCCGCAATCGGCGAGGCGGGATTGCAGGCCTATAAGTTCGGCCGCACAGTGACGCTGGCTAAATGGCATGCGGGCTATGCACCTATGAGCGCCTATGACTATGTGGGCGAGAATTTGGAGCGCAAGCTGCACACGCTTCTGCTAATAGACATAGATGAGGGCAGTGCGCTCACGCAGGCCGAGATTTTCGATTTGCTGCACAAGATGGAGAAGAAGGGCGGGAAGGGCGTGTTTAGTGAAGAAAGGCAGATTGTTGTTTTGAGCGCTGTCGGCAGCGCGAACCAGAAGGTAAGCTATGGCGCGATTGCAAAGCTCGAGAAGGCCAAATTAGGCAAGCCGCCCTTCACAGTAATAGTGCCGGGCGAGCTGCACTTCATGGAGAAGGAGGCGTTGGAATCGCTTCATGTTTGAGACTATTTGGAAAGGAGCTCGTTCAGCAATAACAGCCATACGGGCCACGGCCGCAGGATACGCAGGTATTGTCTGAGCACCGCCTACAGCCCGAGCATTGCGAGTCGGTAGTGCATTCGACCGTTACGCATTGACCGCTCTTGCATTTTTGCTTATATTCACAATCGGAGTTTGAACTGCACGAATCGTCGTCTGTAGAAGTTCCATCTTTGCAATCAGCGGAGCAGGTATCTTTCGTTTCCCCTGAATCGCAAACTCCGTTCCCGCAGTCGGAAGTATCGGATTGGGGAGTAACGGATTGCCTAAAAGCCAGGCAGCCACTTAGGAATAGAACGCCCATTAGAATTATCCCGATGGCAAGCAATTTCATGGAGTATTGCCTCCTTGGTCTTTGTTATGAAGTAAAACATAAAAAGATGTCGGACGCTGGCCGGGGCAAGGTTTGAGAGGGCAGGCTGGTGGTTGCTTCGACAGCCCGTCCCGGCACCGGCGTTTCTCCTTTTTACCCGTACAGCTTCTTTATGCCGACAATGTCGCCTGCCCCGAGCGTGCGCTTCTTCATCTCGCCCTCAGTCGAGTAGCCGTACATCGTCTCCTCGGTGCAGCCGCTGTTGTATAGGTCTGAGAGGCCGAAGGCATGCCCCAGCTCATGCGTAGCGAGGTTCTGCAGGTCCATCACGCTTGGATTGACATCTGCATTGCCCCACACATAGTACGGGTCGTTGTAGAGAAGGTCGAACTCGATTATCTCGCGCGTTGGAGGCGGACCGTAGAAGTAGCCCCATACAGTGGTGATGGCTATTACACCTGAGTTCGGGTAGTAGCCAAACGAAATGCTGTTCACGTTGTCTGTATAATCATCGTTGTAGCTTGCATTATAGTCGACATACCAGTTGCCCAGCACATTGCCTGACTGCGCCTCCCATGCTGCAACGCCTGCGGCATTGGCTGCGACCACTTCGGATGCATTGAGAAGACCGTCTGCATTCGTGGGATTTATCGCATAATCTTCAGTTGCCTTCCACTTAGCGCCGTTTGAGATGAAAGCATAGCACGAGCTCTCGTTATTCTTGCCGCCGCCGGCCCAGGGCGGCTTTGCAGGCGCGTTTTTCCAGTGTATGTACGTAATCTTCGAGAGCGGGCCCTTGTCATTTCCGCCCCCATTTTCAGCCGCCACTGCGGCCGAAAGCAGCGAAAACATCAGAACAGCTACAAGAACATAGGCAAGCGCTTTCATCGAACCACCCACCTGAAGTTAGGCAGGTAAATATAAAAAGTCCGCATTGCGCCTAGCCGCTCCCATGCCATTTCGGCCTTGAGCCTTCCTCCCTTTTTTCCTTCTGCCTGTCGAAGCGGCCAGGAGGCCTGCCGCCAGAAGAGCCGCGCCCGCCTTCGCGGCGGGATCCGCTATTTCTGTCGTGTGAATGATAGCCGCCTGAGCCGCTGGGCCTGTTCCCGCCGCCAAAGCCGCCTCCATGCCCGCCTTGCTGTCCTTCTCGCCTTTGGCCTTGCGAAGAGGTGTAAGGCCTTTGCCCGCCTCCGTGTCCGACTTGGCCCGGCTGCCTTGAACCGCCGAACCATGGCCTTGCGGGAGGAAGAACTCCGATGTCAATCTTCTCCTCAGCCATTGTGATGCCTGCGAACCGCTCAATGTCGCCGAGCAGGCCCTGCTGGTCTGGGAGCACGAGCGAGAACGCAATGCCCTGCTTGCCCACCCTGCCAGTCCTGCCTGTGCGGTGCACGTAGATTGAAGGCTCGTCGGGCAGGTGGTAGTTGATTACGTGCGAAACGTCGCTCACGTCCAGGCCGCGCGCAGCGAGGTCGCTCGCTACAAGAACGGAAATGCGCTTCTGCCTGAACATCTGCATGACCGTGTCGCGCTTCCTCTGCGAGAGGTCGCCGTGCAACGCCTCGGCCTTTACGCCCATGCGCTGCAAACCTTCAACCAAATTGTCGGCAGCCATCTTCGTGCGCGTGAAAATGATGGCGAGCGGCGGCTTGTGCTTCTTTAGGTATTCGGTCACGGCGCGGAAGCGCGCGCGGGGCTCGGGTATGGGTGCGAAGAAGTGCGAAATCTCCTTCACGCTAATCTCGTCCTTGCTCACGAGCACCTTCTGCGGCGCGTGCATGTACTTGTGTGTAAGTGCCATGATTTCGTCGGGCATGGTGGCTGAGAAGAGCATTGTCTGGTGCTTGGACGGAATTTTGGAGAGTATGAGGTCTATGTCCTCGATGAAGCCCATGTCGAGCATGCGGTCGGCTTCATCCAGTACGACCATTTTCACGCCCTCAAGCCTGAGCGTGCCCCTTTCAAGGTGGTCTATGAGCCTTCCTGGCGTGCCCACTACGATGTGGACTCCGCGCCGCAGGTTGTCAATCTGCACGTTTATAGAGGCACCACCGTAGATTGGCAGGGAGTGCACGTGCATGTTCTTGCCCAGCTTGCCGAGCTCGCCGCACACCTGCACCGCGAGTTCTCTCGTAGGCGTCAAAACTAGTGCCTGTACCTGCCGCGAGTTGGGGTCGAGGCGCTCGAGCAGAGGTATGCCGAATGCTACTGTCTTGCCAGAGCCTGTCTGTGCCTGGCCTATAACATCCTCGCCCTGCATTGCGAACGGTATTGCCGCTTCCTGTATGGGCGTGGGCTCCTTGAAGCCCATCTCAGTTATGGCCCACATTATCTCTTTCTTCATGCCTAGTCCTGAAAATCCCGTCACTGAATCTAACTCCAGAGAAATCGCTTTTTCCTAATCCTTGAAGGACCCCGCCCACTTTCTTCCGCAGAAGAAAGGGGCCCCTTTCCGCCCGGGCGGAAAGAGGGTATCTTACGGGACAAGCATCCGCGCATTTCGTAAACGATAAACGCCGATCGCCGAGAAAAAGCCTCTTCTCTGCACTTATTAGCGCAGGCGAGGCTTATAAATGTTGGCAATGCCGGCCTGGTTCCGGAGGAAGATACCTAAAACAGCATCCGCATGGGCTTCTGGGGATTGTATTTGGTGGCTCGCAGGTCAGACATCATCCAAGGCCGCATCTTAAGGCGGCACAATGCGCGCTTTGGGTCGGTTCCCGAAGTAACCGAAGGCACTTCATCCGTAGTTCGCAGGCCAACTGCATGGGATCCGCAGGCCCTAATCGTCTCAGCGCTCCTTGCAAGGGACGTCTGTTCAACTTTGGTTAATGATAAGGGCAATTGTTTTGCAATCCCATTTTTTCCAATCATGCAAGGTATGCTCATACTAACGTCCCGTATGCCGCAATAGTCCCGGACCATCGTAGAAACGGGGAATATTTCATTCGAATCGTTCAGCACGGCCCTGACGAGCTCTGCCGTAACGATCCCTATGGCAAAAGAAGTATGGCCGATTTGAGAGATTATTGTTTTACCGGTGTTTTGCGTCTGGATAAACAGTTCCTGTAAGAGGTCCTGCTCAGTCTTCGACATACTTCCTACTGCTGTTTTGCCTATTCGTGCACCGCTCCAGGCCACGAAGCTGCTATCACCGTGCTCGCCCAACACATGGGCATGGACGTCCTGCGTTGAGATATTATAATGACGCGCCAGACGCTGGTTTAACCTGGCAGTATCCAGTGCGGTTCCTGTTCCGAATATTTTTGTTTCCGGGTATTTTGAGCAGTTGATTGCTACCTGAGTAATCGCATCGACAGGGTTGGTTGTTATTACTACGACTGCATTTGGCGCGTATTTGTATATTTTTTGCATGATTTCTTTGATTATCGTGGAATTCTGCTCCAGAAGGTCATACCGGGAAGTTTTCCATGGCTGTTGCGTACTTGCCGTAATCACCACGACGCTGGCGTTCTTGCATAATGAATAGCTGCTGCCGGATGTGAGCTTGAATGGGGGGAGAAATTGCTGGCAATGTTCGAGGTCAAGCCCATTTCCTTCTGCTTTTTTGACGTCTAGGTCTACGAGCGAAAGGTCTGCGCAGACGTTTCTTAAAAGTAGCGCATATGCAACGGTCGAGCCTACATGGCCTGCACCTATGACTGAAACTTTGCGCATTTGATCACGTTAGCCGGAACTGAAAAGGAGCGGCCGATTATCTGCAATGGCAGGAGTCTTCGGCTTTGCGCATGATGGCAACGCGCCCCTGCATCAAAATATGGCGTCAGAAGTATTAAAACTCACCAGTCAGGCCATCAGGCGCACAAGCGGCATCTTTGCGTTGCGCAAGAAGATAGGTTTATATAGTTTTATGTTACAAAAGGTGTAATGCTTAACAAGCGGGTGATAGCTATGGCCGAAAAAAATGAAACTAAAAAGTCCAATAACACAATGATGCTCGTATTCGTGGGCGCGCTGGTTGTGCTGCTGCTCTTCAACCAGTACCAGATGAACACGCTCTCCGCCAAGCTTGCGGCCGGGGCTAGCACGGGCAGTGCGGCGCTGACTGCAGCGGCGGCTGGCGGTGCTAGCTCGGCGCCTTCGGGCGGTGCGGCCTCAGGCTCTTCGGGAAGCTCCGGTTCGGTTGACCTGCAGGCAGTAATAAACGAAGTCATACCAAGCGGCACGCCCGCAGTTTATGGGCCTGAGTTGGGCGTGAGCTTCGACAAGCCCATTGAAAGCATCACCATACTGGCAAATATTGACAGGTCCATTTCGCACACGAGCCTCACGGCCGACCAGCTGAAGAGATATGTGCGCGTAGGCACCAGCATCTCGTGCGAATACTGCTGCGGGGCCCAGACGCTCGTGTTCCCCGACGGCTCGATGGCGTGCGGATGCGAACACTCCTATGCAATGAGGGGGCTGGCGAAATACATGATAACAGAGCACGGCTCAGAGTATACTGATGAGCAGGTGCTGGGCGAGCTTGCGAAGTGGAAGGCTCTCTTCTTCCCGCAGCAGACTGTGGAAAAGGAGCTGAAGCTGAGGGGCTCTTCGCAGCCAGGCTCGGTTGCAGACCTGCCGCAGCAGGTCGGCGGGTGCTAAGGAATTGCTGAGAACGAGGTGAGTGTATGAACTATGTGGTTGTGGCCGTCATGGCGGTTTTCGCGGTGCTCGCACTTTCAGCACTTGTGATTGCCCATGGAAGCTATGCAGAAGGAAGCGGGCCTGCGGAAGGGTGCGGAATGCATGCTTCCGCGGCTGGCCAGTACGGGGGCACCCATGCAAGCATGCATGAGGCAATGCATGGAAGTGGCGCGGAAGCCTATGCTGGTATGCACGAGGCCATGCACGGAAATGGAGCGGGCGCGCAATATGACGCAGACACCCATGCCGCAATGCATCAGGCCATGCATGGCGGTGAGGAAGGGCAGTCGCAGGACCATGAGGAAATGCACGCGAGGATGCACGGGCAGGGCGTGGAAAGCGCAGGCTGGTTGACGCAGATAATGAATATGATGGGCCTTGGCGGCATCGGAAGGACTGGCATGATGCAAGGCACTGGGATGATGGGCGGCTGATGAAGGCAGATAATGAGTGAAAACCACAGGGTGATTTGGATGGTGGAAGTAAACGAGAAAACAATACTGATGCTTGTGCTGGCAGTGCTGGTGCTGGCCTCGCTGCTGCAGGCATTCCAGTTGAACTCCATGAGTGCGGCAGTAGCCCAGCAGAGGGCCAGCGGCGGAGCTGTGCAGCAGTCTTCGGGCGCGGTTGCGCAGCAGAGCAGTGGGGGAAGCTCACTGCCGGCAGGGCTTGCAAACCTTCCCACGCAGGTGGGCGGGTGCTAGGCCCGATTCGGCCTGAGCAAAAGTTCTTAAGGCTGGAAGGGGGTAGATAAGCATGAAAAAAATAGACCAGCTCTTCGAAGGAGGCTCGGTCCTCAGCCCGCTCGAAAACGGCGTGCTCGAGGAGCTGTGGCCTGACAAGAGCCTGCGCGTGCGCGAGATATACGGCTCGCTGCGCAAGAGGGGCAAGAAAATGGCGCTCACGAGCGTGGCGGTCATATTGGACAGGCTGCACGGGCGCAAGCTTGTCGGAAGGCGCATAGAGCCTGCGCGCGGTGGACTAAGGTATATATACTACCCAAGGCAAAATAAGAATGGGTTCGAACGCTCGGTCATAGCGAGTTCCATAGACGGCCTGATAAAGCAGTTCGGGCCGACGGCAGTAACGTATTTCAACGAGAGGTTTGGGAAAAAGGGGCAAAAGTAGATGCTGGAACAAATAGTTGCTGCAGTGTCCCATTGCGTGGGGCTTTTCATGGCAGACCCTGTGAAGGTAGGCGTGGCCCTGCTCTCGCTCTTCCTCGCGTTCTCCGCCTACCTGCTGCTTGCGAATGTGAAGCAGGGCCGGGCGCGCGCGCTGCTCATCTATGCCCACCTGTTCTTCCTCGTGCTCCCGCTCTCGCTCGTGCTGCTCACGATGGCCTGCCAGCTGCCCTACTTCAACTGCGACGGCACCAGGCTATACGGCGCCGCAATACCGCTTTCAATGGCAGGCACGATGCTGGTGGGCCTTGTCTCCCTCCCTTGGCTGTACGGCCGCTCGCTCGGGGCGCGGAGGGCCGGCGCAGAGTTGCAGTTCATCGTGGACGCGCTTGCGGCTGGCACGGGCATGAAGGCGCCATCAGCCTATGTTTTCGATGATGCCTCGCCCAAGGCATTCACATTTTCAGGATTAAGGGGCTCGCGCATATTCCTGTCTGCGGGCATGCTCGAGATTTTCACGAAAAAGGAGCTGGAGGCCGTGCTGCTGCACGAGCTCTCGCACATAAGGAGCGGCGGCGCGCTGTTCAAGCTCTCCTCCTCGCTTTCCCGCATATTCTCGCCCATCGCCCTTCTCATGCCATCGGTCGGCGCATTCGAGGACGAGGAGCAGAGGGCGGATGAATTCGCGGTTGAAAAGCAGGGCACTGAAAGGCACCTGAAGGCCGCGAAGAGGAAGGCAGATTCGTTTGTCGAGGAAGGGGGTTGAATCTATGTTCGGACTTTTCAAGCCAAAGTGCCCGGTCTGCGGGATGCATCTTGCAAGCGGAGACGAGTTCTGCTCCGATAAATGCAAGAAGGAATTTGGAAAGAAGGTCAAGTCAATGAAGGGCGGAGGCTCGTGCTGCGGCGGGCATGGCTGAGGGATGAGAAAATGGATTTTGTAACACTGGCAATAGCATATGCGCTGGGCATTCTCAGCTTTCTTTCGCCCTGCATAATACCCATGATAATAGTCTACATTACGACGGTAACCGGCCTTTCGCTGGAGGAGCTTGCGGGCGCAGGAGGGGCGGGGATGAAAGGAAGCGGCGCGAAGGCAGGGCAGGCGGAACTGAAGAAAAAGGAAGGCAGGGAGCTGAGGCGCCGCCTCCTTCTCAGGACCGTCGCATTCGTGGCCTCATTTACCCTTGTCTTCACGCTCGTGGGCGGGGCTGCGGGCTATGCGGGCACCATGCTTGCGCAGTACTTCAACGGCCTCTCGGTCCTTACCGGCGCGATTTTCATCGTCTTCTCCCTGCACCTGCTCGGCTTGCTTCACCTGCCCCTGAGCCATTCGCGCGGGTTGGGCAGCATAGGCAGGCTGCTCGCCTGCTTCAGGCATGAGAAAGGAGGGCTCAACTACCTGGGCGTCTTCATCGTGGGCCTGTTCTTCGCGCTCGTCTGCTCCCATTGCATAGGCCCGACGCTTTATTCCATACTCGCGCTTGCGGCCTCAACTGCTTCGGCCGGCGAGGGCATGGCACTGCTCTTCGCCTTCTCGCTCGGGCTGGGCCTGCCATTTATCCTGACGGCGCTCTTCTTCGGCAGGGCGCTCGAGTATCTGCAGCTTGCAAAGAGGCACGTGCGCCTCATCTCGCTTGCCATGGGCATCATACTCCTGCTGTTCGGAATTGTGCTGATAACCGGCAACTACGTTGCGCTTGTCTCGCTTTTCTACAGCATAATTCCGTGGAGGATTCCGGGAATGTAAGAATGTTTATAGGCTTTGGTGCAGAGCATGAATAGAACGACGGCGGAATGGGAATAACTGCGGGAGTTGACACAAGACTATGCGCATACTAAGTCCGGCTGCACGCAACCTGCTGTTCTGGGCCCTCTTCTGGGTAAACGTACTCGGCTTCCTATGGGGCACGTTTTTCTTCTATCCTGAGCAGCTCGCGCAAACCTCGCCACTTCTCCTCTTATTCGTGCCCGACTGCCCTCTCGCAGCCCTGCTCTTCGCAGCCGCGCTCCTGCTCGTGCGCTTCGCTCCGGGAAGGTACGACCTGTTCAACTTCCTCGCATTCGTAGTGTCCCTCAAGTACGGCTTCTGGACTGTTTTCGTGCTCACCGCGTACCCGGAATTCTATTCGGCCACCCCGCTCCAGGCGCTGATGTCCGATGCACTCATAGTTGCGCACGTCTGGCTGTTCTTCCAGGCCTTCCTGCTCGCGTCTCTTGTGCGCGTGAAGCACAGGTACCTCGTGCCGGTGCTCGGCCTCATGCTGCTCAGCGACTATTCCGATTACGTCTGGCTTACGCATCCGTCCGCGCCGGATTACGCGCTCCCGCTCCTCTTCCCATTCACGGTCGCCATGAGCGTCTTCTTCACGCTCGCTGGCTACTGGGTGCTGCGCAAGGCGAAAAGGCCCCTCCTGCCCCTGCTGGCTCCCCCATCCAGATAAGTT
>NZ_JAUSNF010000019.1 GCF_030646255.1 Candidatus Burarchaeum sp. | reverse complement strand
CTCAATCCGGGCCATGATAATTTCACATTGAAGAACTGCATAATAGCAAACTTCGCCATAGGCATCGATATCAATGACTCCGATGCCGCCACAATCACCAACTCCGCCATCACTTCGGATGCCAGTGCGGGAGGGTTTCATGCAATCAATATCGCAGGTTCCGACAACACGGCAATCGCCAATGTCACCGTCACCCAGACCAACACCTTGCAAACGCTGGAAGGCACGATGGCGATTGAATGCCGCCAGTGCAACCACCTTGTCATCACCGGCACCACCGCGATTAGCGTTGCCAGCCAAGCCATTGCAATCTGGAACAGCAATTTCACCGCGCTCACGGACAGCTTTGCCTATTCAAATTCGAGCAGCGGCGCCAGCTTCGTTCATTCCCCCAATAACACGATCACGAACTCAACCATAAAATCCAACACGACTTACGCGCTTTCCATCTACGGCAATTCTAACGGGACCATCAGCACAAACTCCGCGTTCATTTCGGATAAGGGACAGGGCATCTTCATCGATATGGCCAATCACAACCTGTTCGTCAATTCTTCCATAGCCCATAACCTGGTGCTTTCCAAATCGTTCGATAATACGTTCATCAACACGGCATTCAACCGCTCGGGAATAACCTGGGACAGGGGAAACCTCACGGTCAAGTGGTACGTCAACTTCACAGTTAACGACATCTACGGCGCGCCCGTCGCCAGCGCCGCGGTCAACGCCACCCCTTCCTTTGGAGGCCAGTCCCTCTTCAACGGCACGACGGACGGCAACGGCCAGATATGGGGCCTCGCAGAGCTCATAGAGTTCACGGCCAAAGGCCCCTTCAGATACAACGGGAGCAGCCAGCAGAACTTCACGACATACAATGACTACACCGCCTATGCGAACGGGGCGCCTTATGCGCCCGATTACACGCGCGCAAGAATAAATGAGAGCAAGACGATCCAGATAATTCTTAGCCGTGAAACTGGGCCAAAGAAGGCCCCTGTGCTCCTTTCGCCCAACAGTGGGGTCAAGTTCATTTTCCAAGACCTGTTCTTCGGCTGGAAGCCTGCGACGGGCACGTACCCGGCGAAGTACTGGTTTGACGCATGGGTCGACGGCGTCCATGCGCCCTTCCTGCCTGAGGGCGGAAAGAATATGGGCATGTCCACCGCATACGTGCTTGCCTCCGGGGATGTTGAAACGATTGCAAAGGACGGAATGTGGGAATGGGCGGTTGCGGCCGAGATAGGCGGGATAAAATACTGGAGCGAGAAGAGGGCCATCTATAAGCATACTGCGGCCGTGCTCATAGGGCCCCAGGATGGCAAAGAGGTGCAGGTGAATGGGCTGTTTGACTGGCAGGATGTTGAAGGGGCCGATAATTATGTCGTGAAAATAATCGGGATCCTGCCCGGAGGCGGGCCGGTCTACATGCCGCTGAACAGCGAGGAGCCGCAGTTCGTGCTGACGCAGCCCTATTACGATGTGCTGAAGCCCGGCATAACGTACCGCTGGGCGGTTGCGGGAACCGCATTGGGCGCGCAGCTTGCGGGCACTGACCCGCGGCTTAAGCTGCTTTCCTACGGCGAAGAGAGGAGTTTCAAGAAGGGCTAGGGCCCGCTAGCTTATTTTCGTCGAGAGGGCGCGTTTTCCGAGAAGCAGGTTTGTAATGCGCTCAGGCTCCGATGCATTTGCCACAAATATCGGGCATTTTATTCCTGAAAGCTCCGAGAGCTTTCCGCGCATGCCGCCAGTCACGTCAGTAGCTTTCGAGCCGCCCACGGAGTCGCGCATTTGGTGCAGGTCGCGCAGGCGTATCTCGCGGAACATCTTCGCATGCTTGTTTTTCTTGGGGTCTTCCAGGAATACTCCGTCAACATCGGTTGCGAACACTGCGCGCGCAACCTTGAGCTTTGGGCACAGGTAGCTTACGACCTGGTCGCCCGAGCAGACGGATGCGCCGAGCACTTCATCAAACACCATGTCCCCGCGCAGAACAGGCACAAGGCCGAGATTTAGCGCGTGTTTTATGAGAGCCAGATTGAAACTGCTTATGCGCTTGTTCTTCTGGACTGCAAGCGCGCCAGTGGGGAGAAGGACTGCGGGCACACCGGCATCGAGAAGTTGTGTCATGACTGCGGCCGAGAGCTTGGCGCAGGAGTTGCGCACCTCGCAGAAGCCGCGCGCCTGCTTGGGCGTGCGCACGCCACTTTCCACTCCGTGCTTTATCACGTGCGGGTGGCCGAAGCTGCCCGCTCCGTGCACTATTATGAGCTGCAGGCCCTTGTCCTTTTGGAGCGCCTGCGAAACGGCAGAGGCGAGCTTCCAGATTACCTCGTCCTTTGCAGTTTCGTATACGGCCTTGTCGGTTATGGCCGCGCCGCCCATCTTCAGTATAACTAGCATGACGGGCTTTCGCGGGCAGGATTTAAAATGTGATGCTCGAAGGTTAGTACGGATGCATATGAGTATAACAAGGAAGGCGCCGACCAAGGTCATTCTGTGCGGCGAGCACTTTGTAGTCTATGGGGCGCCAGCCATTGCCTTCCCGACCGCACTTCCGAATGAGGTGAAGCTGAGCGAGGAGAAGGGAGAGGGATTTGAGATTGTTAGCGGAAAGAGGTATGCCTTGGGAAGAGAGGGAGGAATTGTTGAGGGCGACCCGATGCTCTCCAACTACATGCAGCTGTTCTGGAGCCTGGCAGGCAAGATGAAGAAGGGCAGGAAGCTGAAGGCTAAATTCTTCAACCGCGGTGCGATAAAGGGCATGGGCAACTCGGCTTCATTCGCGACCGCGCTGGCGCGCTGCCTGCTCAAATATTCCAAGAGGAAGATGACGGATGACGAGCTGTTCAGCCTTGTGCAGGAGACTGAGACTAGGATGCACGGGGGCAGGGCAAGCGGAGTGGATGCACGCACGGTTATCGTGGGCAGGCCGCAGATGTTCATGAAGCGGTTCAACCCGCTGAGATACACTTTTGCCGATGCGGATGCATGCCTGCCGAAAGGCACTGTGCTTATTGTGGTGGACACCTACAGGGGCTCGCGCGAGACTACTGCTGAGACCACGGCCCGGTTTGCGCGGGCACAAAATATTTTGAAGAGGCCCGAGGAGCTTTCGGAGCCCGAGAGACGCACGCTGCTGGAGCGGTATGGGAAGATTTTCAAGAAAATCCTGGGGGAGCTTAAGGCCGACGGAGATGCGGCGCGGCTGGGGCGGCTGATGGACGATAACCAGCGACTGCTGGCGAGCGTTTCAAGCAAGGGCATTGGCGAGGCGCTTGGCATTGCGCGCAAGGAGGGCGCGCTGGGCGCAAAGCTCACGGGCGGCGGAGGGGAAGGCGGCGCAGTCATGGTTCTAGTCGAGAAGAGGAAGGCGGGAAGGATAATTGCGGCATGCAAGAAGGCGGGATTCAAGGCGTTTGTCGTCTTGTAAGATATGCCAAAATAGCGGAATTCCTGCCCATTTGACGCCCAGCAAAAGACTCAGTAGAGGCCGGCAGTGCTGGCAAGGTAGAGCAAGGCGATTACGAGGAGCGAACACACTGCAACTATTGCAATTTTTTCATCCATGCTGATAAGCGAGCCTTTCGCATTCTTCATGGGACCACCTCAAAGGATTCGTTTGGCCGCTTAATAAAGCTATCGAAGGCGATTCGCTCTTCGACGAATATACGACGGCAGAGGCACTTGAACACTTATAAATATTGTTGTTTTATCTAGGCGCATAAACGCTTAGTGGTGATACCATATGCAACCGATTGCGAAGAGAGTTTCAAAACTAGGAACTGAGAATGCGTTCAACGTCGGCGCGCGGGTTTCCGAACTCGAAAGGCAGGGCAAGAAGATTTACAAGTTCCATATCGGGCAGCCAGACTTCCACACGCCAGAGAACATCAAGAAGGCCGCAGTGGATGCGATAAATGCGAATGTTACGGGCTATACCGAGCCGGCCGGCACGTTCGAGCTGAGGCAGGCCTGCGCCGAGTACATATCGAAGACGCGCGGGGTTGCGGTGAGCCCTGAGGAGGTTGTCGTTACGCCAGGGGCCAAGCCCATCATATTCGCGGCAGGCTTCATCTGCGTCGAGCGCGGCGACGAGGTTGTTTATCCCAATCCCTCTTTCCCGATTTACGAGTCAGTGATAGAGGCGAATGGCGGGAAGGCGGTGCCGCTGAGGCTCGATGAGGAGACCGGCTTCTGTTTTGACCACGAGGAACTCAAGGCCAAGGTGCACAAGGGCAAGACCAAGATGATTATGATCAACTCGCCCGCCAACCCGACCGGCGGCGTGCTGAGCGAGGCTGATTTGAAGCTCGTGCGGGATTTGGCGGTTGACAATGACACGCTCGTGTTCAGCGATGAGATTTACGACCAGATTATTTACGAGGGCGAGCACAGGAGCCTGCTCGCAATGGACGGCATGAAGGAGAGGACCATTCTGCTGAACGGGCATTCCAAGACATACTCGATGACTGGCTGGAGGCTGGGCTATGGCATAATGCCGAAAGACATTGCGGAGAAATTTACGAGGCTGGGCATCAATATTTACTCGTGCCCCAATGCATTCGTGCAGAAGGCGGGCGTCGAGGCGCTGCGCGGGCCGCAGGACAGCGTGGCACGCATGCGCGAGGAGTTCAGGAAGAGGCGCGATTTCATAGTGAAGGGGCTCAATGAGATAAAGGGCGTGAAGTGCCAGATGCCCAAGGGCGCATTCTATGCGTTCCCGAATGTTAAGGGCGCGCTGAGGCGGCTGGGCATGAAGAAGAGCATTGAGCTGCAGGAGAAGCTGCTGTACGAGAAGGAAGTCTCGATGCTGAGCGGCACCTACTTCGGCAAGTACGGCGAGGGCTACATGCGCGTTTCCTATGCCACGGGCATTGCAGACATTGAGGAAGGGCTGCGAAGGATGCGCGAGCTGATTGAAGGGAAGTAATTTTTCACTTCGCGGCCTTTGCCCACATCCATTCGAAAATGTTGCAATAGCCCTGCGCAGTCGTCTTGTCCTTTATCAGGATGACGGTTGGAACTTCTGCGGCCCATATGAAAAGCGCTATCTTCCCGCCGTAAATCATTGTGTCGCTTGGGCAGTGGTGGATGGAGGGCACGAAGCGCGCCTCGCCATAGTAGTTCTTATACAAGTCTGTGCTGCGCACGGTTTCGTCGAAAATGCACCTGCTCCGGATGCGCCTTTTCTTTTTCTCCTTTTGCCATACATCCCAATATGGGCCCATCACCTGCTTGAAAAGCCCGCTCACGCCAAAGTCCACGTACTCGCCGCCCCCGCGCAGCTCGTCGAGTATTCCGCCCAAAACCGTCCTGAGGCCCCGCACGCCCTGATAGAGGGTGGCAGTTTCCTCCTTCTTCTCCGCGCTTTTCCGTTTCGCCGCCAGTTCCGCCATTATACCCTTCACCTGCTCTTCCTGCTTCCTTGTGATTTCCAAAAGCCTCGCAGGCTCCGCAGCCTCGAAAACGCGCTTGTTGTTTTTGAGCACGTGCGAGGCCAGGCCCTTTGCCTCGAGCCTTTCGAGCGCCTCGTAGACGCGCGGCACATGCAGCCCGCTGCGCTTGACTATGGCGCCCGAGGTCGTGGCGCCCAGCTCGAGCAGCGCAAGATAGACTTTCACGTCGTTGGGCGTGAGTCCGAGCCCAGACAGCGCATCCTCGATTTTCGCCATGAGTGGCTTGTGCGCGGCCGCATATTTAAACTTAACGTTTCCTACTACCGAACAGTAGGACAGAACTTCTTATCCTTAAATTGAGTTATTCTACTTGGGAGGTGACCAGCATGAATGACATACGCAAGATGGACAGACAGTCTGATTCAAAGCCTAGATTACCTCACGTCGAAAAAACTGCGCCTTTCGAAGATGGCTACAATAAAGATCCCTATTGCATGAGGCCTCATTTCAGGGCACTTGTCGAAAGACTTGACAAGATAGACAAGCGCATAGATGAAACTATCACGGCAAGGGACTTTTTCCAATATATACGATATAGGTACTTGGAAGCCATTCTCCGAGAAGATAGGTCGTTTGCTGTAAAAGAATCTGCAAAGAGTGAGATAAACGGCCTAGAAGCGGGAAACGGCTGGCTGAAAAACCATACATGCACAGACGAGCTGAACCGCATAGCGACTGAAATAGCCTGGGAGCATGGCATAAGAGACGTGTCCGCACTATGGTACTCATTCAAGTTTCACATGACGTACCGAATAAGGAAAATTGATGAGCTTAGGAACGCACTTAGAGATGGCGAGCTGGCTTGCATCAATAGTGAGACCGTTATAGAGAATGCAAAGAAAGCAGTGGCAGACACCTATGACCTGAGCCTGCTTCCTTACAACCTTGTGAAGCCGGCAAACGTGGTTTCGAAGTTCATACCAAAGCTTCCTGAAATGTACTCAGGCAAGCTGCCGTACAGTATAGACCCATATGGTATTTTCGAGGACTTTGTGCAGGTAAAGGCACTGGTGGAAATAAGCGAGCAAGAAGTTGAGAACTGCAAGAAAGAAGGTACGTATGTTCGCAAAGACGGCAAACATTACAGGAGAGAATACCTTGGCTCCCGGAAGTTTGACTATGCAGTGCTGTTTAACGTGACGGAGAACTGCCCAGTCGGATGCGCGGCCTGCTACAAGAAGGAGCTCACACGCATGGATTCGGATGACTTGAGTGAAATTAGGAGGCAGCTCACACATGACGGCGGAAGGGCGGTGGGGCAGGCCAAGTTGCTTGTACAGTGGCTTGACAAGCATCCTGAAGTTAATACTGCGATAATAAGTGGTGGGGAGCCGTCGCTCTTCCAACTGGAAGATTTTAGGAAAATGATGGATGTGCTTGGAAAGGCCAAACACCTGGAGACTGTGCGCATATGCACATCTGCTGTTTTCCAGGGCCTATTTTATTTCATAACTGACGAATTCGCGCAGATGCTCGCTGACTTCAGACGCACAACTGGAAAGGAGGTTCACCTGAATACCCATTTCACCGACGAGAACCAGCTTCTCGCGCCAGAGGCGCGAATTGCAGTCGAAACGCTGCGCATGCACGGAATAAGCATTCATCTGCAGATGCCCATCCAGGAAGGCATAAACTTCTGGCGTGCGGATGTGGATAAAACGGCTGAAAAACTGGCAGCCATACTAAAGGCAGCTCATGACATGGATGTGGTGCCTTACAAGTT
>NZ_JAUSNF010000013.1 GCF_030646255.1 Candidatus Burarchaeum sp. | reverse complement strand
CCCCGGAGCCAGCCGAACTTCGGGAGAAGCGCGTAATAGGAGCGCCGTGGCGCGTCGCTGGCGAGATCCCAAACGATGGCCCTGCCGTTTTTCCGGAGAACGCGCCGCATTTCGGAGAAAACCCTGCCCGGCTTTTTCCAGTGGTGCATTGAGGCGCTGCTGACCACGAGGTCAAAGGAGGAATTGGGAAACGGGAGCGAGTCCGCATTTGCCGTGATGAACCGTATTCCGGAAGCGCCTGCCTTTCCCGCCGCCTCACCCGCTATTTTCACCATGTCCTCCGAGATGTCTATGCCTACGAGCTTCAGGTCCTTTCTCTGCTTGTGGAGGAGAATCGGCAGCCTGCCCGGCCCGGTGCCTATGTCAAGCACCCGCGCACGCAGGCCCGCGTGCGCAGAAATATCTTTTGCAAGATGGCTGTAGAACTCCTCTAAAATAGTCGTGCTGGTCAAAATTGCATAGAGCCTCGATACGGGCCAGGGGAATCCTTCTGGATGCAGGCGCTTGATGAATCCGACCATAAGCCCGGTTTCGTGGTGCGGATATAAAAGCAAGTATAAATATTGCGCGCGCAAATGGCGAAAAAGGCGGAAGGCGGGCGCATGGAACAACAACTGGGCGAAGACAGGATTAAGAAAAGCCTTGGCGCGTCTGTCAGGGACGGGGTGCTCTTCTCTATAATGACCGGCCTGGGCGATGCATACATGCCTGCCCTGCTTCTTTTCTGGGGTGCGACAGATGCTGCCGTGGGCCTGCTGACGAGCTTATCCTATGCGCTGGCCGCGCTTGCGCAGCTGTTCATCTCGAGAGGCATGGAGACGTGGAAGAACAGGAAGAAGTTCGTGGTGGGCGGGGTCGTCTTCCACGCATTCTTCTGGCTCGCGCAGATTGCCCTCATTTTCTCGCCGCTTGACAATGCACTCAAAATCCCGCTGTCCATAGGCATCTTCGCCCTCTACTTCGGCCTGAACGCATTCATCGCGCCCGCATGGTCGGGCTGGATGGCAGACCTGGTGCCCGAGAACATGCGGGGCGGATATTTCGGCCATAGGAACGAAATGACCGGGCTGGCGCTCTTCCTCGCCACGCTGGCAGGCGGCTACATTATGGGCTGGTTCGGGAGCGAGGTGCTCCTGGGCTTTGCCGCGCTTTTCCTCATTGCATTCGCCTGCCGCATAGGCTCCGCCTACTACCTCTCGCGCATGGCAGAGCCGTCCGGCGGAGCGGGCGAGTTCAGGAAAGTAGGCTGGCGCGCGCTGCTCCTGGGCGAGGGGTGGGGAAACTCGAGGCTGTTCATACTCGGCATCGCGCTCATACTATTCACGCGCTATGTTGCGGCGCCGTTCTACAACGTATTCATGCTGCGCAACCTGGGGTTCACGTACGCGGAGTTCGGCATAATAACCGCAATGAGCCTGTTCGCAAAAATATTCTCTTACCCATACTGGGGCAAGCTGGCTGATAGATTTGGCAATAGGGCAGTGCTGGTTTCCACAGGAGTGCTGGTCTGCATCCTGCCCCTGCCATGGGTCTTTGCCTCGAACTTCAACATACTCTTCTTCACGCAGCTCATCTCAGGATTTGCATGGGCCGGCTTCGAGCTTGTCAGCTTCAACCACATCCTCGTGCTGGCGCCCCGCGACTACCGCGTCTCGCTCGTCTCGCGCTACAACTTCTTCACCAATATCGCAATCGTGTTAGGCGCCACATTCGGCGCGTTCCTGCTCAGCGGCGTCCTGCCCGAAGTGTGGATGGGCCTTGTCGCACTACAGCTGCTCTTCCTCATATCGTCAATCCTGCGCATGCTCGTAGCTTTACTGATACTGCCCCGCGTGCACGAGCAGCGCGCCGCATATCCCTACAGCGACATGGGTTTCTTCCTTGATGCGAGCATTGTCTACCCTGCGCAGTCAATGGCAAGGCAGGTGGCGCGCGGGATAAAGTTTGCATCCGGAGTCAAGGCACCTCTGAGGGGCGCGAAGAGGGCTGCTCTGGATGCATTTGAGAAAGGAAGGAAAAAGATGCGTGGGCGCTGACTGCAGGGAAGGAAAAAAATGCGGGCACGCTAAGACATTATTTCCTGCAGGCCACGCAGATGTCCGCTTCAATCAGCTTGTCGGCTTTGTTATGCTCCGCATGATTATCCTGAAATTCAGCGGCATGCCCGCGAGCCGGTCGTTGAAGTCGATTTCGATGTCCGTGGAGTTAATGCTGATCACGCGTCCAGTGTAGCCCTCCGCGCTCTGGAGCTCCGAGCCCACTTTCACGTCCCCTTGCACCTGAGAGCGCGGAAGAACCATCACAAGCGTATCGAATCGCTCACCATAGGCATCTTTCGGGAGAATGTGCACGGTCTTTTCCTCGCCCACCTTCATTCCGACCACTCCGGCGTCAAAGCCCGCAATCATCTCGCCCGCGCCAACCGTGAACGCGAGTGGCGCGTAGGAGGGCCGCAGGCTCAGGCCCGCATTCTCGGCCTCTGCCTTTATCGATGTGTCGAAAACTTCGCCGTTGTCCAGATAGCCGACATAATCGACAGCCACCGCATCGCCTTTTTCAACAACCAAGGAAGGCGCAGCCGGAGCCGGTGCAGAAGGGAGTGACGGCGCAGTAGTTTGTGGTGTAGCTGTTTCGTTAGCAGGCGGCGACTGCTGGCCCGCGCAACCCAATAGCAGGATGCTGATTGCGAACGTGAGAAACAAATATTTCATGGAATCCCTCCCTCCTTAAATTTGCCAGCAAATTAATTATATCTTTCTGGCCGCATATAGGAAAATATGGAAAGCAGGAAAATAGTGGTCGGCATGTCTGGCGGAGTGGACTCCTCCATGGCACTGCTGCTGCTGAAGAAGCAGGGCTGGCAGCCGGTCGGCGTGTCGCTGAAGCTGCCGGTTTGGGAAGGCGCGGCGAACTGCATGCGCGAGAATGCGTGCTGCACTGCCGAATCTTTGAGGATTGCGCGGGATGTGTGCAGGAAGCTGGGCGTGCCCCACCATATATACGACGTGCGGCGCGAGTTCGGGTGCAAAGTGATGGATTATTTTGTGAGCGAGCTGCGGCAGGGCAGGACGCCGAACCCGTGCGCAGTGTGCAACCGCCACCTGAAGTTCAAGAAGCTTTTCGAGTGGGCGCGGAAGCATGGGATAAAATATGTGGCTACTGGACATTATGCCAAGACGTGCGTGAACGCGAGAACGCACCAGGCCGAGCTTCTCATGCCAAAGGATTTGCAGAAGGACCAAACTTACGGCCTGTCGCTCCTTCCGCGCGCATGGCTTAAGCAAATTATTTTCCCGCTGGGCAAATACACGAAGAAGGAAGTGTATAGGATGGCAGAGCGCGAGGGCTTTGAGATTTTTCTCAAAAGGAAGCAGAGTCAGGACCTGTGCTTTGTCTCGAGCAATGAAATGCCGCAGTATTTGAAGGAAACTATTGGAGAGAAGCAGGGTGCGATTGTTGATGATACGGGCAGGAGAATTGGCGGGCACTGCGGACTGCACTTTTACACTATAGGCCAGCGCCGCGGGCTGAACCTGCCTGACACGCATTTTGTCAAGGCATTTGACGTGCAGGGCAATCAGCTCGTTGTGACGCGGAACAGGAAGGAGCTGCTGCAGAAGGAGGTTCTTCTCCGGCCGTTTAACTTCATGGCAGGAGGGCGGCCTAAAGGAAGGACGGAAGTAAGCGCGAAAATCAGGTACAGGCAGGAACCGCAGAGGGCAGTTCTATTTCCAGCTGGCAGGGGCGTGCGGGTGGTTTTCAAAAAGCCGCTCGAGGCGATTGCACTGGGCCAGATTTGCGCAGTCTATAAAAATAAAAAATGCCTCGGCGGCGGGTTCATAGCTGAAGCAAAATAGAAAAAAAGAGTGCAGGGGGCCGGATTTGAACCGACGAACTCCTAAGAGACCAGATAACGCACCGAGCGCCCGAGGGCGCTGATTTCTCAGGCCTTTCTTTCCTGGGTTTCTTTCTCGCGAGAAAGAAAGCCACTTGAGTCTGGCGCGTTTGACCAGGCTCCGCAACCCCTGCATCAGAAACCTACGGTTTCCGATACCTTCCCTTTACATATGAGGTCCCTTTGCTCAACCTCCCTTTTCTCAGCGCAGAAGAGCTATATTAATATGACTTTTGGATTGAAAGCATATTGGAGCGTGATTTCATGATAACAGGGACAGCTGCGAATTTTGAGAAGGAAGTCCTGAAGTCAGATGTGCCGGTGCTCGTGGACTTCTGGGCACCATGGTGCGGCCCGTGCCGCATGCTCTCACCCATAGTTGACAAGCTGAGCGAGGATGCGGGGTACAAGGGCAAGGTGAAGTTCGTGAAGATTAGTGTCGATGACGAGTCCACGCTCGCGGGCAAGTACAATGTGATGAGCATCCCGACGCTCATGATATTCAAGAAGGGCAAGCTGGCAGATGTGCACATGGGCGCGCTGCCCGAGCCGGACCTGCGCGACTGGATTGAAAAAAATATCGGGAAAAAATGAACGGGCGCATGCCACGTGTAACTGCACTAGTACGCGAGAGGAAGCGGGTTATTAAATAAACACGCCACTAATTACGTTGGAGAGGAGTTCTGATGGAGCTTTTGCAGCTACTATTGCCTAGTGTCCTGATTCTTATAACCGCAGGCATACCAGGATTCTTCCTGTCCGCCCGCCTATTCAAAAAATCCTCCCTCGGCTTTCCGGAGCGGCTTGGAATCGGCATTGCCATCGGCATCGTGGTGCTCCCGGCGTTGGCATGGCTGGAATCGCTTTTCGGAATCCCATTTTCACAGGCGCTCTACTTCCTTAACCTAGTAGTGCTGACTGTTGTCGGCCTACTGTTGTGCCGTCAGGCAGGCATTTCCCTATCGCTATCCAAACTCAATTTCAGAAGGGAACTGCAGTGGTTCATCTTGATTGGAATACTTCTCTTTGCAGTTTACATGCGCATGCAGGCCGCATCCGAAACTACTGCCGGCGCGGAGCTGTTCGAATATGATCCGTTCTATTATACCCAACTAACGCGGTTCATAGTGCAGGATGGCGGAGTACCGGCCAGCGACGACCTGGCCTGGCAGCCATATGCTTCAACGCACAGAAACCCTGCACTGGCATACTATCTGGGCGCCCAGTGGAATTACCTGGTGAATGGAAATGCAAAACCAGATGCGGATGTTTTGTGGGCGGTCCAGAGTTTATATCCTCCAATAATGGCCTTGCTAATGGTTTTCTTCGCATTTTTGCTCATAAAAGAATATTACGGGGGCGCGATCGGGCTTATTGGCGCGGCAATGTTGGCAACTGCGCCCATAATAGTAAGTAAAACTACGTTCGGAGTCAATGAACTGGCGCCCTGGAGCCTTTTTGGGCTTCTGTTCTTTTATACGTCATACACCCTTCTGATTAGCAAGAAGGAATTTCCCCTTGCAGTGCTGTCTGGCCTAGCCCTGTCGGCACTAATACTCGGCTCGAAATCAGGCATTTTGGCTGTCGTACCGCTCACCGCGTATATGTGCCTACAGGGCCTGCTTGACTACAGGCAAGGCAAGCTGGACAGGCAATTCCTGAATTCCAACTTAGTCGTATTGGCTTTTGCATTCATATCCGGCCTGCTCCTGGATTCCGCGTATCTTTTCGTGCCGCTGAAATTGCAGCTCATGGGCATGGAGTCGCTAGCGCTCATGGGCTCTGCGGCAGTAATCGTCCTTCTCTGGCTTTTGCAAAACAGGATAAAGCGGGGTGCATGGGCAGGCAAGGCTGAAATGGCAGTTCTCTTTCCAATCTGGCTTGTCGAGAGGCTCCGCCTCTTAAGTCTTGATGCAAACGGGGACAGGCACCTGCTAGTACTGCTTGCCTTCGGAATGCTTTTGATATTCGTGACACCGCTTTGGAGCATTGGATATGATTCTGTTTCCTGGGTTTTCACCCAGGCATCCCTGTTAAACCCATTGGACAAGGCAATAGGCGAGAACGTGCCGCCCTCCGCAGAGATTCTTTCGCAGTCAGTTGGCAGCATCATTGGATTCTTAGCTGGTTTTGTGAAGGGGCTTCTCTTCGGAAACTCGGGCATTCTGAGCTCAGTCCCGGGCCTATTCGTCTTTTCAGCTGCAACCGCGCTGGCACTCGGGTATGCGTGGAAGCGCGATAAGCGGCATCTTGCATTTTTGATTTTGGCACTGGCCCTGCCGCTAATGATGGGCCTCGACCAGACAAAGTATGTGATTTATTTTGCATGCGCGGCCGTTTTAGGAACTGCGGTTCTGATAGGTGAAGCTGCACCCGCCATAAGTGCTTACTTTTCGGGCAGCCTTGGAAAAACAATTTCCAGCGCACTGCCCGCGGCGCTGGGCCTGTTGATATTGCTCTCGGTTGCACAACCTGCGATTTCTGCTGCAGTGCGCTCCGCGGACTCGAGCTATTATGTAAATGCAGATGGAAAGCTGCTCTTCGACTGCAGCAAGATACAAACGGAAACCTCCCTTTCCTATGAGCTGTTCTGCCTTAGGATTCCCCCGCCCTGGATTGCTTCGATGAGCTGGATTAGGGAGAATACTAGTAGTGAAGAAAAGGTTGCCGCATTCTGGGATTGGGGGCATTGGATAAACTACTTTGGAGAGAGGAAGACGATAGCCAGGAATGACAATGTCATACGCGAAATGTCAATGGAAAGCGCATACCTGCTCGCCATTGCATCACAAAATGATACTGCGGCGAGGATGCGGAGCTATGGTGCAAATTACTTGCTTCTCTCATCAGACCTGCTTACAAAATGGCCTTCGGTAGATTATCTTGCCTGCAGTTATGCCAACAGGACTTCGGCTAACGAAACTCCGGGTAAAAGCGAATGCGAAGCGGCATACCGGCCTGAAGTCGTATTCCTTCCATTCGACCCGACATCGGCAGATGCCTGCTCGGGCGTATCCGTAGGCGGCGCTGTGCCCCTGAAGGCCAAATCCAGCATCTCTGGCCGCGAGTATTGTGTAGTCGGAAAGCGATTGAATGATGCAGGATCTGTTGGATATGTTGCGTACGTGCAGCAAGGCGGGACGCTTGTGGAATTTGCGTCCATTGTAGCGACTGGGGAAAGTACGAGGCTGAACGGGAGAAATTATGCAAACTACATGGTCGTCTATGTTGAAGGAACCCAAAACTGGGAGTACAGGACGACTGGATTTTATGATTCGGTTTACTACCGCGGGTTCTTCTTAGGGCACCTTGACGGCTTTGTGCAGGCCTATCCCTACTATGCAGAATATGCTGAGAAGGGCGGATTGAATATGGTCAGGATATATGAGCTGAAAAAGACTGTTTGAATGAATAAGTGATGCGAGCAGGTGTGAATATGGTGTTTGATGTCTTGTTTGGCGGCACTGCGCTTAGCTATGATGCGATATGGACTGCGCTCGCGCTTTTTGCAGCACTCTTCATACTTGCCTACATCATAGGAAAGAACCGCGAGGCAGTCATGGACGCAGGCATTGCAGTCGGCTTTGCCGATGCGCTTTGGGCCGAGTTGAAGGGGGCTGCGGACTTCAAGAAAAAAGGGAGGAAGAGGCAGGGCGGCTAAAAGTACGGTTTTATTTCTTTTCTTCCAACTAAATGCGATTTGCATGGCATATTCGACTCCGAGGGGCACGCGCGACCTGATGCCTGAGCAGGCTTTGCTGCTAGAGGATGTGTTGGATAAGGTTCGTTTGGTGTTCAGGAAGTACGGCTATGAGCCCATTGAGACGCCGGCCTTCGAAGAGCTTGAGGTGCTCGAGAAGAAGAGCGGCGAGGAGGTCAGGAAGCAGATTTTCCGCGTGGGCGAGGGCGAGAAGCTGGGCCTGCGCTTTGACTTGACTGTGCCGCTGGCAAGGGTGGTGGCAGGCAATGCCTCGCTGCCGAAGCCGTTCAAGCGCTATCACATTTCAAGGGTGTGGCGGCACGAGGAGCCGCAGAAGGGCAGGTTCAGGGAATTCTACCAGGCGGATATTGACATTGTGGGAAGCGCAGGCATGGAATGCGAGGCCGAACTTTTGGCGTGCGCAAAGGAGGCGCTTGAGGCTGTGGGACTTGAGCACCTCGAGATAAGGGTGAACAACCGCAAGATACTGGATGCGATGTTTGCCAAGCTCGGGCTGAAGGCAGGCGCCATGCAGATATTCAGGGCGCTGGACAAGCTGGAGAAGCTGGGCGCGGAGGCAGTGGAGCAGGACCTGCGCTCGCTCGGCCTGAATGCGGGCGAGGTTGATGCACTCATGAAGTTCGCAAGCATGAAGGGCTCGAATGACGAGAAGCTGGCGTTTGTCGAGAAGAATTTCGGGGCTGCGAAGGAAGGGGCTGCGGAAACGCGCGAGCTCCTGGCGCTGCTCGCAGAGTATGGCGTAAAGGCGGAGCTGGACCTCTCGCTCGTGCGCGGGCTGGACTATTACACCGGCCCTGTGTTTGAGATTGGGGCGGGCGGCCCACTTTCTTCTGCGGAAGAAAGGGGCCCCTTTCCGCTCGGGCGGAAAGAGGGCGGCATCGGCTCGATTGCGGCAGGCGGAAGGTATGATGATTTGATTGGACTCTACTGCGGGAAGGCCGTGCCGGCTACAGGCATTTCACTCGGCATTGAAAGGCTCATGGAGCTTTTGAAGGGCAAGGCAAAGAGGGTTACGCGCGTGTATGTTGCGGCTGCAAAGGATGAGTACAGGAATGAGGCGCGCAAGATCGTAGTGAAATTGCGCAAGGCAGGCATTCCGGCACAGGTGGACCTCATGGGCAGGAAGCTGGGCAAGCAGTTCGAGTATGCGAATGCGATGGGAATTCCCTATGCAATAATTGTGGGCGAGCGCGAGATCAAGGAAGGCAAGGTTACGCTGCGAAACATGAAGAGCGGCGAGGAGAAGATGCTCAGTTTGGACGAGGCTGTGAAAGAACTTTCCTGACTGCCGCATTTACCTTAACTATTTTTGCATCAGTGCGCACGCAGTTGTGCTGGAAATGCGTTTTCGATGCTTGGAAGCCAGACTTGCGCAGAAGCTCAATGACGCGGTCGGGCGAGACTGCGGACACGCCGAGCCGCTTGCTTATCCTGTGCAGGTCGAAGTAGGTTGGAGGAAGGGCAGACTCGGCGAGGATTGTGGCAAGCAGCGAATCTATCTGCACTTTATTTTTGTACCTGCGCGCGTGGTTGAGCTTTGTCATGCTTTCGAGCGTTTCCTTATTCCATAGTGCACCGAGCCAGAGCGGGCCTGCGTGCTCGTACTGGGTCTTGCACCGAGTACAGGTAAGATGTGCGGGCATGGGGGCGCGCCATTCGCGGTTCAGGCACTTGGCACAGTACGAGATGTAGCCGAGAGACTGCATTGAATCGACTGCGTGTGCTGCACCTGCGTCGAGCTGCACGAAGAGCTTGATATAGTGGAGCTTTGAGAGCGTGAAGAGCGGAGAGATGCCGAAGCTGAAGTCGCTCGCAGTGCGCGCGAGCTTGCCCAGCAGGATGCGGGCTGCAAGCTCGTGGCAGAATTCATTGTCTATCGGGTGGGCCTGGTAGTTCTTGAGGCAGGCCTGGGAGTGCGCGCCGCACAAGACGGCGGTGTCGGTTGCGGTTATTGAGAGGTAGGCGCGCGGCTTGTTGCGCAAAGAAAAGCAGGCTGCGTGAAGGAAGGGCGCGGGCGTGCCAAAGGGGTCGAGCTCAATGAGGTCGAAATCTGATTTTGGCGAGCAGGCGAGGAAATGATTGACCTCGTCCTCGACGACTTTCATCTTCTTGAGCTTGTTCGCCTTCACGTTCTTTTTCGCAAGTGCGCAGGCCTCGGGGCTGCTGTCCAGGAACAGGACTGATGCAATATTTTCATTCTCCTTCACATAGCGTATGCCGCGTATGCCGCTTGCGCACATGGCATCGAGTACGTTGAGCTTGCTGCCTTCGGTGCAGATGGCACCCACAGCCAAACTCGAAACGTCGCGGCAGAGTTCCATCTCGGGATTGTAGAAGACTGGCTTTCTGACTGTGATGCTGGCAGCGCCTTCTTTAACGAGAACCATTCAATCACTTTTTTCGTATTTCAAAGAGTCGAGAAGGCCGTGCGCATAGTTTATGCAGCCGAATGCCGTGATAAGGTCGCCCTTCTTCAGATGATATTCAGTGTCAGTACAGTAGCGCTCGGCCATGTCGAAGAGCTCCGGGTGCGCCTTCTTCTGCTTCTGGCCCTCGCCCGAGGCCACGAAGTCGCGGAGCTGCCTGATGTCGCTCTCAATGCGCGCAGTGTCGGATTCTTTCTTTTCGGCCATGAAGTAAGATGGGGAAAGGAATAATTAAAACAACGTGCAAATGCCCGCCATGGCAAGGTTTAAGCATGTGGTGGTTGCCGGCACGTTCAACTGTATTCATGGCGGGCACCGCAAGCTGCTGCGCACAGCGATCGAGACTGGCGAGCATGTGCTGCTTGGACTAACTAGTGAGAGGTTCGCGCGCGAGATAAAGGGCGTGGCGAAGCCGTTTGGTGCGCGGATGAAGGCGCTCGAGGAAGAACTGGCAAAAATTGGCGGCGCGGCAAAATGCAAGATTGTTGAGATAGATGATGAAATCGGGATGGCGGGCGAGAAAAAGGAATTGCAGGCAATAGTTGTGAGCACGGAAACTGAGCCGAATGCGCGCAAGGTGAATGAGGTGCGAAGGAGGAAGGGGCTGCAGGAACTGCAAATCATAGTCATACCGCTTGTGAATGATGTTGAAGGGAGGAAGTTGTCATGCAGAAGGCTCGCAGGAAAAACAAAATTATAATTGCGGTCGGCTCGGCCAACCCGAACAAGGTGCGCGGCATAAGGAAGGCAGCTAAGCGGCTTTTTGCGAATGCGAAAGTCGTTGGAATTGATGTTGATTCCGGAGTGAGCGACCAGCCCTTTGGCGAGGAGACAATTAAGGGAGCAGTTAATAGGGCAAGAGAACTAGCACGAAAGCACGAGGCAGAGGGCGCGGACTATTTTGTCGGCCTTGAAAGCGGCATCTTTGAGCAGGGCGATAGGTTCTTCGACTTCCAGTGGTGCGCGGTGCTGCATGCGGGCAAGATTCACCTCGGGTGCAGCATGGGCTTTGAGATTCCGCGCGAGCAGGCCGAGAGGCTGAAGGCGCACAAGATTACGCTGAGCGAGCTTTACCACAACATAACGGGCGACAAGGACATTGGCATGAAGGAGGGCGTGATAAACTACTTGTCGTGCGGCGTGCTGAAAAGGAGCGAGATGACTGAGCAGGCGTTCTTGTGTGCGATGATACCGCTTATGAGGAAGATTAGAAAGTGAACGTGTGATGGATATGAACGCCAAGGCATTTGCACTCTCGCTCCTGAAGGGCGTGGGCCAGGTAATGTTCCAGGGCAA
Source organism: Candidatus Burarchaeum sp. (assembly GCF_030646255.1). Lineage (GTDB taxonomy): Archaea > Micrarchaeota > Micrarchaeia > Burarchaeales > Burarchaeaceae > Burarchaeum. Next base: position 13,568 of record NZ_JAUSNF010000013.1, on the reverse strand, counting down.
CGCGATTACCGGGCTCTTTTTCCTGCTCGGCATATTTTACAACTCGTGGCTCATTGGGCTAGGCGCAATTTTGGGCGTTTGCTCTGGAACTGTTGCAGCGCACCTGCTGAAGTTCAAGGAAAAAGACATTGAGAATGGACTATATGGATTCAACGGCGTGCTGGTTGGAATAGCGATTGTGTATTTCTTCGGGCTCAACGCAGTTACTGCGGGCGCAGTAGTTGTGGGAGCAGTTCTTTCAACGCTCGTAATGAACTTCATGCTCGCGAGGAAGTGGTCTCCGTTCACGTTCCCGTTTGTGGTTTCGGCATGGGCGGTTATGTTGGCATTGAGTCTTGCAGGGCAGGCCAAGTTATTCATGGAGCCGGTTATGCAGACAAGCACGATTGATGTTGGTGCAATACTGGGTGCGGGCATAGGGCAGGTGATGTTCCAGCAGAATGTGGTGACGGGCGTAATTTTTCTTCTAGGCATACTGGCATCATCCAGAATCTCGGCAGGTTATGCTGTGCTCGGCGCAGCAATCGGCGCGCTTGTGGGTTTCGGCCTCGCAGTGCCACTGGCAATGATTAATGCAGGCCTGTTCGGCTACAATGCAGTGCTGTGCGGCATAGCGCTTGGCGGAAGCAAATGGAAGAGCGCGGCGTATGCAGTGATTGCGGGCGCGCTCTCCTCGCTTATTCTCTACGCAATGATGATGCAGTCCGTGGTGCCCGCGCTCACCGCGCCGTTTGTGTTTGCCACATGGATTGTGCTGGCAGTGAAGGGAAGAATTAAGCAGTAAGCGAATATTTCTCGATCACATCCCTTGCTTTTTCCCTCTTGCGCTGGTGCTCTTCCAGGAATGCGACTACCTTGTCCGCTAAGTATTTCTTGTTCTCGCCGTCGAGTATTTTGCCGGCGCGGTAGTCCTTGAGCCGCTGCTGCATCACGTCATCGTCTTCTTCAAACAGTAAATTGAGCCACTGGCACACTGTGCAGATGTCGGGATTGCCGCCCTTCTTGCGCTGCTCGTCTATTGTGGGCTGACCGCCCGTGAATGCGCGCATGACTTTTTTCCTTGCATCCTCAGGCTTGTCAGTAGTGTAGATGGCATTGGCCGCGTCGCTCGCGCTCATCTTGCCAGCAGGCCCGCTCAGGCCGGGCAGGAATTTGCTGAGAATGGTGGCTGGCTTCTGATAACCGAGGTAGGGTGCGGCATCGCGCGCAATGCGCCAGTATGGATCTTGGTCAATGGCGCAAGGTATGAGGCACTGCACGTTTTTTCCAGCGTCCGCGGCTTTCTCGCCACCCGCCATACCTACCTGCTGCTGCGCGTAGAATGCAACTGCAGCCTGCAGCGCAGGGAAGAATGAAAGGCCGATGTTTGTAGAATTGTCGAAGCCGAAGACTGCTTTTGCAGTTGAGAAGGTCGTGCGCTTCGCTATTTTCAGTGCAAATGGGTAGAGCTCGCGGATGTGCTCAGTGTCATAAATTATCTTGGTGTCGTGGGGCTCGAAGCCCAGTGCAATGAGGTCGAGCGCATTCTCTTTTGCATAATTAGTGGTTTGCTCGAGCGAAAGGTCTTTCACAAGGAATTTCTCATCGTCAGTCATCTGGAAGTACAGCTTGGCTTTGAAGGCCTTCTGCAGCCAGCGGGTGAAAATCCATGGGACCAGATGGCCCAGGTGCGTGTGGCCGCTCGGCCCCCTACCCGTATAAAGTACGACTTTCCTGCCTTTCTCGTGCTCGTCCAACACGACATCCAAATCGCGGTGCGCGAAGAAGAGCTTGCGGCGCAGGAATAAATGCAAAGGAGCGAGCTTAGAGAGCCGGTGCATGAGCGGTTCGTCAATGCGCTTCACGCCGAACTCCTTGATTATCTTTTCGTAGTCTATCTCGCCCTTCACTTCCCAGGGCGTAACAGTGAAAGAGGTGGATGTCATGTTAGCGTACCTGCTGCCTGATTTTTTCACTCCTCGAAGAACTGCTGCTTGGGATAGACTGCCATGCCCGAGCCCGTAATCTTCATGGGGCACACCTTGCTGTCGTGCGCAACCCCGCGCATCTTTACGACCTCGAGCGCGCGCTCGCGGTAGTTTTTGCGCCTCACGTTGTAGAGATAGATGAGTCCGTCGCTCAGGAACTCGATGCCGTAGCGAGAGCGCGGCGCGCCCATGGATATGTCGCCAACGCTTTCACTTATGAGCAGAGTGGTGGCATCCCAGTTCCTTAGGTGGTCTATGACCTTGAGCAGGCCCTGCCGCCGGTTCTGCTCGCCTTCATAGAGCAATGCAATCGGGGTGACAGAGTCAAGCACCATGCGCTCGATCCCGAGACGGTCGATGAGGTCGTGGATTGCACCCTCCTGCGTGGCAAAGTGGTCGACTTCGTAGGGCGGATACTCAATTATGAGGAGCTTCTTGTCCTTCTCGAGCTGCGCCAAATCCCAGCCGAACCGCTGCATGTTCTTGAACATCGAGCGCTTGTGCTCGTCGAATGAAATATAGAGGCCGGGCTCGTCGTGCTTTGTCGCGCCCTCGTAGAGGTACTGCAGGCCGAAAATAGTCTTGCCCGTGCCGCTGTCCCCGCAAACAGTGGTTACGCTTCCCTTTACGAGGCCGCCCTCAATGAGCGAGTCCAGGCCGTAGATTCCGGTCTTGACGCGGTTGGCGTCTGCCGCGGGCGCATTCATCTTGCCAAGTGCCTTGGGCAGTTCATCAGACGCTTTCATCAGCTCACCTCGTATCCTTGGACTCTTCTTCGTCTTTTCCTTTTTTCTCGAGCAGCCGCTTGCCCATCTCCGCCCGCCGCTCGGCATCCTTGTTGAACCGCGCCTTGTCCTCAGGGGTTGCAACATTGTTAATCACGAAGCGCGAGAACTCGAAGCTGTTCTGCGCCGCCAGCAAAAGAATGTCATGGGCCTCGCCCAGGCTCAGCTTGATGTGGTTGTCAGGCCGCAGGATTTCAACGCCGATGGGCCCGTAGCGCATGGATATTCCAAGCAGGGAAGTGAGGGATTGCGCGAGCACGTGCACCTCTGCATTGGTCGAGTAGATTTCGTCCTCGCCCTTCACGGGCTCCTGCACCTCGCCCTGCGCATATAGCACTCCGGGCTCGTTGGTTATGCGGCCCACGAACTCAGTGGCAATCTGCTTGAGCTTCTCGGGCTCGGGCGAATGCATGTCAAAGTAGAGGACGGCAAATACGCCGCCTTCCCGCACAGTCTCGTTTGTGAGGTCTTCCAACGTCCGCGTCATGATACGTCTTTCTTCTGGAAGGTATTTTAAGCGTTATGAGAGAAGCTGAGAATATGGAAGAACGACGGGTTGTGCGCCTGCCGTCCGGCACTCGGCTGGCAGGGCCGCACGGGGAAGATTTGAGCGACGTAAGCTGGCAGACCATAATCGACACTTTTTCTGAAGACATGAAGAAGGCGGAGGAGCGCGTGAAGGTCGCGACAGTGCGGATGAAGAAGGGGCGCAAGGAGGCGAGGGTGCCGAAAATACTGGCTCTCACGCGGCTCGCGCTCATGGGCATGATAAAGCGCATGCACGACAAGGGCGGGGGCGATGCGCGCTTCTTCGTCGACCTTGTGCGCCTGCTCGAGCAGACAGAGGACATGATGGGCGCCTACGAGCAGGAGCTCGAGGTGTGGGGCCAGTTCCGCTCCGTTGTTGTCGAGAAGCTTAAGAAGGAAAGGCTGCTCGTGTATGACAAGAAGATGCCCGACAAGCTTCCGTTTGAAAAGGCAAAGGACAGGTTCCAGGACCCGCACGGGTTTGTCTGATTCTGGGCCCGAGCCGATAAGATTTAAATAGAGGGCTCGCGAGCTCTAAGCATGCCGGCAGCGCCAACGCAGAACGAAAATGAGATGCACGTTCTTGAAAGGCTAGTAGGCAAATTTTCAATCGGCCAGACAAAGCAGGAGCAGGAAGCGCTTGTTCTCGAGGCGCTCTCGCAGGTCGCGCCAGCCATGAGGGAGCGCGAGAAAATTGAGATGTTAAAGCGCGTCATGGGCTACGGGCTGATAGAGGAATACATACGCGATGAGGCCGCGGAAGACATCATAATCAACTCGCTGAAGCCGATTTTCGTGTTCAAGTCAAAGGAAGGAATGGTCAACACCGGCAAAAGGTATGCGAACCTGCAGGAGCTCGACCTGCTCATACACAAGCTGCTCGTATTCTCGGGCAAGCAGCGGCTCAAGCCCATAAACAACTTCCACCTGCCCGACGGCGGCAGGGTTAATGTCGTGAGCTCGCCCTTCGGGCCCCAGATTACGTTCAGGAAATTCAAGCAGAGGCCGCTCAGCATCATTGACCTGGTTGAGAGCGGCATGATAGACGCTAACCTTGCGGCTCAGCTCTGGATGTACGCTGAGGGGCTGGGCATAAAGCCGGCCAACATCCTAATCGGCGGGATGCCGGGGTCGGGCAAGACCACGCTGCTGAATGCGCTCTTCTCATTCTTCCCGACCACTGAAAGAATAGTGGTCATAGAGGACACTCTTGAGCTGAATACGGATATGCGCGACAACTGTGCGAGGCTAGAGACTACGGGCGAGCTGAGCATGCGCGAGCTCGTGAAGAACTCGCTGCGCATGAGGCCGGACCGGCTCATAGTGGGCGAGGTTCGTGGCGAGGAGGCTGCGGACATGATGACTGCCATGAACATCGGAAAGATATGCATGGGCACGATTCACGCGAGCAGCTCGCGCGAGGTCGTGATGAGGCTGGAGAATGAGCCCATGAATGTTCCTACTGAGATAATACCGCTCATCGACGTATTCATCATCCTGCGCCAGTTCTACCAGCAGGGCAAGGTCGTGCGCGCGCTCGTGCAGATAAGCGAGACCGGCGGCATTGAAAAGAAGGTGCTGCTCAGCGACCTGGCGAGCTTCGATGTCAAGACGGGCAAGATGATCGAGGCGCACCCAAGCGTCATTTACAGGGACAGGCTTGCGCAGGCCTCGGGCGTGACGCCCAAGGAAATCCTGGACGAGATAAAGGTGCGCACGAAGATACTTGAGGCCCTTGAAGCCAAAGGCATGAGGACCATTGAGCAGCTTGCGGCCTTCTGCGCAGACTACTACAACAACCCTGATGACACGATTGAAAAGTACGAGATGAAGATCTGAGTTTACGAAGCAGTGGCAAGCTTTTATACCATGAAAGCCACATAGGATGGGCATGGCTGAAGAGAGATACGGGGGAGCTAAGAAGCCCGCAGATAAGACAAAAACCGGGCATGCGGGAGGAGTTCAGGGGCGGAGCTTCCAGAATAAATCTCTTTTTGATGAAAAATTCGATCCTGCGTACATCATAGAAAAGGCAAGGCGGTTAAGTGAAAAAGGAGACTATGCAATTGCGGCATATGTTCTTGAGGTGGCCATAAGGAAGGAGCCCGAGAATCTGGCATTGAGGGCTGCCTGGATAGACGCCTTGGGCGAGAGCGGCGATGAAAAGGGAATGTGGAACGCGTTCAGGAACGGCGTAGAAAAGGGGATGGCCTGCGAGGAGATGGTTGATGCCGTAGTTCGGCAGGCCAGCGAATATATGGTACCGAGTGAGATATGCAAGAGGCTCATGGCGTGCGCAGTGGAGTTGATGAAAGAGGAGAGGTACGATGAAGCAAAGGCGCTGCTGGAAGCGGCAAGAAAACACTATGCGGAAGATCCTTTCTTCGTGAACCTTTTGCTCGGAGTGTATGCGAAAACTGGAAAGCAGGAGGCAGCTTATGAGCTTTTTGATAGGTTCATTGGAACCTTTGAAGGCAAAGCAGACCCCGCCAAAATCATCCAATGGGCAAATTCTTTGATGGAGCAAAATGAATTCGAAATTGCAAAACTGCTGTTGGAAAAGGCACGGGAGGCACATCCAAGAAACCCGCACATTGCACGAGAGCTTATAGAAACATACTATGCCCTAGGGAAGCCTAAGCCTGCCACTGCAGAATTCAACAGGTCCATTGAAGAACATTTTACGACGCCGGAGATGTGCAAGGCGATATCCAGTTTCATGGAGGAGCTGAATCCCGACGGCATAGTGGCCTGGATGGGAAAACTGTTGAAAATGGGCTTCTTTTCAGGAGCCGAGGTGCTGGCGGAAAACGCAATCAAGCATCATCCCGGGAACCGGTACTTTGTACGCGCTTTGATAAAGGCCCTGGGCATGCAAGGCGGGACGAAACTTGCAAGGGCCGGAAGTAAATTTTATGAAGCAGTGAACGAAGGCATTGCTGACGCGTGGATTTGTAATGCCATGCTCGAGAATTATAAGAAAAAGGGTGATGCCGAAAGGATCATCTGGACGTTTAAGTTCATACTTGAAAAACAGGAAACGGCGGGTAAGGCGCTCGTCGATTCATATACGTTCGCAATCATGAACAACGTTTATGGGGACATTGGTTCAGAAAATGACGTGAGAAGAATATGTGAAATGGCAGAGAAAACGGGAAAATTTAATGCAATAGTTCTGGCGTCAGCTATTCGTGCTTATGGAAAACGGGGGGATTTTCTTCGCAACGGGTTGCCGCTCTTTTACGGCCATAAGGACGCCATAGGCCACGAACCAGGCATTTATGCTGCGGCCATAGCAGCCTGTTTGAACGAGGGGGCTGCGCGTTTGAACGACGGGCAGGTTGAAAATGCTTCGAGATTGTTTAATGAAGCCAATAAGATATATTTAGAGGCTGAAGAAAGAGGGAGTGTAGACGAAAACATCAGAAGAATAATGGATAACTTCCGCCAAGCGCGTACTTGAGGTTTGTTGCATTTAAAAACTAGTTTTGGCATATATGTTGGGCATGGCGCCTAAGCACCAGCGGTTCGTTTCCGGAGTTCCTATTTCAGTTAATCAGCAGCCCTCCGCTCAGCAGCCCTTCGTTCACAGAAGCCCCCTGCACGACTTGAACCCTCCCCAGATAACCACCAAGGCAAAGATACTTATGAGGCAGAGGCAGTGGGAGGAGGCGGAGAAAATTCTGAAGGATGCCATTGACGCGTATCCTAAGAACCCGTTCTTCTACAATATGCTCGTGAACGTGCATTGCAGGAGCCGGCGGATTGCAGATGCGAGGAATGTGTTTGATGAGGCGGTGATGCTGGGGATTGCGGATGTGGTGACGTATAATACGATGATTAATGCTTATGGGAAGGCCGGGAAGGTTGCAGACGCAAGGGAGTTGTTTGATGAGACTGAGAGGAAGGGAATTGCGGATGTGGTGATGTATAATACGATGATTAATGCTTATGGGAAGGCTGGGGAGGTTGCAGATGCGAGGGAGTTGTTTGATGAAGCTGTGATGCTGGGGATTGCGAATGTGATGACGTATAATACGATGATTAATGCGTATAAGAAGGCGGGGGAGGTTGCAGATGCGAAGGAGTTGTTTGATGAAGCTGTGAAGAATGGAAGTGCTAATGTGGTGACGTATAATACGATGATTAATGCTTATGGGAAGGCAGGGGTTGTTGCAGATGCGAGGGAGTTGTTTGATGAGGCCGTAATGCTAGGGATTGCGAATATGGTTACGTATAATTCGATGATTGACGCTTATTATTCAAAAGGCATGTTCATAGACATAGATGGATTGATAGCAGGCGCACCTACAAACATCAGGGCTGAGCTTGAACTGCTGGCCAAAGAGAATGGAGGCGCTGATATTTCCAAGCATATACAAAAGGCGTTGGAACAGCTCGGCTGAGATAGCTGGTTCTTTCAAAGAAGCCGCGGGTCCTCGATGAATTTCAGCGAGCGCGAGCTGTTCTCAAGCAATTCAAAGAGAGAAAGGGCGCGCGGGAGAGGGCTTGCGGGCTTTTGCCTTCTAATCGGCGGCACTTTTTTGTAGCTGGGGTTGCGGACAAAGCCGTGTTTTGTTATGTAGTAGGCCGCGCCCTTCAGCGCCCCGTACTCAGAATAGTCGCTCACGCACCTGTCGCTCACAATATTGGCCATTATGAGCGTGGCTGGCGAGCGGTTCACAGTTACATGGCCGTAGTTGGGCGGCATGAGTATTTTGTCGCCTTCCTTCGCATCTATGAGTATGACATCGTCGAGTTCGCCCTTTGCCTTCTTCCCGCCTTTCTTTTTCTTCTGCAGGATGTAGGTGGCCTTGCCGTGCAAAATTTCGTAGACTTCTGGATAAGAAAGGCCACGGCGCGCGTGAGAGTGGTAATGGCCCGCAGTCTTGTTGTACTCAGAACCCAGCATGAGCGGCGGGATTACCGTGATGTCGTAGCGCAGCCAGCCTCTTCTTGCAATTGCGCGGTGCATGTAATAGAGTGGCGTGCGCTTGCCTGCCCTGGCAGCGAAGCGCCTGTCGTAGAGAAGCCCTGCCATCTCGCCCAGCCGCCTGATGCTTGGCGCAATTATGCCTTCCCTTGTGCTTTCCATGTTCTCGCAAAGGGAGTCCGAACTGCGAATATTTAATAATGACGGGCGTAATTTTATGCCGTATGGCCACGGATTACGACAAGCTCCTTGAAACGCACTCGAGCCCGACTGATGCGCGCACCTACTACCACCGTGGCAACGGCTACTACGAGAAGAATGACTACGACAAGGCCATTGAGAACTACAATATGGCCATCGTGCTCAATCCGAACTTCCCTGAGGCATACTTCAACAGGGGCCTGAGCTACTACAACAAGAAGCAGTTTGACAAGTCTGTGAGCGATTATACAAGGGCAGCGGAGCTCGACCCGCGCAATGCCGTGATTTACAACAACCGCGGAGACGCATACTACCGCAAGCAGGACTTTGACCGCGCGATAGTCGATTATGACAAGGCCATTGCGCTCAATCCGAAATACCTGAAGGCATTCTACAACAGAGGACTGGCATACGCGTGCCAGCAGGACTATGAAAGGGCGGTGAAGGATTTCGACAAGGTCATCGAGCTGAACCCGAGCTTTGCCGAGGCATACCACATACGCGGGCTCGCATTCGACTACATGGGCAACTACGAGCGGGCGATTGCAGACTATGAGAAATCGATTGAGCTGAATCCTGACTTTGACGAGGCCAAGACGCATCTGGAGCAGGCCAAGCAGAAGCAGGCAGGTGGTGGCGCCGGGGGATCGACTACGACCGGGCAGGACGGGGGGAACGTCATCAACGCAGTCAAGCTGCTCTCAAAACCGAACATGACCTTCGTGGAGGTTGCTGGCCTTGAGAAAGTGAAGGACCTCATCAACGACATGATTGTCTATCCGCTCATGCAGCCTGACCTGGCGCGCAGATACGGGAAGCTCGGAGGCGGGGGAGTGATGCTCTACGGCCCGCCCGGCTGCGGCAAGACATACATCGTGAAGGCGGCTGCGGGCGAGTGCAAATCCTCTTTCATCAATGCGAAAATCAGCGATATCATGGACATGTACGTGGGCAATACTGAGAAGAATTTGCACAATATTTTCGAGACTGCGAGGAAGAACGCGCCCTGCATGATATTCTTCGACGAAGTGGAGGCGCTGGGAGGCAGGAGGGACGAGATGAAGCAGCAGCCGTACCAGAAAATGGCCGTGAACCAGCTGCTCTACGAGATGGACGGGCTGGAGGCGAAGAACGACAACGTGCTCGTGCTGGGCGCCACCAACGCGCCGTGGGACGTTGACCCGGCACTGAGAAGGTCGGGCCGCTTCTCGAAAATAATTTTCATACCCGAGCCGGACCGCAAGTCGCGCGCGCAGATTTTCAAGCTGCACGCCAAGCGCTTCCCGTGCGCCGGGAGGATTGATTTTGGCAGGCTGGCCAGGTCCACCATAGGCTACGCGTCGGCAGACCTGAAGCAGATTTGCGACGATGCTGCCGCAGTTCCTTGGAAGGAGGCGTTCAAGGGCGGGCGCGAGCGCGAGGTGAGGATGGGCGATTTCCTGAAGGCCGTAAGGGAGAAGAAGAGCTCTCTGCCGCCGTGGTATGAGAGCGCCAACAAGCAGATAGGCGAGCAGAAGGAGAAAACGATGGTGGACGGCAAGGAGCACCTGAAGATAAGCGAGAGCAAGATGGCGCCCGGAGAGCGCGAGGCTTTCAAGGATTTGCTCAATGTGATAAAGAAGAACAACCGGATTTGGTACAAGGCGCTGCTCTGGGTAATCAAGAACTTTTCAGTGTATATAATTTAGACTGGGCCGCGCGAAGTGCGTTCCCATCACGCCTAATTTTATAAACAGCCCCCTCGATTGATGCCGCATGAGACGCGGCCTTATCGTTCTCTTGCTAGTGCTTCTCGCATTCCCCGCATTTTCAATCACGCAGATAATCCCGTACAGCAATACGGAATTCGGCTCGCTCAACGCAGTCATAGCGCCCGCATCAGCCCAACCCGAGGAAAGGAATGCTGATGTGCAGGTGGAGGCAGAGATAACGTTGGCACCTGGTGCCGGACCGCTTGAGCTCCTGGTAGCGGAAAAGAGCGACAGGGGCTGGAAGGTGGTGCGCACAATAGGCACGCTGAACGGGACTAGCAGGGTGTATTTTGATCTTCAGGTGGAATATGCGGGCAAGAGCTCTGAGGTGAGGCAGTACGCGCTCATAGGCAGGACTTCGGATGAAGAGGGCGGCGAAGTGCTCGTCAAGGAATTCCCGCTCGTCCTTGATTGGACCGCCTATACGCAAGGGGTGCGCGAGGCCATTACAAATGCAAACGTGCTGCTCGTGCCGCTCGTAAGCATAGGCGCGGTGGTGCTCATCCTCGCGCTCTTCGAGCTTGCATTTGTGCACAGGAAGAACGGGTGCGCGGTGCAGCCGCAGGGCGGGGCATCAACCTCGATGTTCTTCCCGGCCGCAGAGCGCACAACTACGGGCGACGTGCTTGCCGAGATATTCATAAACCCGGCCTTCATGCTTTTCGAGCTTGCAGGTGCGGGCATATTCGCGATGCTCATACTGAGCTATGCAGTATCCTCGTTTGGAAACCAGATGGGCATGCGCCTCTTTGTGCTGACAGGCATAGGCGCGCTCATCGTACCGGTGCTTTATGCGGCAATCGCGTGGCTGGCTGACATATACTCGCGCAGGCCGCTGCGCATAATGCTCGCGTGCTTCATATGGGGCTGCTTTGCCGCAGTGCTTGCATTCAGCTTCAACAGCCTCATCGCACTGCTTTTCAAGGCCCAGCTCAGCGGCGGCGATTCCTCGCTCCTGGCCGCTGCGGTTGTTTTGGGCAGTGCAGTCATGTCGCCCACAATAGAAGAGGTTGTGAAGGGGCTTGGCCTTCTCGTGCTGGTGAAGCACAGGAGCTTCAGGGGAATTCTCGACGGCCTTACTTATGGCTTTGTCATGGGCATGGGCTTCGCATTTCTCGAGAACTGGTTCTACTTCGTGGGCCGCGCCAACCTGTTCGAGCCCGCGATAGCAGGATGGGCGGACTTCCTGACCTACCGGCTCCTGTTCAACTCGCTCGCGCACGGCGCATTCACTGCCTCGTGCGGCGCATTCATAGGCTACTTCAAGTCCCGAGAGTACCTTGAGCGCTTCGCGCAGCTCGCATTCATACCCGGCATCATGCTTGCAGTAGCCCTGCACGCGCTCTTCAACGTGAGCGCGATTCTCGACGAGATCGTAATCTATGCAGTGCGCATACCTGTGTTCGTGTTCAATCCGATAATGGTCGCGGTGCTCGCGGTCGCGCTCATGCTCGTGTACTATTTCGCGATGATTGACGAGAGGAAGAAAATCTATTTCGGCGCGATGAAGGCAGTGGACGAGGAGTCGGAAGCCTGAAAATGTGCAAAAAACCATTATAATATGGAATCGGGCCAATTAAATTCCATGGTATTTAACGGACAGAGGGTGCAGAAAACTGTTTTTGAAAAGAAACCGGGGCGCAGAATTTGGCCGATTGGACGAAGGCAAACCTACGACGAAGAGTTTCCAGGTGCGGCAAGAACTGAAAGGCCAGTTCTCGGAGTGCTGGAAGAAAAGAAAAAAGCAACAGCTGTTTCTGCTGACAGGATAGAAAAAAAGGATTGCAAATGGGAGGAGAGAGAAGAGAAAACTAGAAGAAGAATACAAACTATGGAAAAATTCAAGTTAGGGATTACGGGGATTGCCGGGGCATACACCCTGTTTGGAACACATCCAGTGCTGCTGCCACTGACAATGGAACAAAGAGCGGCAATTGCGCTTTCATTAGTAGTTCTGGTCATTACGGAAAATAAATTCGCATGGCACGCATATGATTCAAAGTTTGGGCAGAACATCAGAAAAGCAATTTACGCGTGGCGCGCACAATTAAAAGAAAATTTGACGCCGTTAAAAGAACCTTTGACTCCGCATGAGACTCGCGGCAAAACAGACATGGGCGACGCACCGTCTCAAAAGCCTTAAAACCATTATCCACGATGCATATTTGATGCCGTCGCTTGAAACTACTCTGTGCGGAGTGCGCATGAAGAATCCGCTTGTTCTAGCTTCGGGCATCTGGGGCCTTACGGGGGGCAATTTGGTGAGGGCCGCGAAGGAGGGCGCGGGCGCAGTCACTTCGAAGTCCTGCTCACTGCAGGCGAGGCAGGGATACGGCACGCCGGCGCTGCTCGAGTGGGACAACTCGGTGCTCAACTCCATGGGGCTCAGTAATCCCGGCGTCGACGCCATGCTTGACGAGCTCCGCTTCGCGATAAAGAATGCCGGAGCGCCGGTGATAGCGAGCGCATTCGGGAATTCCTATGATGATTTTGGACGCATGTGCGAGAGATTGGCTTCCGTGAAGCCGGCGCTCATTGAAATCGACATCTCGAGCCCGAACCACAAGCCGGGCGTGAAGACGGACAAGCCCTTTGCCTGTGTGCCTGCGGATGCCGCGAAGGTGACCGAGGTCTCGAAGGAAGCTTGCGGGAAGATTCCGCTGTGCGTGAAGCTCTCGCCGAACGTGTCGGACATAAGCGAGGTTGCGCTGGCGGTTGAGGGCGCGGGCGCGGACGCCATTTGCGCCATAAACACGCTGAAGGCCATGATGATCGATGTTGATGCGAGGCGGCCGATTCTTGCGAACAAGGTGGGCGGGCTGAGCGGCCCTGCAATTTTCCCGGTTGCGCTGAGGGCTGTCTATGAAATCAGGCGCACAGTCGAGGTGCCTATAATAGGCACCGGCGGCGTGACGACGGGCAGGGACGCGGTTGCCATGCTGATGGCCGGCGCAAATGCAGTGGGCGTGGGAAGCGCGCTCGCACTGCGGGAAAAGGCGTTCGTGCGCATTGCGAAAGAGATTGAAATTTTCATGCGCGAGAAAGGAGTTTCGAAAGTGAGCCAGCTCAGGCTCGAAGAATAGATGGCTGTTGATTGCATGCTGCCGCACATGGTGAAAATAACTAAGGTCGTGAAGGAAACTGAGCAGGTCAAGACGTTCGTATTTGACAGACGAATAATCGCCGAGCCTGGCCAGTTTATGATGGTCTGGCTGCCTGGCGTGGGCGAGAAGCCCGTGAGCATTGCGAATGATTACCCATTTGCGCTCAGCATAGCCGCGGTCGGGCCGTGGAGCGAAGCTGCGCACAAGCTCAAGGCAGGCGACAGCATGTGGGTACGCGGGCCCTATGGCAATTGCTTCGGGCTTAGGGGCAAGAAAGTTGTGCTGGTGGGAGGCGGCTA
>NZ_JAUSNF010000001.1 GCF_030646255.1 Candidatus Burarchaeum sp. | reverse complement strand
CGGGGACTTGCGCTCAATCGCAATCGAGAAAAACCTTCGCGGCCCGGTCATGGTTGCTTACGGGGACAACGTGACAAACCTAGATGCCGGCAAGCTGCTGAAATTCCATAAGAAGAATAAAGCGCGCGCAACCGTGGCGCTCTTCCGCGTGCCTTGGGTGGATGTAAGCCGTTTCGGAGTCGTGAAGATGAAGCAGGACCGCATAATTTCATTCGTAGAAAAACCGGCGCGCGCCAAGGCGCCCTCAAACCTCGCGAATGCAGGCTACTATGTTGTCGAGCACGAGGAAATAAGCCGCATACCGCACGGCAAGATAAAGGTCGAGCACAGCCTCTTCCCGCTTCTTGCGGCCGAGGGAAAACTTTTCGGCCACATTTACAAGCCCAAGTACTGGCTTGACATCGGCTCGATGGAATCCTACCGGCACGCAAACAGGCTTATGGAGGGAATCCTCGCACCCTGAGAGTGAAACCATGTTCAATATACTTTTCTCCATCTTCTCGCTCCTGCTCGGCTATTTTGCGCCCGGCTTTTTCCTCTCCTTCATTTTCTTCAGAAAGGACGAGCTCAGCCATGCCGAGCGCATCGCAATCTCGCTAGCCTTTTCAATAGTGCTCATCGGCGTGCTCATGACTTTCCTTGGAATGACCATTGGCTTTTCTGCATTCAGCACAATTGCACTGCTGCTCGTAATCTCCTGCCTTGCATACTTTGCCCGCAGGCACGAAATCAATGAATTCTGGCAGGCTTCAAACTATTCGCCCGCCCTGCCCCGCCTCACGCCCTTTGAAGGCCTTGTTTTCTTCATAGTTGCCTTCCAAATCATAATGGCCCTCTACTTCTCCATCTTCTTTCCCATTGACGGTGGAGATGCCCTCACATTCCACGCGCCGCTCGAGCGCCTCTATGCCCAAGCAGGCAGTCTCGTTCCTGCAGAAGGAGTGCTTGCACTGTACAACCCGCTCTCGCACGGCTTCCACCTTTTCATATCCTGGTTCTACCTCCTGAACGGCGTTGACGACCTTTACGCGCGCCTGGCCTCGCCCATCCTATTTGCAAGCAGCTGCATCCTGCTCTACTCTCTGGCGCACAGGCTCTTTGACCGAAAAACTGCCGCGCTCGCGCTCCTGCTCTTTGCAAGCACGCCCCTGCTCCTTGCGCACGCGCAAGTTGCCTACATCAACCTGCCCGAACTATTCTTCTCGCTTGCAGGTTTCTTCACGCTAATGCTTGCGCTCAGGCAGCCATTCAAGGACGACTTGCGTCTCTACCTGGCTGCGGGCATTCTCGGCGGATTTGCAGCCATGGTCAAGCCCTCTGGCTTAACCTCTTTTGCGCTTCCAGCTCTTCTCCTAATCTTCTACTTCCGGCGCAGGGCCTCCCTCCTGCCGTTTCTCGCCCTCGCAGCCGGCGCGCTCCTTTCCTTCTCGCCCCTCTGGTTCGCCGCAAACTCCAGCTATTACTTAGACAGTTCCTCGACCTTCTACCTCTTCAACCCCGGCCACCCGCACGAGTTCCAACAATCCTTCTTTTTCCTTTTCTTTGATAGCCAAATCGCGCTAAACCAGGGCATCGGCCCGTTCTTCGTCTCCTTCGGCCTCGTGGGCTTTGCTTTGCTCTATGCTAACAAACAGAAGCGCTGGGCAGAGTCCTTCACCTTCATCTGGTTCATCATAATGTTCATAGTTTCCGAGCTCTTCCTGCTCAGGCTCGGCGGCAGGTTCGCCATGCTGGCAGTGCCCGCAACCTCGCTGATAGCGGCCTACGGCCTTAACCATCTTCTTTCAAGCAAGAGCAGGACAATCGTGCTTCTCGCAGGCTTCCTCCTGCTCATCACGGTTACGCCCTTCCTTGCAATAGGCGCAATAGGCTTCAAGAGCGCGCGCATCTCCTACGAGACAAACTCATTCGAAATGATTGCGCCATTCCCGCCGCCCTCGCACGAAGCCTTCCTGCGCTTTGCCTACGGCCCTATAATGGATGGCGCGGAGTACCTGAATATGAACACAAGCGCATCCTCGCATGTGCTTGTGAACGTGCCCCTCACATACCTCATAAACCGCACAATCTACCAGACCTCTGAAATGCGCGATACAGCCTCGCTTTTCGACTCGCTCCGCTACCTCAGGCGCAACGGCATTGACTATGTATTCCTTGTGGATGCGGACGTGGAAGGCACGGAATTCGCCAACAATCCGGTCGAAATAAACATCGACAACACGTGGGTGTTCACGAAAGTTTACGAAAATTCCCGCACCCGCATTTACAAGGTCATAAACTTCGGAGATGATGAAAATGCCAACTAGGCGCACGGCGAGGAACTGCGGAGGTCATGCTCATGCATAGGCGCAACACCCTCAGCGACGAAGACTTGCTGGCAATAGCCTATGCTGGCTTTCTGCTTTACGGTCTCGTTCTGCTCCTTTCCTGGCCGCCCCTGCAGGGCTTCATCGAGAAGGCATTCGGAGCCGTGATTTAGATGCGCGTGCTTCTCGTCAATACCTATCCGACCCGCGTGCACTGGGGCGTCGAGGTTGTGGTGGAGAACCTGATGGCAGGCCTGCGCAGGAAAGGGCACAAGGCCGACTTGCTATGCCTTTCCGATGCCGAGCTCGCGGTCCTGCAGGCCCTGCGCTTCCCTGAGAAATTCCTCATAAACTCCCTCCTCTTCTCGAAACTCGCCCCTGCCGCGCACAAGTACGACGTCCTGCACTTCCAGGCCTACAATTCCTACATCGCAAAATTTGTGAAGTCCAAGCCGCGCGTAGTCACTCTGCACGGGAGCTCATTTGGCCTGCACGAGCGCGTTGCGCATGCCATGGCTCCGCACAGGCTGGCCTACTCGCGCCATGTGATTGAGCGCATGGAGCGCGAGGGCACGCAGAACTGCGATGCAGTGGTTGCAGTTTCAGAATCTGTGAAAAACGAAGCCATACGTGGATACCGCATCCCACACAGCAAAATTTCAATTGTGCACAACGCCGTGGTGCTTGACAGCAAGAAAAAGTCAAAGGCCGCACTCAGGCAGGAACTGCACCTTCCTATTGACTCACCCATACTCATCACAGTCACGCGCGGCGATTACACAAAAGGAACCGATATGCTCGTGCGCATATGCGCGCGCCTGCACGCAAAATATGGCGCTAAGCTCCTTGTAATTGGCAGCATCCCGGCGAACCTGCGGCGCGAATGGATGATTTTTGCAAAGCCGAAGCACGCTGAAATATGGAAATACTACCAGGCCAGCGACGTCTACCTGAACACCTCGCGCTACGAGGGCTTCGGCCTTGCCATGCTCGAGGCCATGGGCTACGGAGTTCCAGCAGTTGCCTTCCCCGTCGGCATTGCGCCGGATGCGATAAAGGGCGGCAAGAACGGCTATGTGGTGAACCGCTACGACACGCTGGATTACTATGATAAAGTCGCCAAACTAATCACAAACGAAAAGCTCCGCGCAAGGCTCGGCAAGGAAGCTGCGAAAACGGTGAAGAAGGAGTTCTCGATTGAGAAAATGGTGAATGGGTATTTGAAGGTTTATCTGAAACTAAGCGAAAAGAGTTAAGCCGCCGCAAAGGCACTTGCCTACAGTACTATATCTCCTGAACGTTAAATGTCTTGCCACTCAAACGTTGAAGTTGTAGAAGCCCAAGTTCTTCCCTATCAAACATTGCATTTAAGTCAGCCCTCATTCCATAATAAACAGTTCCTGTAGAATCTACAATTGCCGCGTCAAAGCGGTTTACATGTGTATTTGATTTGAAAAATTTGATGTCTGCATTCACTTCTTCAATCACTGAAAGAATATTAAAGACAAGCCGCTCAAGTCCGCCAATTACGTATACCTCAAGAGTCCCGCCAGTTTCTACCGAATATAAGAAGTTCCGTATAGCTTCAATCGGAACATTTTCATCTATGTGTGCCATGCCAATTCGACTCGCGTCACTGGAAGGCGAATGTCTTGCTATTGCAATAAGTATCGTACAGGTGGAAGCACCATGAGTATACAGACCGTCTACCTTGCTATTTGGAGTTATTATTATGCCGCCTCCTTGATAAACTGGATGCGTTTTTATTCCGCTGTAAGACCTGCTGCTCTTTAATTCACTGAGATCAGAAATATCAACCTCTGTCAATCTCCTATCTAATCTCAGTTGGCGGTCTTTTGCAGAGTTTAGTTCATCTAATGTGAAACCAAGCGCTTCACACGAACCGTTTTGAAGTATTCCGACAGATTCAAGCTCGGATAGACTGCTTACAAGGGCAGACCGGTCTCCAGCGGGATTGCGCGTAGTGATTTCTACAGCGGTTCCTCTTTCTGGATCGATTTTAAAAAACAATCCCAATCGCTCCGTCTTGCTTATAACTATGTATTTGCTGTTTTCGTAGCGTACGGCGTACCAACGATCTGCAAGTTCAAGTCGTTCTCCATTCAGCAACCGCCTAGCGTGATCTTCTCCAAATAGCATTTCCAAAGGATAGTTACCTTTGAGTATCGCATTATTTTTCGGGTTTGTTATACTATGACGCAAAAACTTCGGATTCTCTTCCTTGATTTGCGTCAATAGTTTGAGTATGGAAACGGGTGGCATTACAACGGGTATTTTTACTTTTTTTATGTTCTTCACTTAGTGTCACCAAATACATTAGTCATTTGTCCTTTATAAACTCCTGCTAATCAGTTCCTTATAACGCCAAATCAAACCTTCCTTAGCACGCTGCAATGAACCTCTCCAGCTTTGCGCACATCTTCCGCCAGTCGAAATTCTGCCTCACAATTTCCTGCGCCAGCCTTGCCTTCCTCTCCGCCCCTTTCTTATCTGCGTAAATCGCCTCAATAAGCTTTCCAATTTCCCTCTCGCGCCCAGGCTCAACCAAATACGCGCAGTTCTTTCCCATCAAAAAGTCCATCGGCCCCTCGACCTTGCTCACGATCACGGGCTGCCCTAATGCCATGTATTGCGGCATCTTGCCAGCCGAGCTGTACTCTATGTTCAGGAGCGGCATGTATGGTGCGAGGAATATTCCATGGAACTTCTTCAGCTCGCGCGAGAGCTGGTCGGGCTTCAGGTAGCCGTGGAATTCATGGTCAATGCCCTTCTGCTTCAGTGCGTATTCAATCTCTTCCCGCGCCCTGCCATCGCCCCAGATGTGCAGCTTGAAGCCCTTTGGAACCTGCAGGAAGAATGGCAGCAGGAGCGCAGCATAGTGCAAAGAGCCGGCATAGGCAACTTCCTTGCGCAGTTCAAACTTGCGCAGCTTGCCTCCCTGCATTGCATACTCCTCAAAATCAACCCCATTCGGCATAAGCAGACACTTCCTGTGGTGCAGAATCTCGTCATTTATGCGCCTGTTCGAAGTAGTTATGCAGCACGAGAGGTTCGCGCAGGCGTGCCCAATCCAATCAAGCGTCTTGCACGCAATCCTGTTCCGCGCCGAGTTCGCCCCGCCCTTTACATACTCTTGCTGCGTGTAGGGCTCCCATTCATCAAAATCGAAAATGACCTTCTTGCCGAAGACGTTCTTCAAAAGCCACGCGGCGAAATAGTTGAGCGGAAGCGGCTTGAAGAAGTAGATTACATCACAGTCCCGCACCTTCCATGCTATCTGCCAGGCATGCAGCTTGAGCAGCCACAGGCTCTTCTTCCACCACAAGTTCTCCTGGTTTTCATACTGCCTTTCGCTCGTGCCGTATCTATCTCGTGCGTGAAATATTATTTTCGCGGGCTTCTGCTTCATCTGCTTCGCTATGTTGAATATGCGGAAACTGAGTGCGGCCTTGGTCGAGAATGGGGCGACAATGGCGAGCTTCATGAAATCTCCCTTAGCTATATTGAAACCGATAGTTATGACAAAAGTTATCTACTTGTCTTTCGGTACTTTGCAATTCATACTCTCCTTTTTTGAGTTTTTCCATCGAAAAGTCTTTCGGGAGTGCGTTCCCCTTAAGGAGTTTCTCGATATTTTTGCTTTCTGATGCGAATCGTGCAAATTCACAAACTCTGATTTTTTTGTACGTTTCGATTAGCTTCTTAAATAGCCTAAGAAAAACTTGCGTTTCCTGTGTCCATCTTATGAATGCGGGCGCACTTTTTTTTTCTAAAAACGGACCATATTTTATTGTCGTGTACCCTGTTTTTCGTAATCGCAATAATCTTTGCTCGTTTACATCAAGCTTTAAACAAATGTTTCTTTTTTTTAGATGTCCTCTTAGCTTCTTAAGCAAAGAATTAGATGCATGGAACCACGTACCTTCATTTCGTTTAATGTTATCTATATTTATTTGCAATATTGCTTTTTGCAAACATTCCAAAGAAATAATTTGCAAATAGCTTATTCCATCTCTAATGTACTGCCTTACCGGTATATCTGATTTTTCTTCTATTATTTGAGACATTTTTGCAAACATAAATGCTCTTTCCATATATGCATGGCTACGTCCATCCCATTTCCTGAAGTATTGCTCCGGACTGAATATTTTTTTGCTAAATTGCATCTCCGTTTCCTCATGCGCACACTTACCATTCCTTGCCCGAGCGCGTGAATGCTTCGAACTTGTCTATTATATCCTTAACGCCCTCCTTCATGCCGTACTTGCACTCAAAGCCCGCCTTCTTCAGCTTGGAGTTGTCGAGCACATAAGACAGCTGGTTGAGCGATGGCGTGGCGGTCACAGTGACCTGCACTTTCGGCAGGAACTCCTTTATCGTGTCCACCACTTCGCCAATGCCTGCATTCTGGCCAACAAGGTTGAATGTCTCGCCGTACATGTCCTTCCTGCCCGGTACATGAAGGAAGCCCCGCACAACGTCATCCGCATGCGCGTAGGGCCTCTTCTCCTTCAAGGCCGAGTCATACACTGTGAGCGGCATGCCTATGCAGGCAAGGTATGTGAATCGGTCGATAATGGTGTCGAACCGCATGCCAATGGTCCAGCCATAAACCGTGCCGAGCCGCAGCGCAATGCCTCGCACCGTGCCTTCCTTCGCAGCCTTCAGCATCTCCAGCTCGTACATTAGTTTGTATTTACCATATGGGCTCACCGGCTTGCACTCATAAGTTTCATCCACAACCCCTTTGGTCGGCCCGTAAACGCTCGCAGTCGAAGAATAGATGAGCTCGGCATCTGCCTTTGCAGCAGCCTCCATCACCACCCGCGCGCCCTCGTAGTTCACCTGCTTCGTGAGCTCCTCGCGCTCGAATGAGAGTGGTGCATTTGTGATGCCCGCCAGGTCGTAGACCAGCGTAACATCCTTCATTGCCTTCGCCACGTCCTCCTTCTTGCGAATGTCGCCCTCTAGGAACTCGTATTTGGCCTCGCGCGGAAGATTCCAGAGCGAAACATAGCGCTCGCGGAACATATTGTCGAGTATGCGGATAGTTTCGCCCTTAAATCGCGGGTCCTTTGGAAGCCCGCGCATGAGCCAAGAGCCGATGTAGCCTGCCCCGCCAGTTATGAGAACTACCATAGCATCATCTCCTCCAGTTAGTCTTTAGGCCATCACAAGCGGCTTCCAGGGCATCTTCCTGTCAGCCTCATCGAACTGCCCCCGGTATTCATCGGGCTCCTTGTGGTCGTACTCGCGAGTTACATAATTGATGAAGTAGCACACCTCTGTGCCGACATTCTCTGTCGAATGCCAGATGCCCGGCGGAATCTTCACGAGCTTCCAGTTGTCCTCGCCCACAAGTATGACTTCCTTCTTCCCCTTCGTGGGGCTGTTCTCGCGTGCATCCTCAACGTGAATCGCTGCCCTGCCTTTGATGACCGTAAGATGGTCTGTCTGGAGCTTGTGCAAATGCTTGCCCTTTATCACTGCGGGATACGCGGTGCTAATGTACATCTGGCCAAAGGCCTTCTGCCCGTCTGCCTTCATCTTGTCGCTTCCCCTGAGGATTTCCATTAGGAATCCCCTGTTGTCCTTTATCATCTTGAGTTCCTTGACTTCAACACCCTCTATCATGTGCATCGCCTCCTCGCATGCGCCTCAGCAGACTGCTTACGTCAGATAGGCTTATAATACCTTTGTAATAAAACGTATTACAGGTGTATTACTATGGCAAAAGTGCGTATTTCACTGTCGCTCGACGATGCATTGATGAAGGCTTTTGATGCACAGCACGGCGAGGGCACGCGTTCTGAGGCGTTCGAGGCCCTTATGAAACGCAGCGTGGGCGCGCGCCAGACTGCCGTCATACTGGCTGGCGGGCCTGCCGAGGGCCTCTGGTCTGCGGATGCAAAAACTTACCGGCCGCTCATACCTGTGAAGGGCAGGCCCTTGCTTGCACACACTCTCGAGCGCCTGCGCGAGGCAGGCTTCTCTGAAATCATAATCGTGGGCGCGCGCAAGGTGAATGCCGCCATATTTGCCGAATTTGAGAATGGCGCCTCAAGCGGCGTTAACATACGCTACGTCGAGGAAAAGAAGCATGAAGGGAGCGCGAATACGCTTGCGCTTGCAAAGCCTTATGTGGGCGGCGCATTCCTGTTCGTGCCCTGCGACCACTACTTCGACTTCAGTCTTCCAACTGTGCAGAAGTTCCATGCGCGCCAGGAAAACCCTGCAACATTGGCAGTCTACTATGGTACTGGCTTCGAGTGGACCAAGAGCTCGCTCGTAATGATGGATGGCTCGCTAATCACGCGCTACTGGGAAAAACCGGGCAAGCCCGAGAGCCACCTTATTGCAACAATGACCGGCTTTGCAGAGCCCGAGCTCTTCAACCTGCTCGAGCCCCGCGGCTCGCTCGACGCCCAATTCGCAAAGCTGAGCAGGAACGGCAAGCTCTCAGGCTGCCTTGTCTCGGGAAATTTCGCGAACATACATTCCAAGAAGGATGCGGAAATGGTGCGTTGAAGGTGAAAAGATGAATACGAGAAACATACCTAAACACTTACCAGAACGTCGTGACATCATTGGCTTACTTGGCGAAGCATTCGTGGCATTCTGGCTTAGCGTCTACAAACAGTGGAACGTAATCAAGGTTTCAACAGAAGGGTTTGATCTCCTTGCCCGAGACCAAACTGGACAACACATAGCCATCTCTGTAAAAGGGCGCGCCAGAGAGCTTGATAAACGAGGAAAAACAAAAAAATTTGAACCAACGCACTGGAATGCGAAAGCACTCAAAAATAATTCTGATGCTTGGAATGCAAAACCATACTTGGCTCTAGTTATAATATGGAAGCAAGAGAACCAAATACGACTCTATCTTATGAATTATGAAACGGCGATTAATCATAGTAATCCAATTCCTTACAAAGGCGAAGGATGGTATAATTTGAACATGCGCGATTTGGAAAAAGATTCGCATGTAGAGTTCGTTTCTTGGGTGCGGAATGACAAGTTCGTGAAGGTGGGAATATGAAATCCCTGTTAATTATCGGCGGCCTGGGCCTGCTCGGCAACAGGCTTGTGCAGAAGGCGCGCGGCAAGTTTAATTTCGACTACACCTATCGCACTGGCACGCCATGGCACGAGGAGAATGGTTATCAGCTGGACGTGACTGATTTCGAGGTAGCGCGCAAGCTGGTGCAAGAGATCAAGCCCGATGCAGTCATAAACACCACTGCGTTCCACCAAGTTGATTTGTGCGAGACCGAGCGCGCCAAGGCTCGGCTCGTGAACATCGATGCTGCCCTGAACTTGGCGACTGCATGCGAAAAAATCGGCGCCCAGTATGTATTCATGTCAACCGACTATGTTTTTGACGGCACGAAGCGCGGCAAGTATAGTATCAAAGACACTCCGAATCCGGAGAGCGCCTATGCTGAAAGCAAGTGGCAGGCTGAGAGCGAGTTGCTGGCAATGGATGCCGACAACACTGTGGCGCGCACGAGCGTAATCTATGGCTGGCACCCGATGAAGAAGAATTTCATAACCTGGCTTCTCAACGAGCTGCGCGCAGGTAAGCCCGTCAAGATTGTTGACGACCAGTACAGCAGCCCGACGCTGGCGGACAATGGCGCGGAAGCGCTGCTCGGGCTGGTGGAGCAGGAGAAGACTGGCCTGTGGCACGTTACGGGAAATGAATGCCTGAACCGGTTTGAATTCGCGCGCAAGGCCGCGCAGGTCTTCGGCCTCGACGAACGCCTCATCTCGTCAGTAAAAACTGCGGACTTGCACCAGGTGGCCAAGCGGCCGATGAATGGGTGCCTTGATGCGGGCAGGACTGAAAAGGAGCTGGGCTTCAAGATGCTGAACGCAGAGCAGGGCTTGATGGTGATGAAAAAGCAGGAAGAAGAAGGAAAAACAAATTCAATTTAGTTGGAGGTTGATTTCATGCGTGGAGTGATTCTTGCAGGCGGTTCTGGCACAAGGCTAAAACCTCTCACAAACGTGACGAACAAGCACTTGCTGCCAGTCTATGACAAGCCCATGATAATGTATCCTCTGGGCACACTGCTCAAGGCAGGCATAACTGACATCCTGATAGTTACGGGCAAGGAAAGCGCAGGCGACTTCATGAAGCTGCTCGGCAGCGGGCACGAGCTTGGCTGCAGGCTGACCTATAGGCTGCAGGACGAGAGCGGCGGCATTGCCCAGGCACTCTCACTGGCAGAGGATTTCGCCGGCTCCCATAAGTTCGCAGTGATTCTCGGTGACAATATACTTGCCGAGGATGTGGGCCCTGCCATCAAATCTTTCGAGGCTGACAAGGCCGAAGCCACAGTTTTCCTCAAGCAGGTGCCTGATGCACAGCGCTTCGGCGTTGCCGATCTCACGGGCGACAAGGTGGTTTCAATAGTTGAAAAGCCCGCGAAGCCCAAGAGCAACTTCGCAGTCATCGGCCTCTACCTCTACTCGCCCTCAGTTTTCAGCGTCATTCGCTCGCTCAAGCCGAGTGCGCGCGGCGAGTATGAGATTACTGACGTGAATACTCACTACGTGAAGAGCGGCAAGCTGGGCTACCACATACTAAAGGGCGAATGGACTGATGCCGGAACTTTCGAGTCTCTGCACAAGGCAGCGGCAATAGCGCGGAATTCAAAGAAGATTTAGGAAAACTTTCCGCCCTTCCTTATGCTGAATTTTTCAATGATTCTCAGCTGCGCAGGAACTTCTTCTGAAACCTCCTCGCTAAGTGCAACTTCGAGCGAGCCAGTGCCGCACGCAACCTGCACGCCTACATCAGAAACCCCCAGAACTTCGCCCGGCGTTGCGTTCACTACGGTTTCTTCCTTCCTCTGCACCTTCACAACGCGCAGCAGCTTTCCTTCATAATGTGTTGTCGGCAGCTGGAAAGGCACAAAGATGAATGCTCTAATGAAGTTGAAAACTTCATCAGCGGGCTTCGACCAGTCTATGCCGTTCTTTGAAAAATCTATCGAGCCCGCGGGGTAGTAAAGTACTTTTTTTGCATCCTGCGTCTTTCTGGTAACTGTCATCGAGCGCAAGCTGGGCCAGCTTTCACTGAACAGCTCAACGCCATTCTTGACTGCCTTCAGGTACAGCGTTTTTGCGGTATCCTCTTCTTCGATTGGAAACAGCTTTTGCGCCAGAATATCTCCCGAATCAACGCCCGGGTCTATGGCGTGGATAGTGACTCCAAACGTCTTCTCACCGTTCAGAAGCGCCCAGGCTATGGGATACATGCCACGGTAGCGGGGCAGCGGTGCAAAGTGTATATTTGCTGCCAGCTTCTTCGCGCTCTCGATTATCGGCCGCTTGATGATGAACCTATACTGGAAAGACAGGAGAAAGTCGGGCGCCTGCTCGGCAAAGAAGTCATACCACTTCTGCTCGTTTATGCCCTCAGGCTGATGGAAAGAGATTCCGTTGGCCTGCGCGAACTTCTTCAAGGACTTCTGCCACCCATCCGTGCCGTCATCCTTATGGTCTCCGATGATGAACGCGATATTCTCGCCCTGCCCGAGCAGGTGCCTGCAGCACTCGACCGCTATAGTGCCATTTCCAATGACTGCGATTTTCGGGCCTTCTGCCATGCCTACATGAAGGCCGTCCAAATGAATAAAAGCCTTCTGAACCGAATTCACGCCATGACGATAAGACTTGCCCTTGTTGGCTACGGCTATTGGGGTCCGAACCTCGCGAGGAACTTCTCAAGGATAAAGGGTGCCGAGCTGCGCTACATCGTTGACCTTGACGCGAAGAAGCGCGGCCGAGCGGCCGAGGAATATCCCTTCATCAAGGTAGTCGCCTCTTTCGAAGAGGTCCTGCCGGATGTGGATGCAGTCATAATCGCCACCCCGCCCAAAACCCATTTCGCGCTCGCAAAACTTGCGCTTAACGCGGGCAAGCACGTGCTCATTGAGAAGCCGGTGACTACGAACGTGGAAGACGCAAAAGAGCTCGCGAAGCTCGCGCAGGAAAAGAAGCTGACGCTCATGATTGATTACATTTTCATATACGGGGACTATGTGCGCTACCTGAAGGGCCTGCTTGACAAGGGCGAGCTGGGCACGCTGCACGCATTCCAGTTCCAGCGGCAGGCCATCGAATTCCTGCGCCGCGATGTGAATGTGGTCGAAGATTTGATGACGCACGATGTCTCGATGCTGTTCTACTTACTGGGCGAAAAAGCGGCAAAGCCCCGCAAGATTACTGCGGTAGGCAAGAGCCACTTCATAAAGGGCGTGGAGGACGAGGCCATTGCCTACTTGGACTACGGGGACATGACCGTAACGCTGATAGTGAGTTCGCTCTCGCCCGTGAAGATGCGCAAGGTCATGATATTGGGCGACAAGAAGATGGCAGAATTCGATGACATGAAGGTTGCGGGAAAAGTCGAGGTGCACGAGAAGGAGATAAAGGGGCCGCTCGAGGCGCCGGCCAACTACTGGGACTTCATTGTGCAGTGCAATCCCGGTTCAACAATAATTCCGTACGTGAAGGCCCGAGAGCCGCTCGCGAACATGGCATCGCACTTCATCGACTGCATTGAGAAGGGAAAGAAGCCGGACACTGACATATCTTTCGGCCTTTTGGTAACAGACCTCATCGAGCGGATAAATGCGCAGGTTAAGGGCTCTGCGCCCCAGTGAGCAAGAGTTGAGCCAATGGAAATTCCTTTCGTAAATCTTACGCGCATGCACGAGGCCATGAAGCAAGAGCTTGATGCTGCCTACAGTCGCGTTCTCGCCAGCTCCTCCTTCATCCTAGGCAAGGAAGTCGAGGCCTTTGAGGTCGAGTTCTCAAAATTCGTGGGCGCGAAGCGAACGCTCGGCGTAGCCTGCGGCACTGATGCACTTGTCCTCATGGTCAAATCGCTCGGCATAGGCAAGGGCGATGAGGTCATAGTACCTTCACACACATTCGTGGCAACTCCCTTCGCAGTCTCGCTGGCAGGCGCAAAGCCCGTCTTCGCCGAAGTCGATGACTATTTCTGCCTTTCGCCGGAATCAGTCGAACTCGCAATTTCAAAATCCAAGAGAATCAAGGCCATAATGCCCGTGCACCTCTACGGCCAGTGCGCGGACATGGGTCGCTTAAGCGAGATTGCGCAGGCCCACAATCTGCTTCTTTTGGAGGACGCATGCCAGGCGCACGGCTCGAGCCTCAACGGCAAGAATGCCGGCACATTCGGCAAGGCGGCCGCATTCAGCTTCTATCCTGGCAAGAATCTCGGCGGGCTAGGTGATGCAGGTGCAGTTTGCACCAGCGATGATGCGCTCGCCGACGCTGTTGCGGCCATGCGCAACTACGGCTCGAAAGTCAAATACTACCACGACACGCTCGGCTTCAACTCGCGCCTCGACGGCCTGCAGGCCGCATTCCTTTCAGCCAAGCTGCCGCACATGCATGGCTGGAATGAGCAGCGCCGCGCCCTTGCGCACAAGTATGTGGCTGGCCTCGAAGAGCTTGAGAAGCGCTCTCTCGTAAGGCTTCCGCGCGAGCGGCCCGGCGGGCACCACGTCTACCATTTGTTCGTAGTGCAAGTGCACGAAGGGATACGCGATGCAGTAATCAAGCAGCTCAATGATGCCGGCGTGCGCGCCCAAATCCACTATCCGATTCCATGCCACCAGCAGAAGGCCTACATCGAGCACCTGCCGTTCCGCAAGATGCCTCTGCGCAACACTGAGAAGCTGGCGCGCCGCATCCTCTCATTACCAATCTGGCCCGGCATGACTGACGAAGAAGTGGCCTATGTAATCTCAAAGGCATCAGAAATAGTGGCAGGCCATGCAAAGAAAGTCGGACGTTAGGTGGCGCTGCAGGCCCGCCAAATGCGCAGCAACACGCATAACGACTAGCAACTCCCTTCCCCGTCCAGCTGCGAATGCTTGTCTGGCTGCACCGGCATAGTGTCAGTTTTCTTCTCATGCTCCACATCCGGTATATCGTCCTTGTATGACGCCCAGTATTTCCCGAAAAGCAGGCGCCTCACGAAGCGCATCGCACGGCGGGGCCTCTTCACCACTTCCTTCAGCGTCTTGACCGGATAATACCTGAGCCTGTTGTAAAGCATCTTCCACCGCTTTGCCTTTCTCGAGTTGATAAGCCCGACAAGCCGCCTTGCTTCCCTATATCTCTTGGCAAACTCCTCCTTTGAAATTCCCTCATCAAGCGTCATGGGGTTTTCATAGCCATAGAGCTGCAGCTGCGTCCAGTCCATGTCTTCCTTTACCTTGCCCCTTTCCTTTGCAATCTCCCAGACCTTTGTGCCCGGGAAGGGCGTCATCACATAGGCGCCCAGGTCAGAGCAGCCCATTTCCCCGAGCTTTCTTATGAATGCCAAACTCTCGTCCATCTCTTCCAGCGTCTCGGTCGGGCTGCCAAATATCAGGCTCCCATTGACCTTTATGCCGTGGTCCAGGCAGAGCTTCGCGGCCTTCAGGTGCTGCTCCACGCTCATGTGCTCGCCCTTCAGGTATCTCAGCATCCTGTTGCTCCCGCTCTCAAAGCCGAACGCAAGGCAGCGCACATTCATCTTCACAAGGTCCTTGCACAGCTGCTCGTTCACAATGTTGCTCCGCATCTGGCCCCAGAACTGCACCTTGTCCGCAAGCCCCTCTTTTTTCATGAGCTCGGAAATCTCGCCAAGCCGCTTGACACTTACTGCGAACAGGTCGTCCCATATGAGCATGTGGGTGACCTTGAACTTTTCATTCAAGTATTTCACCTCGTCCACAAAATGCTGGGCCGAGTTGAACCGCACCTTGTTCCAGAACATGGAACTGGAGCAGAATACGCAGTTGTACGGGCACCCGCGCGAGGTGAATATCGAGGTCTCGACCCCGAGCGCGCCATCATCCCAGAACACTACCCTGCGCTGGAAGTATTCATCTCCGAGAAACTTCCTGTCCGGCGCAGGTATGTCATCCAAGTCTGGTATGAGCTCCCGGGGTTTTGTTTTTTTGAGCCGCCCGTCCTTCCTGTACAGCACGCCATCAATGGCTTCAAGCTTTTCAGCCGGAAACGCACCATCTTTCTCGTACAAATCCACAAGCTGAGCCAGCGTCTCCTCGCCCTCGCCCAGAACCGCGAGGTCGAACTCCTGCGAAAGCGAATCTGGGAGCGTGGATACGTGCACGCCTCCGAGAATTACCGGGACGTCGAATTCCTCCTTGATTTTCCTGGCCAGCATGATTGAAGTTCCATAGTTCAGCGTCATGGCGCTGATGCCTATGACGTCCGGCTTCTCGCGCCTGAGCTGTTCCAGCACCGGCCCGTTGTTCACGTCTATGACGCTCGTGCTGCTGAAGCCCTTTTTGTCCTGCAGATATGTGGCAAGGTAAGCAAGGCCTAGCGGCGCTACCTCCCTTACCTCATCATGATGCGTGCTGACGAGACTGAGTTTCATTTCATCTCTTCCCCGGTGCTCTTTTTCACATGTATGATTGTAACCGGGCAGCTCCTGGCCGCCTGCAGGTTCGACTCGAGGTCTTTTTCGTCAATCTCGCGCTCAAACTTCTCGCCATTCTTCTTCGAACCCTTGAGCTGCGACAACCCGTCCGGGCCCATTTCCCAGTAATCTGGTGCGACTATTATGCACGCCTGGCAGCCGATGCAGTTCGGCCTGTCATGCTCTACCTTGTATTTTGCCATTTCTATCCCTCCGGATGGAGTATGATGCGTGTGATTACTGTCGAAGTGTATTATAAATTATCTCCAGGGGCCTAACTTTCGCCTCCGGCCGCCCCTCCGAACATGCCCGCTCTGAACAAAGGCCCTAATTTTCGCCCTTGAATATCCTGAAGAACTTCACGACCATCATTCTTGCGAACTGCAGGATGGAAAAGTCTCGCTGCACCATGCCGCCCAGTGCCTTAAGTGCCAGCACAATATTCCCGCGCCTTAGCGACCTCATGATGTACGCAATGTAAACGCCAATCCTGAATTCTCGCGCAAGCAATACGGCTCCCACATTCTTTCCTCGGTTCCTGTCCAGGAAATCATTCATCACCTGTACAAACGCGCCGTAGTAGCTCTGGTACGGGAACCTGCTTACGTCCAGCCCCCTGCTCCTATATGTCAGAAGCGGCTCGCCCTCCATCTTCTCGGGCAGGAAGCCCTGCTCAATGAGCCGCATCCAGAAGTCGAAATCCTCAACGCCCCGCAAATCCCTGAAGCCGCCGCTCTGCTTGTAAACTTCCTTCTTTATTGCAACCGAGTTGTGCACCATGAATATGTTCTTGAGCGCCAGTTCGAAGAAGTGCTGCATTGACTCCTTGCCCGTATTGAATTGCGGGAGCCTCAGCAGGTTTTTCTCACCCGTCGCTTCCTTAAGTATGATCGCATCATGGTAAAACCACGGCGCATCAGGATGTGCGGCGATGAATGCCCGCGTCCTCTCTATTCTCTTGGACATGTACCTGTCGTCGTCTGCAAGGAACAGCACCCAGGGCGTCTCGGCCAGCTGCGATGCCCTGCCCCACGAGTAGCCCGTGCCCCTGTTTTGTTTATTCACAAAAGTCCTGCACCTCACGCCCTTCTTCTCAAACGCCCTCTTCGCTTCATCTATCTTGCGCGGAGTCTCGTCCGTAGAAGCGTCATTCACAATTACGACTTCAAAGTCCAGGTCAGTCTGCGCGAGCAGGCTCTGCACCGCGTCGTCAATGTAGCGCACGCCGTTGTAGGTTATCATGACCACAGTGATGAGTGGTTTGCCATCCGTTTTTTTCTTCACCATGGAAACCATCCCTCACTCAACGCACTCTGCATATATTTGCCTCAGCTTCTTATTCCTCGCAGAAATGCTGAACTTTCCTTCCGCTACCTTGTGGAAGCCTGCATCGCCCATCTTCCTCCTCTGCTTTGGCGATGATGCGCGCATCTTTTCAAGCGCTCTCACCAGTCCCTTCTCCAACTCCACATCGGCATCATGCTTCTCGAGCGCAATGAACTGGTGCTTGAACAGCGGGAAGCCAAAGTCCACGCGCGTCCTGAATTTCACAAACGGAACTATCAGCCCGTCCTTCCCGTCATCCACAATCTCCCTGTTAGCCCAGGCATCTGTTGTGATTATCG
The DNA here is from genome assembly GCF_030646255.1 of Candidatus Burarchaeum sp. GTDB lineage: Archaea > Micrarchaeota > Micrarchaeia > Burarchaeales > Burarchaeaceae > Burarchaeum. Next base: position 21,933 of record NZ_JAUSNF010000001.1, on the reverse strand, counting down.
GGAGATGATGCCTCTTAGCCTCCAGGAATGCCAGGCCCGGCGTTCCGTATGACGGGAACAGCAGCACATCTGCGCTCCGTATTGTGCGCCCGAGCTCTTCCCTGCTCATCAGCCCGGTTATGCGGCATCGGCCGATCTTTTCAGCATATGCCCGCTCCAACGGAGGAATCTCCCCTGTCATCACAAGCTCAGCATCCTTCCTGCCTTTTGCAAACATTTCGAACACGCGCAGCAGCCTCCTGCCTCCGCGGTAATAGAAGTTCCACTCGCCGCCGAGGTTCGAAGTGCCGAGGAAAAGCACCTTGAACCCCTCGTGCGCAATCGGCTTGTGTTCCTGCGGAAGCTGCATGGCAAGGCTCACCACGCGCGTCTTCTCCTTTATTTTTTTGGACGGGAATGCCTTCCACACACTCTTCGCGCCCTCGTTTGTCCAAGGCAGCAGGAATTTGCATTGCTCCGACTCCATCGCGCGCGTGCGCTCTGCCCTTAATTTTGCGACTTCTGCCGCCAGATTCTTCTCGTCCACTTTCCCGTGCATGAATGAGAGCGCCTGCTCAAAGTCCACTACGAATGGCGAGGGCACCGGGTCCAGATGGTTGCCCATATGCACCACGTCGTACTTGACCTCCCTCGTTATGGCCGCCCTATTCACCCTCCTCGCGAGGTGCGCCAGGTCAATCTTGCCGTCCAGCGCGCCCCTGACCTTTTGATAGGCCTTCACCGCGAAGTGCGGTATCCTGCGCGAGGACAGGCTCGGCACTGTGTAGTGCACGCCAGCGGGCGGCGCCTCAAGAATCTCGTCATAGAGCGAGTGGTGCCTGCCCGAGGCCCCAAAGTCGAACAGAACGCGAATTTCCCTCAAGTCAAAACCCAAAGTCAGTTCTTTTCATTTTCTATGCGGATAGCATAAATAATAAGCTGTGCGCCGAAAGCGAAAGCATGCGCATCAGCGTCATAATCCCAACCTACAACGAGTCAGCGGGAATAGCCGAAACGCTCGCGCACGTCTACGCGCAGACCCGCAATCCCGACGAGGTCATTGTAGTTGATGACTCTACAGATGATACGCCCAAGAAGGTGCTCGCGCTCGCGAAAAAATACAAGGGCCTGCGGCTCGTGAAGGGCGCGCGGTGCGGGGTTTCAGCTGCAAAAAACCTGGGCGCTAAAATTGCGAAAGGCGATGTGCTGGTCTTCCTGGACGCAGACGTACTTCTCGGGGACAACTGCCTTGAAGTCGCGGAGAAGAAGTTCCGAGACAAGGCCGTGAAGCTTGCCTACTGGGCCAACCCCTCGCGCGTGCCGAAGACCTTCATGGAAAAATGCAACTACGTGCGCATAATGCATTTGGCCGGCCGGTCTGTTGCCGAGCTCATTGAGACGCCTCATGCCTACAGGCGCGAAACGTTTGAGCAGCTCGGCGGCTTCGACGCATCCCTGCGCTATTTTGAGGACCGGGACATGCACAACCGCATAAGGGCGGCAGGCCTGCGCGCAGTGTCTATGGATGCCGTAGCTGAGCATGTCGAGCCCTCCTCGCTGGGCGACTACTACAAGCAGGCCTCTTGGCTCGGCAAGAGCCTTGTCCCGCGCATGTTCAAATGGCGCATGATGGCGCTCTTCTATCCTTTAGGCCCAGCCTATTGGTTTTCCTTCCTAGCCGCATTCCTCCTTTCATTCTTCTACCCAGCTGCAAAATATGCAGTGCTCGCGCTGACTTTCGTGCTGATAATCGAATTCATCTGGTGCGTGCTGAAGACCCACATGCTTCTGCCGAGCATTGCCTATGTAATAATGTCCTTTGCACGCCAGTTCATAGTCGCCTACTTTGTAGTAAAAAGAGCCCTGACTTCCTTGGTGCGCCGCTTCAGTTAGTCTGCCATTTTTTGTCCCGACCCTCGAAATGCTGCTTCAGCTAGTTTATTTTTTTCCAAGCACCGGAATTTTTCTTATTACCTTCGATACTAGCCTCGATGCCGCAGGGCCTTTGCGCTTCCACGTAAATTCAGCAAGGTATGCAAACCCATAGGGCAGCATTTCCCACTGCGCCTTCAGGGCATCCTGCCAATCGCCCTTCAGCACATTCCATGTAAGTATTCTATCAATCGCAATCCTGTCGAGAAGCAGCTTCTCGTACCTCACAAGCTCTTCCTCACTATTCTCCACTAAATAGTGCGGCGTTGGGCCATCGCCCAGCCAGTAGTCATCAGTCAGTTGGCCCTTCTCTTTTGCAATGCGGTAGACTTCGGTGCCTGGATATACTCGCAGAATTGCGGCATCGCCGTAGCGTATGTACCTCATCTTCTGCAGCTTCTTCACAAAGTTCGCAGTCTCAATAATAGTTTCCTCGGTCTCGCCGGGCAGGCCGACAATCAGGAAGCACATGACATCGAGCTTTGTCTTGGACAGGATGCGGAAGGTGTCAAGCACGCGCTGCTGGGTTATGCCCTTGTGCGCCCTTACGAGTATGCTGTCCACCCCGCTCTCAAGGCCGAACATTATCTTGGTGAAGTTCGCCTCCTCCAGCTTCTTCGCCATTTCCTCGGTGAACGGCTTTATGCGGCCGCTGCAGATGAATTCCATCTTTATCTTGCGCTTGATGACCTCGTCGCAGAACTCTATCACCCGCTTATTGTTCAAGAAGAACGTGTCATCATGTATCCAGATGCGCTTCATCTGCGGAAACTGCTTCATCATCAGCTCAATTTCCTCGATTACGTTCTTCACCGACCTTGTGCGGTTGACTCCGAGCGATATGCTATCCAGCGCGCAGAAACTGCACTTGCACGGGCATCCGCGGGAAGTCAGCAGGCACCCGAACATCCTGTTGTCGTTAAAATACAGCTCATGCTTCGGGAACGGCAGCATGTCGAGGTCTTTTATGAGCGGCCTATGCCTGGTCTTGACCATCCGTCCCTCGCGTGAAAATGCAATCCCGTCCACGTTTGCCAGCTCGCTCTCTTCCTCCAGCGCCTTCACGAGCTCAGCAAAACTTATCTCGCCCTCGCCTATCACAACCATCAGATACGGATATTTTTTCACAAGCTGCTCGTACATGATGCTTGCATGCACACCGCCTGCGACTATTTTGATGTTCGGATATTTTTCGTGGATGTGCTCCATTAACTTATACGTGCTCACCCTGTTCTGCGTGAGCATCTGGAACCCGACAATGTCCGGCCGGAACTCCTCCAGCGCCTTCGTCATCTCGCTGAAGCAGAGCTCCCAGCCGTAGCTGTTCAGGAAAAGCGTGCGGACCTCGTGCCCTAGGCTCTCCATATAGGAATGTATATATGGGAGGCCGAGCGGATAGTGCGAGCCATCCACCATTGCCATTACCTTTTCCCTGTCCGCATACATCGGCTCGACATTCTCTTCAAAATTGCTTGTTACCAAAAGAATTTTCGACATTTGCTCACGTTTAGCCAACAGTCTTTCATTTAGCCGTTGTTTACAACATTTCCCTGCCGACACTTTTTATATATTTCGCGCGCCCCGGAGCCTAGCCGGCCGCTCCGAAGCAGCTGCTCGCATCCCTGCCGCCGTCGAGCTCCATGCGCACGGGCTTCCTCAGCCTCCGCGCCCCTTCCCCTTGCCCCTGATGACGTCCTTCTCGCTCCTTACGAGGCTCAAGAGTGCATCTAGCAGCCTGCGGTCCTCGGGTTCGAGCGTCAGGAGGTAAAGTGCTGCGCACGCAAGCGGGAAGACTGCGATGAGCGCAATCTCATTGCTCAGGCCCAGCAACCTGGCCGCTGCCACTGCCCCAGCTGCCAGCACCGAAATCGCCACTGGCCTTGCAAGCGCAGTCCATTTCACATGCAATTCCAGCTTCCTGGCCATTGTGGGGAATGATAGAAGCGTGGGAAGGATATATGCCACGGCATATGCCATTGCGGCGCCCACAAACCCGAAATAAGGTATGAGAAGCACGTTCAGAACTATAGATGCGCCTCCAGCGAGAAGCACGAGCTTGCACGCCTCCCTTATCTCGCCCCGAGCCTGCAGCGACGCGATGTTCATGTTGAAGAGGAAGACAAACGGCGGGATGAAAGCAAAAACCTTCAGCGCGTCCGCAGCAGGGAGGTATGTGCCCGGGTACAGGAACCCGATGATGTCTGCCGACAGCACGAACATCATGACTGAGATGGGCAGGAAGAAAATCAGGCCGTACCTGGTGGCCTGCGAGTAGGCCTCGCTCTGCGCCTTCCTATTTCCTCCAGCTTCAAGCTCCACAAAGAATGTGAATATCACCATGTAGGAGATAGGTGCAAGCGAAATCACGCCTATAAGGACTATCTGCGCCGCCTTGTAGAGCGCCACGCTCTCAGGGCTCAGGAATGCGTTCAGCAGTACTGTGTCAAAATTGCTCAAAAACGCGCCAGCCAGGGCAAGCACGCCCGCATAGACTGCAAAGGTCCTGACTTCTTTGCCCATTTTCTCGGGCCGCGCAAGCTTCATGCCATATGTTCGGTGGAAGAAAAATACATATGAAAGCGCACCCAGCAGGTAGCCTGTCGCAACTCCTGTAATAGTCCATTCTGCAGTGGGCGCAATGAACAGCACTGCGGCAACCGGAAGCACGAGCCTTGAGGCGTTAACTATGACCGAGCCCGCAAACGTGTATTCGTACTTATTGGCTGCGGATACGAGCCCTTCCAGGAAATGCATGGCTGAGTAAATTATCGCAGTAATGCCTGTGAACTGGAAGATGTAGGTGTATTTTTGCGAGTGCAGTATGCTCTCAGCAAGGTTTCCTGAAAGCGCAAAAGTTGCGAGTCCCATAATAAGCACAAAAAGGAAGCGCAGGCATCCGAACTGCACAATATACTTCCAAAGCTTCGGGTCCTTGGAAAAGAAGGCGGCGCCCACGAACTTGCTGGCAGTCGTGCGGATTCCCATGTCTGAAACTAGCGTGATGAAGACCACGAATGAGATGAACGAGCTCACAAGGCCGTAGTCCTCGGTCGTAAGCAGCCGCGTTAGAATTACTGCAAAAAGTATGCCTCCTGCAAGTATCGCCCCCTGCGAAGCAACGGCGTAGGCATTGAGCCTGAGTGCGCGACTGAGCATGTTCTGAAAATGGACTGCAAGATTTAATAGCTTCGGAGCTGCCGAAAGCCGAGACGGCCGGAGGAAAAGCTCCCATGCGTCCAGCGGCCTGGCGCGCCTGCGGCCTAGGTGCCTAGTTTTAATAATTTCCCGCCCATACTCTGTCCATGGAGCAGAAAGTCGCACTCGTCACGGGCATAACTGGCCAGGACGGTTCCTATCTTGCAGAACAGCTGCTGGAAAAGAACTACCTGGTGCACGGCATAATACGCCGCGCGTCCACGTTCAACACCTCGCGCATAGACCACTTGTTCAAGGACATACACGACCCTGACGCAAGGCTTTTCCTGCACTACGGCGACATGGGCGACGCATCCTCAATCTGGCGCATAGTCGACCATGTGGCGCCCGATGAGATTTACCACCTCGGCGCGCAAAGTCATGTGCGCGTCTCATTTGACATTCCCGAATATACTGCAGACATCGTGGCGCTAGGAACAGTGCGCCTCCTGGAAGCCGTAAGGCGCGCCAAGAAGAAGATAAAATTCTACCAGGCGTCTTCATCAGAGTTGTTCGGCTCGAGCGCGCCTCCGCAGAGCGAGAAGACGGCGTTCCATCCGCGCAGCCCCTATGCCTGCGCCAAGGCCTATGCCTACTATATTGTGCAGAACTACCGCGAGAGCTACGGTATGTTTGCATCCAATGGCATCCTATTCAACCACGAGAGCCCGCGCAGGGGCGAGACTTTCGTCACGCGCAAGATAACGCGCGGGATTGCGCGCATACTTGCAGGCAAGGACAAGCTCATCTACCTGGGCAACCTGGACTCGAAGAGGGACTGGGGCTATGCGCCGGACTATACTGATGCGATGTACAGGATACTGCAGCACAAGAAGGCCGACGACTTTGTGATAGCAACCGGCAAGACTCACAGCGTGCGCGAGTTCCTTGAAGAATGCTTCTCGCTCGTGAAGCTTGACTGGAAGGATTATGTGAAAATAGACCCGCGCTATTTCAGGCCCTCCGAGGTCGAAGTCCTGCAGGGCGATGCATCTAAGGCAAAGAAGGAGCTCGGCTGGTCTCCGAAGATGCAGTTCAAAGAGCTTGCGAAATTAATGCTGGATGCGGACATGAAAAAAGAGGGCCTCAAAGGTGTGCTCTAATGGAACTCCGAGGCAAGCGGATCCTTCTGACTGGCGGCCATGGCTTCCTAGGCGCGCCGCTGTCCAAGCTTCTTGAGGCTGAAAAGCCTTCTGAGCTCATCAGGCCGCACTCGAGCGAGTATGACTTGTGCGAGCAGGCTGACGTACGCAAGCTTTTCAAGGACTCGCAGCCCGAAATTGTAATTCACGCCGCGGGAAAAGTGGGTGGCATAGGCGAGACGCGCCAGCACCCGGGCGATTTCTATTACCAAAATCTCATGATGGGCGCGCTCACAATTGACGAGGCCCGCAAGGCAGGCGTTAAGAAATTAGTTGCCATTGGCTCAGTCTGTGCTTACCCTAGGGAAATTCCCCTCCCTTTCAAGGAGGAAAATTTGTGGGCCGGCTATCCTGAGGAAACTAATGCACCCTATGGGCTTGCCAAGAAAATGATGCTCGTGCAGCTGCAGGCCTACAGGCAGCAGTATGGCTTCAACGGCATCTACCTGATACCTGTCAACCTCTACGGCCCTGGCGACCACTTCAACGACAGCTCCTCGCACGTTATCTCAGCCATGATTTACAAGTGCGTGAAGGCAAATGCGGAGGGCGCGGAAAGCGTGACCTTCTGGGGCGACGGAAAGCCCACGCGCGAGTTCCTCTATGTGGATGACTGCGCCCGCGCAATTGTGCTCGCTGCGAAAAAGTACGATGGCTCGGAGCCCGTGAATGTTGGCAGCGGGCAGGAGATTTCCATCCTTCAGCTGGCCAAGCTCGTGGTTGAGAAAACCGGCTTCAGGGGCGAGGTTGTGTGGGACAAGAGCAAGCCCGGCGGGCAGCCGCGAAGGCTGTTCGATTCCTCCCGCGCCAAAAAATACTTTGGCTTTGAGGCCAGCATGCCATTTGACAAGGGCATTGCGCTTACGATTGCGGATTACGTGAAGAACAAGAAAACTAAAAATACGGCGTAGATTTTATGGCAAAACCAAAAATTCCGCGGCGCGAGGTGCCCGTGGGCTTTGCAGATGTGGGCGCGGCAGAGCGCAAGTACGTTATGCAGGTGCTCGACAGCCAGCGCCTCTCCTACGGCCCTTTCACCCAGCGTTTTGAGCGCGAGTTTGCAAATGCGCACGGCTGCAAGCATGCGGTCATGTGCAACAGCGGCACGAGCGCCCTGCGCGTTTCAGTGGCAGCAGCGCGCGAGCGCTTTGGCTGGAAGGACGGCGATGAGGTTTTAGTGCCTGCTGTCACGTTCGTGGCAACATCAAATGTTCTTCTGCAACAAAACCTGAAGCCTGTCTTTGTCGACGTCGACCCTCTCACCTATAACATCGACCCGCACGAGGTCGAAAAGCACATTACAAAGCGCACGCGCGGCATAATGCCTGTGCACCTGTGCGGCCTGCCCTGTGAAATGGACCCGCTCATGAAACTGAAGGAAGAGCACAACCTCGCAATGATTGAAGATTCCTGCGAGACTATGTTTGCCAAGTACAAGGGCAAGCCCGTCGGCTCTTTCGGCGAATTCTCCTGCTTCTCAACCTATGTCGCGCACATCCTGGTAACTGGTGTGGGTGGTCTCGCGCTCACTTCAGATGATGAGCTTGCAGTCATGCTCCGCTCGCTCTGCAACCACGGCCGCGATGGAATTTACCTCTCCATAGATGATGACGACAATGCCAAAGGCAAGAAGCTGGAGCTGATAATGAAAAAGCGCTTCTCATTCATCCGGCTCGGCTATTCCTTCCGCGCAACCGAGATGGAGGGCGCGCTCGCGTGCGGACAATTTGAGCGCAGGAACGGGATATTGGCTAAGCGAAAGGAGAATGCTGAAATGCTCACGGCCGGACTGCGAGACCTTTCCGACGTCTTACAGTTACCTACAGTTCCCCCAGACCGCGACCATGTATTCATGTTCTACCCTCTCGTGCTCAAAGACCAGAATGGCAAGTACAAGCGCGACGAGCTCACGCTCTTCCTGGAGGAAGCGGGCATCGAGACGCGCTACCTGCTGCCGCTCATCAACCAGCCGATTTACAAAAAACTTTTCGGCGAACTCGAGAAGCAGTATCCAGTTGCCGCAAATCTGAATCATAATGCCTTTTATGTCGGGTGCCATCAGCACCTGGGCAAGGCAGATATACAACACGTGATTGACGCGTTGCACGCATTTTTCAGTAAATAGCGCCCAGGCAGTCGCATATTTATACCCTCCCGCCAAATCCTGTTGCATGGCCAAATATTTCGGCACAAACGGCGCGCGCGGGAAGCTGGACCTGCTCACGCCCGAGTTCGTCTCGCGCATGTGCACTGCATTCGGCATCTGGTCGGGCGGCAAGGGCAACAATATCCTCCTTGCCCGCGACACGCGCACAAGCGGCGAAATGCTCGAGGGCGCCGCGCTTGCAGGCCTTCTTTCAGCAGGCTGCTCAGTGACTATGCTTGGCATATGCCCCTCGCCCACAGTTGAATTTTCAGTCCTGAAGCACAAGGCCAGCGGCGCAGTCACAATCACAGCTTCGCACAATCCTCCGGACTGGAATGCGCTCAAATTCGTGGACTCGCGCAGCATCGCCGTCTCGCGCGAGCGCGGCGAGGAAATCGAAAAGATTTTCGAGGCAGGCCCGCCGCAGGCGCAGAGGGCGCAATGGAATGAGATTCAACCCCTGCACCACTATGCAACTGCATGCGCAGACCATGCTGCGGCGGTTAAAGCAGCCATCGACACTTCACTCATCAAGCGCAGGAAGCCCAAGCTTGTGCTGGACTGCGCGAACGGCACCATGGGTCAGGTCTGCCCGCAGTTCTTCAAATCCCTGGGCTGCGAGGTCATCACGCTGAACGCGCAGATGGACGGCCATTTCCCGGGCAGGCCGAGCGAGCCGACAGAAGCCAACATAGGCGAGCTCCTGGCAAGCGTGAAGGAGCTCGGCGCGGACACTGGCATAGCATGGGACGGCGACGGCGACCGCGTGGTCTTCGTGGATGAAACCGGCAAGTTCGTGATAGGCGACAAGATTTTCGCGCTCTCGGAAAAAATCGCGCTTGCACAGAAGAAAGGCCCTGTAGTTACAACCGTCTCAACCACGAATGCCATACGCGACATTGCGGAGAAAGCGGGATGCAAGATGCACTACTGTAGGATTGGCGCGCCGTACATAAGCGAGGAGATGGCGCGCGTGGGTGCGGTTGTCGGCGGTGAGGAGGTCGGCGGAGTCGTCTGGCCTTCCATCAGCTATGGCAAGGACGGGCTCATGACAGCGGCGAAGATTGTCGAGGCCATCTGCAGGCAGCCGCTCTCGAACTTGGTTGCAGGCCTGCCGAGCTATTTCAATTCCAAGACCAAGCTTCCGTGCGCACCCGAGCGCAAGTACGGTGCAGTTGCTTCACTTGCCGGCAAGCTTCAAGACAAGGGCAAGCCTACGACTATAGATGGCGTGCGCATAGATTTCCCTGACGATTCCTGGGTCATCGTGCGCGCGAGCGGAACCGAGAACTACATACGCATATTCGCAGAGGCAAAGAGCCAGGAAAAAGCAAATGAGCTGATGCAATCGTACGTGCGCATGGTCGATGCGGCAATCGGCTGATTCCCGCTTTCCCAATTCTTTATAAACCTCTTGCACCAAGTCATATTATATGGTGCGAGACACGGCATATGGTTTTTTTATTCTAGTCTTTCTCGTACTTTTGGCAATAGTCGCATATCACTTTCTAGAAAACTGGGATTGGCTCGACTCCGCCTACTTCGCAGTCGCCACAATGACTACCGTCGGCTACGGCGACCTTACGCCAAAGACCGATGCAGGAAAAATATTCACGATATTCTATATAATCTTTGCCGTGTCAACCGGCTTCTATACTGTAATGTCCCTCGGAAAGCCAAGAGAATCTGCCTTCCGCGCCAGCTTCGAGCGGGTCATGGACACCCTGCCACCACTCACTACTCGGAATTTCAAAAACCGCGGCGGCCGCTTCGTGCAGGAGAAGCTGACCCATCATCTGGACCTTGGCATAGCTTCGATTCAGCCCACGTTCAAGAAAAAGAAGGGTGAAGGCCGCTTCGTGCAGGAAGATTTCCCAAGGTGAGTCTGCTGTGCGCATCCTTCTTCTACTCTCGCGCGTTTTCAATTCCAAGAGCATCGTAAAAACTAAGCAGACCCTCAGGCAGGCTGGCGTGAACTGGGATGCACGTACATTCCTCGGCTCCTTGCTTGCGGCATCGGCCTTGTTTTCCATTCTTGCATTCCTCGCATTCGCATCCGAGTTCCCCCTCTCCCTCGCCTATTCTCTTCTCACATTCGCCCTGAGCATGCTGGCTTTTAGGCAGATTCCATCCATGCTCAGCCGCAGGCGAGCCCTGAACATCGAAAGCGACCTTCCTCCTGCAATGCGCTCCCTGGCCGCCCAGCTCAGCATGCGAATACCTTTTGAACATGCCTTGCGCAACATCGGCTCGGCGAGCTATTCCTGCTCTCCCGAATTCGTGCTGATTGCGGATGAAGTGCAAACGGCCGCGAGCATAAAATGTGCGCTCGCCTCTTCAGCCGAACGCATAGACTCGCTGACCTACAAGCGTGCAATTGCCGCCCTCTCGGAGATATATGCGCAGGGCTCCGGGGCCAGTGCACTCAAGCGCCTTGCTGATGACCTTATCTCCCAGCAGCTTTCGGCAGAGCGCCATTTTTCCTCCCGCGTTGCGCTCGCCTCAATCCTTTTCATAGCTGCGGCCTGCATAGTGCCCTCGCTCCTCCTGGCCTATTTGCTCGTAGGTTCTTCCTTCCTCTCGCTCACAGTGCAACCGCTCCAAATCTGGCTTCTCTTTCTCGTAGGCTTTCCCGCAGTAAACCTCGCGATAATCGCCTACCTTCGCATGGGCGCACCGCCCCACAGCCTGACACTCGCGCTTCCCCGCCCGATTTCGGATGCCGAATTCACAGCACTCGGCCAGCCCGCAGGCCTCAGTGCATCTTCTATGAAACGCAGGCTCGCACTAGTTTTCATTTCCTGCCTCTTGCTAGCCGCAGCCTGCATTTTATTCGTCCTTCTTCCTGAAGCCGCATTCTTCTTCGCCCTGCCCTTTCTCTACTATTTCTACCTCCATTATGCGCTCGAGCGCAGGAACAGAGAACTCGAAAAATACCTGCCTGATGCGCTCCTTCATGCGGCCGCGCTCGAACGCGGCACTAGTACCGAACGCATGCTAGACTCCCTCGCAACCGCAGGCTATGGCCTTCTCTCGCAGGAATTCGCGCAAGTAAGCAACAGCGTGAAGGCGGGCGCAAGCGTTCCCTCGGCACTCAATGCAATGGCCAATCGCAGCCAATCCCTCCTGCTCAAGCGTGCAGCTTGGCTAATGGCTGCGGGCTATTCCGTCGGAAGCGAGGCCTATGCATCCCTCCGCGAGGCCGCAGATGACATTCTTTCAGTCTTCCTGCTCCTGCGCGAGCGTAGCGCCCTCGCATCCATGCAAAAATATACTTTGCTGGCCGGTGCAATTCTCGTGCCGCTGATACTCGGCACCCTGCTAGGTGCAATCCTGAAGCTTGACATAGTCTCATTCACTTTCGACGAAGTCGGCGCGCTCAATGCACAGGGCATCCGCGATGCGGCTGCCGGTGCTGCGCCAGCCTACATACTTATCTACACCTTCCTCTCTTCCCTGCTCATAGCCCAGCTCGAGGGCAGCTGGCGCCGCTTCGTGCCCTATGTAGTGGTGCTTGCACCCCTCTCGCTAGGCCTTTTCGAGCTCGCGCGCACGACGCCGCTATTTGCGGCTCTTGCATGAAGCGCGCCCTTTGCTTTCGCAGCTTTTGTTTGAGCTCGCGCGCACCCAGATGCTTTTCACGGCAATATTCGTTTAAATACCCGAAGTTGCATAACTTAGTGCGGTGCAAGTATGCCGCAAATAACCTATTTCAAACCGACTGGCGGACCCAAGACTACTTTTACTGGCCGCAACTGGGCGAAGCCGATGGAAGAAGGGCCACTCGGACCCATTCGGTGGAATAACTGGCGCCCATATACTATCCTCGCGCACGCTGGCGCCAACAACGAAAGCCGAGGCAACTTCGTAGTGACCCCGGTGGTTATGAGCACGACCGTACCAACTGACACCTGCCAGGAACTTGCACTTCGCTTTGAGCATATTATCGAGGCCGGAAGGACGGGCGGAATATATGTGCGGATGGGCACTGTAAACGGTTTTGAGCTCGAGTGCGCGCTCACCGGGATTCTCGGGTGCGGCGATACAATGGTCTTCGGCTCAGGAATGGCGGCCATAAATGCCGCGCTGGAATCTTTCGTCGCTGCAGGTGAAAACATCGTCGCGCACAAGACCCTATATGGTTGCACTTATGATTTGCTAACTAAGAATTATCCTTCAAATGGCGTGGAGGTCCGGCTTGTCGACCTCCGCGACCCGACGGTCTTAAGGGGGGCGGTTGATGGGTGGACCCGCGCCGTTTTCTTCGAGACCCCGACCAACCCAAAACTGGAAGTAATCGATATTGCAAAAGTCGCCGAGGAAGTGAAGGACAGGTGCCCGGTGATCGTGGACAACACGTTCGCCTCTCCAATGGGCCAGAACCCGTTTGAATATGGTGCGCACGTAGTGGTTCATTCTTTGACAAAGAGCATAGGCGGGCTCAGCCAGGCAGTGGGCGGCTCCGTATCCGGTTCCGGCAAATATATGATGGACGTGTTCTCGTTGAGAACAGACACGGGTGCCATCCTGCCTGCAACAGAAGCCTATACTATTACACAGGGCATGAGGACCTTGCACGTGCGCTATAAGGCTATGGAAGAAAATGCGATTCAAGTGGCAGAATTTCTGCAGGCCCAAATCGGAAAGGGCGTGGAGGCAGTGTATTATCCTGGCCTGGACCCTCGTTATCCTTTCGGCGGCCAGATGAAAGGTCCTGGTTATATGGTCTCCTTCACCTTATTGGGAGACTTGAATATGACGCAGGCTTTCATGAACTCCCTCGAGGTTTTCATCCGCGCTGTCAGCCTCGGAAGTGCGGACTCTTACGCATCCCAGCCGGCAAGCACCACGCATGCGCGCGTGCCTTCTGAGGCGCGTCAGGAAATCGGCATATTAGACAATTTTATCCGGCTCTCGATTGGCATTGAATACATTGGCGACCTTATCAGCGACCTCAAGCAGGCGTTTGCAAAAGTAGCGAAGCTTTAATGACGCCCAATCCGTTGCAGTCCATTCATATCAACTTCGTCTTTATTCTTTCCAGAAGCTCTTCAAATTGCACATAGTCTGCCTTCGCATTGAAGTGGCCGGCATCCTTGAATAAAACCAGTTCAGCACCCAGCCTTTTCGCCAGCTCCCTGCCGTTCCCAACTGAAACAAGCGGGTCGTCTTCGGAATGAAAAACAAAAAACCTAGCGCAGTTCTTCCTTATTTTTTCCCAGTCGAACGGCTTCCCGATGAATGGTTTGTCTGCCTCATAATTTTTGATTGGCAGGATGCCGATGGGTGCGGCCACTATGAATGCGGCCTTTATTCGAATCTTGGCAGCCTCCAGGATGCGAAGCGCAAATGTGCCGCCCAGGCTGTGCCCTATCAAAATCGTATCTGGCGTGAAATATTCTCGATACTGCCCAAAACTCCTGAACCACGCCTCTGGGGTCTGGTTCTGCGGAGTCGGGAACTGCGGGACAAAAACCTTGCAGCCGAGCTTCTCGAGCTCGTTTTTCAGCCACGGAAACCAGTTCTCGCCAGGATGCCCGCCGGTTCCATGAATTATGAATACGTTCGTCATGGGATCGCTGCCCTATATTTTCGTCACAGCCCACAGCACGAGCAGCACGGTCGCAATCAGCATTACGGGTATCGCAATCTTTGTAATCGCCACAATCGAATTTACGGTGCCTATGAACTCACTCGACTGCCGCGGCCCTATGACTTTTATGCGGAAACGCTCAACTGCCGAACCCGCACTCACCTTTTCCATATTCGCAATCGCATTCCTGGCGCACGTGAGAACCCGCTTCCTTACTTCGTCATTCCTGCTGCTCCCGAGCGGGTTGAGCACCCCGCGCACAAGGTTTATGCTGTGCGTGTCTGTGGTGTATGCTTCTGCCAGGAAGCCAGAGGCCTCGCTCACCGCACCCAGAAGCTCGCGCCTGAACGAAGGCAGTATCCCGTTTGCATCGAAAAGTAAAATTAGGTATTTTTTCTTCCCGAACGAGAATGCTGCGCACCGCAGCCCGTTTGCCCCAATGCCTGCAGGCTCAAACCCGTCGAACGTGTCTGACGCCGTGCCCATTTGCACAGGGCCAGAGCCGTCCGCTTTCCTCACAGCATCCTCCATGGCATCCATATATTCGAAGCCAATCGGGTCGCCCGAGTCAACGCGCGTTATCTCGCCCTTCTCAGCATTATGCGCATCGCAAATTATGGGCGCCTGCACCCCAAGGGCCCTTGCCCGCTCACCAATCGCCATGCCAAGTGCAAAGTCAATGTCTTCGGTGGTCCTGGGAGCCCGCGTCAGGCCTATGAATGCCGTCTTGCCGAAGCGCAGGCAGTGCGCCTTTGCAGTTCCCTGCGCGCCGACCGCAAAATCGCCTCCAGCAGACTCATACCTTATCTTCCGCAGCGCAGAATTGCAGGCATTCCACACCTTCTCGACTTCGGCACTCGATACTGGGTTGAAGTCATGCGTAGCAGTCCCATGGAATACAAATGCATTCATATGGTGCCTCGCCTCGACCATCGATGCCACAAGGCGCGGGAAGCTGCTGCCGCCAAGGTTCCCTATGGGTCCATAGTGCACATTAGGTACTATGAACGCGCACTTTTCCTTTGCACCTTTGAACGCCACAACACCCACAGTAGTCTCAATCTCCTGCCCTACTGAGTCGAACATCTCCTCAATATCACTGCTCTTCATAAGCCATTGTGCAATGAACAGGCTGAGCGCATCAATGCCATTTATTCCAAAATTGCGCTTGAGCGGCGCATTTATGAGCCAGAAAATCGCGTAGAGTGCGAGCAGGAATATTCCGCTCACGAAATAGAATTTCACTATGGCGTCGAGCGGCCCGCTCCCAAGCACGATGAGCCTGCTGGCGAAGAAGAAAATACTATTGTAGGTGAGCTGCAGGACTGCAAAAAGTAAGGCAGTGTACTTCAGCCTGAACACAATCTTGGCAATTGCATACCACAAAATGAAACTCAGCCCATAGCCTATGAACACCAGGTTGTTGCTGCCCGCATACAGTTCGCCCGATGCAACCGCGAGCAGGTAGAATATGGAATAGACCAGTGCGCACGCGAGTGCCAGGAAGAGCATTCTGCGCAGGGTGAGCTCGCGCTTTATTGCTATTGTCGTGACTGCGCTCAGGAATGCAGGTATTGACACGAGGAAGATGCCCTGCCCGCCAGCCTCCACAAGGCCCGCTGCGCCGACTCTTCCACCCACCATTGCCAGCAGCAGGCCGAATATAAAACCGAGCACTATGAGCGCCATGGCGCTCCTTGTCGCGCTGGGCACTGCGTGCATATAGCTGGTAAGCCCTACGGTACGTTCTTCAAGTCCCACGAGAAGGTTAGATACATCTATTCTTTTATTACCTGCACCTGTGTGCTGCCTGCCTCAGACCAGACCTTCAGTTTCGTGCTGCCCTCAAGCTCCAGCACGAAATTCCCGGAATCGCTGGCGCCACTGCCTGAACCACACAACCTGTCCGCAGAAACCGCGTATCCGCCCGCACCGCTCACGACAAAGACCTTCTTCCCCTTGCCTTCCACTCGCGCCGGCCCAGCCAGCCTCATCTCGACCAAGCGCACATTGCCCTCGCCCAGCATGCACACGTCATCGAGCGCTGCCGCGAGCCTTGCAGCTGATTCCTTTGCATAGCCCGTTGCAATGCCCTGCTGCGCCCCGTCGTTTATCTTTCCCAGCACAGGAATCCATACGGCGAGAAAAGCCAGGAACGCAGCTAGAATAATCAGGAACTCGAGGGAAACTTGCGCCCTGCTCCGCATCATACCCGCTCGCACGAGCCCGTTGCACTGTTGCATGTGTAGTCTGTCGGGCAGTCTTCACCAGTCTGGCAGCTTATCATGCTGTTGACCTGGTTCAGCGCGGCATCGCCCTGCTTCTCAACCGCCTCGCTGCCCTTTACCGCAGTCTTCTGGAGCTGCACAACTAAAATTAGTGCCACTGCGAGGACTGCTGCAAGAATTATGATGAGCTCTATCGAAACCTGCGCCCGTGACTGCCTAAAAGCACTGCGCACGCTTCTCCTTTGGCGGGCAAAAGTAATTAAGGATTTACTCTCCCTTCGAGCAGAAGTAGCCGACCGAGAAAGCATCCCCGAGCCCGAGCGAGCCTCCCACAGTACCTAGCGAGAGCGCAGGCACCACGCAGGAGCCCCTGCCGAACTTCTTCTTCACACCTGCCGGCAGTTCAACTGGTTTGGCCTCGAACCGTGCCAGCTCCTCAGCTCCAGCCGGATCCCTTCCTTCCTTGGCCTTGAATGCCGCAAGCAGGTGGCCCAGTGCAAGTCTCGCTCCTGCGCCATCCGCACCCTCGCCAGCCATCACGGCATAATCTCGCGTGTGCAAAACTGCGGCCGGGCACACCTCCATCACTTCATTAATTATGGCTGCCTCATCCTTGGACTTTACGCCCATGGCATCCGCAAGCTGCCGTGCCTCTGGCTCGTTAAAGCCTATGCTGTCGCAGAAAGGTGCCACAAGTTCGAGCACTGCCGCGAGCACGTCTTTCCTCTTATAGTGTCCAAGCTCCAGGTGCACCTTCAGCCGCCTGTTCCTGCCCTTCCATCTTCTGAGCAGCACATTCACTTCCTCAACCCTGCCCTTTGGCTCGGGTATGTCGAGCAGGTGGAACCCGCTCACAACCGCGCGGTCGACCAGCATGACCTCGTGTTCCATGCACCGCTTGAAATTCCTGTTTATGAGCATGTGCGTGTTGTGCATGTCATTGACTGCGATGTACCTGTCCTTGCCAAAATCAATTACAACGTGCACCGGCACATTGCCGTCGCTCATTATGTCATGCGCATTCTGGAAGCAGAACGGCGATGGCACCTTCACGCCCGGATGCAAATGCTGCGTAAGCTCCTTGCACACCACGCTCGAGTGTATATAGGTTCGCACTCCGAGCGCGGCCGCGAGGTTGGCCATGTTGCCCGCCTGGCCGCCAATCCTCCGTTCGCCCTGCGCCGCGCGCATAAGCAGGTCCAAAGTACCGCGCGAAACAATCTCTTCGCTTCCGACTCCCTTCCTCGCGCATTCAGCCAGCGTCTTCAGCCCCATTTTCGCTGCGATGGCTGCGGCGCCTTTAGCGTCGGTCTTGATTACGAGGTCAATATTGCTGTTGAACGCAAAAAGAGCGCTTCCCACCATGCCGCCGCACGCGAGCGCGGCAGCCTCTGCATACACTTTCTGTTGTTGCATGCATCTTCCTTTTCCCCTACACCTATAAAAAGATTCACCGTGCGTTTGAATTTCAGAAAAGGAAGTTGGGCAAAGAAACCTTGCCTTTTGAAAGGAGGTATCGGAACCTTGCAAGTTCAAGGGAGTTCTCAAAAGAACCGTAGGTTCTTTTGGCGGCCGTAGTCTAGCCTGGTAGGACATGAGCTTCCCATGGCCTTTTCTTTGGAAAAGAAAAGCCCAGGGAAAAGAAACGGAAAAAGCTTAAAACCCGGGTTCAAAACGCAGGGGGTACGACGACTCGCCCCCTAACGGTAACCCCGTTGTATCGCGCTGAAAATCCCGGCAGCCGCACTTTACGCTCCCTCTTTCGCTTTGCGAGCGAAAGGGGCGTAATTCCGCTTCGCGGACTTGTCGTCGCGTAAAGGGGCCCCTTTCTGCCCGCGCAGAAAGTGGGCCGCACTTCTTTTTACGCAGTTTTCCCCTTATTCGGGAACACCAGCAGCTTCAGCTTGCCTATGCGCAGCGTGTAGAACTCATTGCCCGCCTTGCTCGTCTGCCGCCACATGCCGCCGACGTTCGCAAACGTGGCCTTGCCCTCGATATCGCTGCCTGCCTGCACCACGCGGAAGTCCGGCCTTTCTCCCTTCACCTTCACACCCGCGCCCGCCTCGCCATTCCCGCCCAGCTCGATTCCTTCGTCCTCCTCGACCGCCGCGACTAAAGGCGGGCTCGCAATCCCCCTCATCTTCTCGCTCCTTTCAATTCTCTCATTCTTCGCCATCTTCATCACCCGACGTGAAAGCACAGCCAACCGTTTAAAAGCCGCGCAGGGTGGGGAGCGGGTGACTCAGGGAACCTACGGCAAGCTTTCCGTCTCGAGGACGGAAAGATGCGTCATTCCGCTTCGCGGAATGACCGTTCCCTAAAGTTAACCCTCCCTTTACATGTGCCAAGGTCCCCTAAGGTTCACCCTCCTTTACGACGAGTGCCCCTGAGTCCACCCTCATTTTTTATATTTGCGCCTACAAACCTGCTTCATGGAAGAAAAGCCAAAGGTTGTCATTCTCTGCGGAGGGATGGGCACGCGCCTGCGCGAGGAGACCGAGGCAAGGCCCAAGCCTCTCGTCGAGGTGGGCAACAGGCCCATACTCTGGCACATAATGAAGCTCTACGCGCACGCAGGCTTCACTGACTTCGTGCTCTGCCTGGGCTACAAGGGCGACATGATTAGGGACTACTTCAAGAGCAACAATCACGAGAACTGGACTATTGAGTTCGCGGATACTGGTGAAAAGACTAATACGGGCGGCCGCATAAAGCGCGCCGAGCGCTTCATCACGGGCGACAATTTCATGGCCACCTATGGTGACGGGCTTTCGACGGTGGACCTCAAGGCGCTCTACGCATATCACCTGAAGCACGGCAAGACCGGAACGATAACGTGCGTGCACCCGTACTCAAAATACGGCGAGGTGGCGCTCGCGCCGGATGGCCATGTGCAGAAGTTCATTGAGAAGCCTGTGCTCAAAGACTACATCAACGGCGGGTTCCATGTCTACAAGCACGAGTTCCTGGACCTTCTGGGCGAGGATGACGTGCTCGAGCACAAGCCCTTTGCGCGCCTCGTTGAGCAGGGGCAGATGATGGGCTTCAGGCACGAGGGCTTCTGGCACTCGATGGACACCTGGCGCGACAAGGAGGATTTGAATGCGATGTGGGCCAGCGGAAAGCCGCAATGGAAAGTTTGGAAAGACTGACGATGCGGCGGAAATCTAAACTAGAAATCGAATTTTGAAACCTTCCTTATGCCGAGCCTGTGCACAATGTACTCCGCAAGCGCAATGAAGATGTTTATCGTGTAGTTGACCGTCTGCACGACTGTCGGGCTGCGCGACTCCTTGCCATAGTGTGTCGGTATTGGCTCCTCGGAAATGCGCATGTTTGCCAGCCGGAATTGAATCAGTATGTCAGTATCGAAATGATAGTCATCGGCGCACCGCTGGAAAGGGATTTTCTTCAGCGCCTTGCAGCTGAATGCGCGGAAGCCCGAGTGATATTCTGACAAGTGCAGGCCGAGCACCAAATTCTGGCAGAACGTGATGACGCGGTTGCCAACATAGCGCCAGAGCGGCATGCCGCCGCCCAGCGGGTTGCCAGTCATGCGCGAGCCGAACACGAAATCCGCCTCATCCTTCTCGAGCGGCCCAAGAATCAAAGGCACCTTCTCGGGCGCATACTGCGCATCGCCATGCAACATGACGATTATGTCATAGCCCTCATCTATCGCGTGCTGGTACGCCTTCTTCTGGCTGCCGCCATAGCCAAGGTTCCGCTCATTCCTTATGACGTGCATATTGTGCAGCTTCTTGTCCTTCTTGTACTGCACCGCCGTCAAGTACGTATTGTCCGAGCTCGCATTGTCAATTATGAGCAGTTCGCTTGCCCGCGTCTTCAGCTCCGCGGGTATGCGGTCGAGCACAAGGGGCAGCGTGTGCGCCACATTGTAGGTCGGCACGTAAATGACGATCTTCTTGCCTGCCATGGAATTCATCCGCTTATCTTTTTCGTGCCTTCTTTTTTGCACGCCCATTCTTTTTCACGCCTTCATTTTACGCGCCTATCTTTTTTTCTTCATGAATTCATCGAAGCATTCGCACATGTAATCGAGCATCTTGCGCGTGAGGCCAGGGTAGACGCCCACCCAGAACGTGTCATTCATTATCTTGTCCGTGTTCTTCAACTCGCCCGCAACCCTGAACTTCACGCCCTCATACGCAGGCTGCTTTGTCAAATTGCCTGCAAATAGTAGCCTAGTTGCAATGCCGCGGCCCTCGAGGTGCGCCGTAATCTCGTTCCGCGCAAAGCCCGCGCCTTCCTTGACTGTGAGCGGGAAGCCGAACGGGCTCGGATTGGCTTTTGGCACTGCGCAGGGCAGGACGAACTGTGCCTCGTACTGCTCCATATGCTTCAGCAGCACTGCGAAATTCTCGCGCCTCCTGCGCACGAACTCTGGCAGCTTCTTCAGCTGCTCCACGCCTATGGCTGCCTGCATGTCTGTTACTTTCAGGTTGTAGCCAACATGCGAGTAAACGTACTTATGGTCATAACCGAACGGCAGCTTGCCGTGTTGCTGGTCGAATCTCTTGCCGCATGTATTGTCCTTGCCAGGATTGCACCAGCAGTCCCTGCCCCAGTCCCTGAATGATTCGACAATCAGTTTGAGCCTCGGCTCGCTCGCTAGCACAGCGCCGCCTTCGCCAATGGTCATCTGGTGCGCAGGATAGAAGCTCAGCGTGCCCAGCTCTCCGAACGTGCCTACCTTCCTGCCGTCATATTCTGCACCGAGCGCATCGCAGCAGTCCTCCACTAGGTAAAGGCCGTGCGTTTTCGCAAACTTTGTAATAGCTCCCAGGTCAAACGGGTTGCCGAGCGCATGCGCAATCATAATTGCCCTTGTCTTGTCGCCGAGCGCGGACTCGAGCTTAGAAACGTCAATATTGTAGGTGCCCAGCTCAACATCTACGAAAACAGGCACGAGCCCGTTCTGCACTATTGGATTGACTGTAGTTGGAAAGCCTGCAGCCACTGTAATGACCTCATCGCCTGCCTTCAGCCTCTTGTCAGCCAGCTTTGGCGAGGTGAGGGCAGTGAGCGCCAGCAGATTGGCTGAAGAGCCGGAGTTGGTAAGCATCGCATATTTTGTCCCTACGTACGCAGCCAGGCCCGCCTCAAACTCCCGTGCATACCTGCCAGTCGTGAGCCAAAAGTCGAGCGAGGCGTCTACGAGCAAAATCATTTCGCGCTCGTCATAAATGCGGCCGGCATAGGGAATCCTGGTCTTGCCCTTCTCAAACTTCTCTCCTGCCTTGCGCAGCGCGTAGACTTTCTTAATGCGCTCAAATATTTCCTGCCTGAGTTTTTTTTCTTCCTCATCCATGAAATCATCATCCGTGCCACATCTGCGTCATTCTGCAAGCTTCCTGCGCATCCTCGCTTCCCATCCTTCGCCTCATTCCTGCTCCGCGAACTTACCGAGCAAGCCCTGCTCATCAGCAGCTTCAAGCGCTTCCTTTACTCCAAGCAGTTTGGTTTGCAACTCCTTTTTAGCCTTGTTTATCTTCATGCCTGCCTTGAGCGGCCTTGCAGCCGCCTGGCCGAGCTCCTCAGTCTTCACGGGCTTCAGCAGCCGTTCATCAAGCGCAAAAAATCGTGCGACAACGAGTGCAAATTCAAACCTATTCATCAGGTCTGCGCCCACTATATTGTACGTGCCCCGCTTTTTCTCCGTTATGAGTTCGCAGATGGCCTCGGCCAAATTAGGCG
>NZ_JAUSNF010000059.1 GCF_030646255.1 Candidatus Burarchaeum sp. | reverse complement strand
TGGCCGTCTTTGCAAACTCCAGCGAAGGGAAGAGTGTCCTGTCTATGTCAATCAGCACAATTTTCAGGCTCATATGTCCAACTCCTGCGCGCCCTTCGCTCCTCTGCCTCACCACGAACCAAGCTTTGACTGCTTGCCCATCGACTTCAATTCCTCCTCATCGCAGCCCAGCTCGCCCAAAATCTTCATCACCGACGGCAGCACCTGCCGTTCAACATAGTAGTCTGGGTCATAGTCTTTTGCAAGCTCTGCCAGCTCCGCCTTATCCGAAATGCTCTTCCCCTTGGTCGTTATCACATAGCCCACAAGCCCCCGTTCCTCGACTTTTATGCCTTTCGCCCGTGCCTTCAGCACGGCCGAAACTTCCGGGCTTATGATTGCATATTTGCCCGCACTCTTGCGCAGCCGCGTATATATTATGACATCCTCCATCTTCGTCCGCCTTTCTTTGAGCTCTGCAATTTTTTCCTTGACCACTGCAACCGCCTTCTCCTTGCTTCCGTCCTTTAGAATGGCCTCAAGCACGGCCATCTGCGTATCCTTTGCCACTCTGCTCCAGTCACGGCGCACAAGCTCAAAACCCCGTATCTTTATCTTCCCATCCTCCCTTAGCAGCGCATACTTCTTTTTTGCCCCCGTAGTTTCAGCCACCGCCTTCCCCTTGCCCTTCTTCATCACAAACACTCCGCGCGGATAGAATCCTTCAAGCTCCAGCTCCATCCTGCCCGGCAGCGAATCATTTACCTCCTTCAAGAACTTACCCACATCTTCCTTGCCCCTTGTGCCAAGTTCCAGGAACAGCGAATCCGTGTCCATATACAAAACACGGAAGCCCGCCTTCTCTGCCCTTCGTTCCATGTCTTGTATATATTGTCTGCCCCAGGCAGTGGTACTCTCCCCTGCCTCGCGGGAATACCACCGTGAGCGCGAGTAGAGCAAATAGCCATAATAGGAATTGGCGAGCACCTTGAGTGCCTGCGAGCGGGCGTAGAACTGCATGTACTCCTCGCTCTCCGGTTTCGCGCCCCATTTTTTCAGTTCCTGCTTGACTTCCGCGCGTTTGTCCATTATCTCTGCGAGCACGCTGGGCACGAGGCCCTTTTTGTGCTTGCTGAATGCATGGCCCATGGGAGACAGGTACGAGTCTTTTTGCACTTCCGAACCCTTCTCAAGCGTGAACGGGTCTATATTGTATGAGCAAATTATGGATGGATATAGCCCCCTGAAGTCAAGCACAGCCAGATTATCGTAGATGCCTGCCTGCGGCATCTTTACATATGCGCCCTGCACTGGCGCCATCCTGGTGCCCGCCTCCTCATCTCCCGGCCTATTTGGTATGAGCATCTTTCTCTCGCCCGAGCGTCTCATCAGCAGCATCTCAACAAGCTGGCTCGCACTCGCACCGCAGACGTCAAAGAGCGATGCGCCGCAGAGGCGCGAGAGCTCAAATTCCATCGGAAGAACCTTTTCGCCGATCTCGAGCGTCGAAACCGCGTCATCGAGCGAATACTCTGCAAGCTCCCTCCTGCCATTCTCATCATCCCAGAGCCGCCATACCTCTCGCTTGTCTATCATCTTCTCTTTTTTCCTGCCGACGATTTCTGCATAAGTCTCCTTCAGCGTATATTGCGTGGCCTTTATTGCGCCGATTCTACCCAAAAATCGCGTAACAAGATAGAGGTCAATATGGATTCTGCCGACCATGCGAGCTACTTCGTTCATCCCTCTTTTTCTTGCCTTGTAGTCGCTTCCATCCCTTCCAAGCACGAGTCTAGTTCCCGTCTGCATTGCGCGTTCCCGGAGGTATGGCAGGTCAAACGCAGCCGAGTTGTAACCCAACAGCAATTCAGCATCCTTTTCCTTCACGAGCGCGCAGAATTCGTCTATCATCTGCTTCTCGCCGGCAGCCTGCCTGACAAACTCCGCATCCGGAATTTTCTTGTAGCTCAACACTCCCGCTTCCCGCTCCTGCCCGCCCGAGTCTGCCTTTGCACCCGTGCTTTTCGCCCCCCCGCTGGCTTCCATTCCCTTTCCCGGCTCTCCCATAGTTTCGGCATGGCTTATCATTACAACGGGATCTTTCGAGCTGTCCGGCTCTCCGCGCGGGTTGTAAGTTTCAATATCAAATGCAAGCGTGCGAAGTACCGTGCTGCCCTCTCCAACCCTCGAGACCTTTTTCACGAGTTTTCCTTCATACTCTGCCTCAACCTCATCAAACGGCGAGATGCGCCGGTCCATCATATATCTTCGCGCAAACGGAATGTCCGCCTCATATACTTTCCCGATTTCCGAAGCCTTCTCGCGGAGGAGCGGTATCTGGCCCGGGTGCTTGCAGAAGGCCTTCAGCAGCTTCTGCGGTTTTCCGAAAGCCTCCAGCCCCTCTTCCTCAATCCGCACGAACTTTGCATTGCTCCTGCCCGCCTGGGCAACTGAAATGCCCATCAGCGCCATTTCCGCGGCCTTCACGCTGCCGCTGCAATCAATGTAAAAATACGGTTCAAATGCAGTATCGTAGAGCCTGAAAAACCGCTTTTTCTTCAGAATCAGCCTGATGACCGGTTTTTCGTCCTTGGTTATGTAATCTACATCAATGAGGGTGGCTCTGAGGGTCTTCAACGTTCTCCCTCCTTTTTCTTCCGTATGATTGCAACGTCCCCCAGCTCCAGGCTCGACGGCTCCTTCACGTAATCTTCAATTTCTTTCCGGTGAACTCTTTCCCGCACTGCGATTTGCAATGCCCGTTCCTGCTTGTGCAGGTCCCGTTCTTCCTGTCTCCTGCCGCGCACCAGCTCGCCCTTAACGACCTGGAGTTCTTTCTCAAGCTCATCGCGCTGCTTCTGCAGGGAAGCGACGCCCGCCTCCAGGTACCTGATTCTGCTCCATTTCCTAGAAAACGCAAACGCCCCCTCGAGCTCCTCCTTCTTCTTCTTGATTTTTTTCAGCAGGTTCCGCTCAAGCTCCAAGGTATATGCCTCAGTGGCCACCTTGAACTCAAGTTCATCGAGGTCGGCCTTCAGTCTTCCCATTGGCGCCACGCGCACGTTTTCCCCCAAAACAGCCTGTAATGCCTTCTTTTCGCAAGTTTTGCCGTAAATTATCCTATCTAGTTGCTTAGCACGCTCAATAAGTGCGTTTTTCTTGTTTTCAAGTCCTTTTTCTCCCTTATTTTCTTCCATTTATCTCACCGAAAATGCAAAGGTTTATAATACGGCCGCCACTAATTATACTGTTTTATCGTCTTCTACGGCTGCCATTGGGCAGAAACTGGTCGCCTTGCCAGCGCACGAAGCGCTGGCCTAATTTTTATCGTTCTTAGCTTTGCGACTTGTGCCCGTGCGTGCCGGTCAGCACCGCATCTCGGATTATTTCAACCACGATTGCCATTCCTGCCGCCACCCCTCTTACCGTCCTGTCATCGCTTTCTATTACTACCGCAATGCAAAGCGCAACCACTATTAGAAGCGCGCTCCTTATTAGAAGCGCCCTGCCCCACGGAACCACAGGGGATTTTTGGGCATTTGGTTTATTAATAATTTTCGCAGCTATCAATGCATGCTCGAAATAGATGGCGCCACGCTTGAAGGTGGCGGCCAGATACTCCGCAACGCCTGCTCCCTTTCCTGCCTCCTTTCAAAACCCTTCCGCATGTCCAATATCCGGGCTGGCAGGCCCAAGCCCGGGCTTCAGGCCCAGCACCTTGCCGGGGTTCTCACACTCTCAAAAATCTGCAATGCAAAAATTTCGGGCGCAGAGCTCACTTCCACCTCCCTCGCCTTCTCGCCCGGCCCAGTCTCAAGCGGCGATTTTTCACTTGACATTGGCACTGCTGGCGCAGTCACGCTGGTAGCCCAAACACTCCTGCCTGTCTTGCTTTTCGCACCCGCGCCCTCTACCATTGTTCTGCGCGGAGGCACGCACGTGCCTTTCGCCCCAACCTTCAACTATTTCTCACAAGTTCTCCTGCCTTCCCTGCGCCCCGCAGGCGCGCATGCCTCTGCAGCGCTCTTGCGCTACGGCTGGTATCCGAATGGCGGAGGAGAAATCATACTTTCAGTGCAGCCCTGTAAGCGTCTGCAACTCCTTACTCTGTGCGGACAGCCGCACTCTGCTTCCATTACCGGCCTTTCCTGCGCCTCGAACCTTCCTCCACACGTCGCGGCGCGGCAGGCAGACGCCGCTCGCGCAACATTCCCTCAGGCCGAAATAAAAACCGACCTCGCGCCCGCAGCCTCTCCCGGCTCCGCCCTTACCCTTTGGGCCAGTTTCAAAGGCGGCCCCTGCATGGGCGCAAGCTCCCTCGGAAAGCCCGGCAAGCCTGCGGAGCTTGTGGGCACTGAAGCGGCCCTTGCATTGCAGGCCGAACTCACAAGCGGCGCTGCGGTCGACCGGCACCTTGCAGACCAGCTGATGATTTTCATGGCCATTGCAGCAGGGACTTCCAAGATCTGCACGTCAGACATAACCAGGCACACACGAACCAATGCCTGGCTTATTGAGAAATTCACAGGCAAAAGGGTTTTGATAGATGCGGTTGAAAATACCATTGAACTCGAAGGCATCGGCCTTTCAAACAAGCACATGCCGGACTGAGGTAAGCGCAATGAAACTATTCTCCTTGAATTCCGTCGGCCTTCTTGCAGCCCTGTTCTTTGCCGTAGTTATCCAGGTATTCACCGGTCCGCTCGCACCAGCATTCATAGGCCTTCTCCTAATATTCCTTATCGCAGGTGCCGCAGTCACGCGCTATGGCTATGACCGTAAGCGTGAGCTGACAATCTATGAATATGAGCGGAGCTGGGAAAACGTGCTTGCCAACGGACTGGTCCCGGCCATTTGCGCAGTCGCGTATTCCTTCAACCCTGCCGCGCGCTGGGCCTACATGGGGGCAGTGGCTGCCATTCTTGCAGACAAGTTTGCATCAGAAATTGGCGTGCTAGGCGGCCAGCCCTATGCCCTGCCCAGATTCAACCGGGCAAAATTCGGAACTTCGGGCGCAATGAGCTTCCTGGGCACGCTTGCGAGCTGGGATGGCGGCATGATTATCGGCATTTCCGCATACTTCCTATTTCCTGACGTAAGCTTATTGGACGCGCTCATCATCTCCTGCATAGGCGCGGCGGGTTCCTTTGCCGACACCATTGCCGGCATTCTTGAAGAGCGCGGGATAGGGAACAAGGCAACGACGAATTTTGTCTGCTCGGTTGTAGGTGCGCTCCTTGGCGTCATTCTTTTCGCAAACTAGGCCACCGGTGCCGCACCTAAAAGTGCGCGCGCAAGAAAATCTCCAAAAAGAATGCTCAGTGCGAGCGCTGCGAGGACATAGGGCAGGAACGCGGGCATGTTCTTGTAAACCGGGAATTTCTTTATCGGTATTTTGGCCAGCCTCGCAATTTCCGACCTCGTAAGCAGCCTCTTCAGCCCATACTTTGCAACAATCCCCGGTTCCATTTCCTCAACCGCAAGCACATCCTCTTCATCAATTTCCTTCACGCCGACAATCCGTATCAAAAATCTTTGCGCTATGTATGCTTTGAAAATGTAGAAGAAAGCTGAAAACATGATGGCAATCAGAAAAACCAAAACAACTGGCGCGGGCAGTTCTTCCGCGCCCGCAAACCGCACAAACACCGCACCCGTAACTGCCAGCAGCGCCAGGTAGAGCTTCTGCTCCCTGCCCAGCTTAACCTTCCCTTCTGCAGCCGCGCGCATGCACGGGACCAAATAGCGCGCAAACGTTGCGATTCCGAACAAAATCCCTGAAACTAGGAACAAAACAAACACAAATGGGATCTGCACAATCTGCGCAGCTTGCACGCCTGCCGCACCCGCGCCCTCCAAAATTCCTCCCGGCGCCGCGGGCATAAGCAGCGCAATGGCGGCAAAAATCACAACATCCGCACCGCCAATCTGCCCTGCCCGATAGAGTAAGTAGCCCGGCCCAAGCACAACGGCCGCAGGCATCACAATCGCACCTGCAACTTCCTGCCAGTCTGTAAAGCCTGTCGCCGCCAGCCCCGCAGCCACTGCAAGCACCCCCAGGCCCAGCATTCCGAAGCTCAGCCAGTCTGGCACGTTTCGGTTGTGCGTGAGGTCATAGTATGTGGCAACTGCCGTGCCGACGAGTGCAACCGCAACCCCTGCAACTTCGATTTCGCCAGTCATTCAATCACGCATCACTCCAACGCAACCCCACCAGTCCCGCAACCGCACATCAACACATTCAATTCCGCAAAAACTCCGCCAGCCATGCAACCACGCACCAATTCAAAGCGTTTCTACCCGTCCCGCAACCCCGTATCGCAGCAAAAGCATTTCCACAACAACTCCATGCCGCATTATTTAAATACCGCTGGGCCATGAGCCGTGCAACAGGTGCCCCGCTTATCGGTGACGCTGCCCTCGTGGTGGGCGGCGGCGCGGCTGCGGCGCTCGGAGCCGCGCACATGCCCGCAAACAAGCAAACTTCGCAGCCCTGCGCGCATCACTGCAAAAAACCGTTAAATATTTATCCTAGTTCTAATGTGAGCATGGCGACCTGGAGCACCGCGCAAGTCAAGCTTCCCACAGATCCCCTTTCAAAAATAATCGGGCATGACGATGTGCTTCAAGTTACCAGGCTCGTCGCGAAGCAGCACCGCAACCTTCTCCTAGTAGGCCCTCCTGGCACTGGCAAGAGCATGATTGCGCAGTCCATTGCATGCCTCATACCACGCCCCCTGCAGGAAATTTCCGTACTCCATAATCCTGAAAACTCCGAGCGGCCGATAGTCGAAGCCAGGGCTCGCGGAGAGGCTGATGGAAAAGCACGCAACAATTTCCCATGCCGCATCCTCGCGCCCGTTGCCGTGCCTCATTTCGTTGCAGAACGCCTTGGCTTCAGGTGCCGCCGCTGTGGCGATATGAGCTCCCACACAGTTCCAACATGCC
Source organism: Candidatus Burarchaeum sp. (assembly GCF_030646255.1). GTDB lineage: Archaea > Micrarchaeota > Micrarchaeia > Burarchaeales > Burarchaeaceae > Burarchaeum. Next base: position 11,370 of record NZ_JAUSNF010000059.1, on the reverse strand, counting down.
CGACCTGCGGTGCTGACAAGCACGGCCGGGAATCTTCTCCCTTTGACGACCTGATATTCGGCTATCATGGCGAGTTGCGCGAAGACCGCGTGCACACGACGCGGCGTTTTCCGGACGGCCGCGAGGAACCTGTGGTATATGAGCGCACTGACGACGGCCTGATAAAGCTCTATGACCACCGCGCACTTCGCGCGCTCGAGCGCATGGAGGCGAAGCGGCCGCGCAAGGTCATAGTGCCTCTGGACCGCTCCACTTTTGTGCAGGCCACCGGCGCCAGCGAGACCGAACTGCTTGGCGACGTGCGTCACGACCCCTATGGCGGCCACCCTGAAATCGGAACAGCACCTTACCTGCGCGTGATTCCTGGCGCAGTGCACGAGGCGCACGAAGGCGTGCTGTTCGTGGACGAGCTCGCAACCCTCGGCTACCTGCAGCGTTACCTGCTCACAGCGATACAGGAGAAAAAATTCCCAATAACCGGCCGGAATGCATCGAGCACAGGTGCGAGTGTAAAGGTCGAGAACGTTCCGTGCGACTTCATTTTCGTGGGCGCGCTGAATACCAATGACGTGGAGCAGCTCCTTCCGCCCCTGCGCTCCCGCATACTGGGCAACGGCTACGAAATCCTGCTCAACACCGTCATGCCCGACACAGAGCGGAACCGGCACAAGATGGTCCAATTCGTGGCGCAGGAGATACATAAGGACGGCCGCATACCCCCTGCAGACCGCGGCGCGGTTGAGCTGATAATCGAGGAATCGCGCAGAAGGGCAAAGCAGATGGATGACGCGAGCAACTCGCTCACACTGCGCCTGCGCGACCTCAGCGGCATCCTGAAGGTCGCCGGCGACCTGGCAGTCCTGGAGGGCATCGACCTCATAAGCGAGCGGCACATAGTGTCGGCCATGAAGCGGAGCAAGGCAATAGAGGAACAGCTATCCGAGCGCTATAATGACAACTGGTGGCGCGCGAGCAGCAGCGACTATGCCCGCAAGCGCAAGCCCCTGGCCAGCGGCTCGTCCGGAATAGCATAGCGTCTGCGGACTTATTTTAAAGAAGTAGTGCCATAGTTTATGCTATTGACGGGCCTGTAGTCGAATGGTAAGACGTCGCCCTTACAAAAGAACCCCTGCGCGGTTCTTTTGAGAACTCCGGCGGAGTTTCTTTGAGAACGGCGAAGACTGAGAGTTCGATTCTCTCCGGGCCCACTGCATTTTCCTAGCGCGCCTTGGATATCAGGACGAGCTGCCTTGCAGGATACTTTTCAAAATCTTTGTTACCCCCCCGTGCAATCTTGTCATACTGCAGGATCAGCGTCACGGGCGGCTCGGCCGCATCAATTTTTTCAAACTTGAAGAACTCTGTCGCAAGGATTATCCCGGCTTCCGGGAGCGTTTTCGCACCTTCGGCAATCGCCACTCGCAGTCCCGCTTCGCCCATCTTGGCCTCAATCTGCTTTTTTATCTCCTGTCTCAGACCCAACTCCCATGCCTCAACCCGCCCGATTCTCGCGCTGCTTAGCTTGGCATAAATCAGAACCCGTCCTCCTTTTACTGCCTCGCGCACCGCCTCATCAACAATGCGCGCCATCTTGTTGTGCGCCTCCTGCCTAGCGCGCCAGTTCTTGCCTGCCATCCCGACAATGATCTTGTACGCTTCCGCATATTTTGCGTGCTTCCTTATCTCCTTGTCGCTCCGGCTTCTCTTCAGCTTGCCGCTGCACGGCCCTTTTTTAGCCTTTCGTGTCCGCAGCTCGGCAGCATACTCCAGGAACGGCTTGATGCCCGCTTCCTTCAGCAGCCAATATGCTTTCATTGCCTTGCACATGCATGCAAATGCCGCGGATGCCCCGCAAAGCTTTCCATAGTCTTCTTGTCGGGATACCTGTCCTCGTGCCCTGCACAGTTCCATCCCGTAATTCAGCAGGTCCCACATCTGCGCAGCAACTCCTCCGTGCGGATGCTTGAATTTCCTGCCGGTGTCCCTGGAAGTCAGCATCTGCCCCTCGATTTTCGCCAGCTCCTGCTTATCCACCACTGCCGTCGTAGATGTTGCAAGCGTAAAGCATTTGATGGCGAAATAGCGGGCAGTCTCCTCGAGAAGCCCGAGCGCCATGCCAACTTCCGGGCCCACATCCACTATAACATCATTTGATGGAAGGCGCATCCGCCTTTTCCTGTCTTGCCCCGGAATCTCGAAAAGTGTCAGCGGCCCGCGAAGTTCTTCGGACGCGGGTTTTATGGTAGAAATAGTCCTCCTCAGTTCCCCTTTTTTTGCGCGTGCATGGTCTGCGTTTCTAATCTCTTCCGCGACCCGAAGGCCGCTGTGAATAGATGAAAAAGAGAGCAGCTCCTGTCCTGCGCTATTAGACTTAGTCTTCTTTTTTTGCCTGACTGCAACCGGCATGCCTAATCTTATCCTTTCCAAGCTTTAAAAACGTTCATCCGAGCTTCGCCCTTTCCTTCGTATCAATGTAATCTCCGCACTCGCAGCTCTCTATCCATCCGAGCACAATCGGGCCCGCACACAAATTTGCTGGATTATAATACGCGGCATAGCCGAACTTCTGCCTGTTCTCCCAATAGCATTTGTAATCCGCAAGGAACCTCAGGTGCGCCGGAATATCGTCCGTAGTCAGGTTGTGCGCCTTCCAATAGGGCTTGCACGTCCACGTTATTTTGTGCCCCTCTATGCAGTCCCGAGTTTTAATCTGCTCGCCGCTGGGGCACAGCGTCCACTGCCGCATGCACACTTCAGGCGTCTTATTGGTTGCATTCGCTGCTGGCGTCGAATTTTCTACAGTCCCGCTTGGCAAGGTCCCGTTAATCCCTGTTTCGTTCTGCCCATTGCCCTGGCTTCCGAAGCCCAGGCAGCCTGCCGCCAGCATCGCTAGCATTAGCACTGCGATAACTGCCATCTGCCCTGGCCGCATGAATGAGAATATGCATAAGCTATATTAATTCAAACCGGCCTAAAAAGAGGCAGCGCCGCAGTAGCTCAGCCTGGGAGAGCATTCGGCTGAAGGACTTGGTTTCGTCTCCGAAAGGAGGTCTCGGAACCTTGGTTCTGAGACCGAAGTGTCGCTGGTTCAAATCCGGCCTGCGGCATTGGTAATCATGGAAACTACCACCATCTTGTTTTACATCGGGTTATTCATCGGAATCGCGCTCTTCATATGGCTGGGCGGCTATTTCTTCGGAAAAAAGGGTTCGGCCTCCGCGGCGATTCTTTCGCTTGCGCTGCTCACCTTTTTTTTCTTAGGCGGTTGCGGTTTCATGGCCGTCGTGTTGTTTGGCGCGATCATTTACGCATTCCTGCTCAAGGATTAGGCCTTCTGCATCCTTCATCACTTATATGCCTGCTTCAGCGACTTCAGCGCCTCTTTGATCTTCGCAAGCGAAACCTCGCTCCTGCTCCGTATAACCGCCTCGATGCTGGCCGCAACATCCTGCCTGTCCGCAAGCGGCGGCATGAAAAATCTGTACCTGCCCTTCGACCTCTCCAGCCACCCGTTCTTCTTGAGCTGCCAGAGGTGATAGCGCAGGGCCTTCTCGCCCACTTTCTTGCCCTTTGAGTTCATCCACTCAAGGAGCTCGGGAACAGTTGGATTGGTGCCCTTGAACTGGAAATAACAAAGCGCATCAAGCGCATCGATGACCGCAGTCCGCGTTTCATTCGGGGAAACAAACCCCAGGGCCAGAGCGAGCCAGCGCACGAGCGAGTTGCGCGTTACCTTCACCTCTCCCGTAAGCTGCATGTCCCGCAGTATGAGCTCTCCGCGTATTAGTTTGGATTCGGGCAGCGCCACAACATCACACCAAATTTTTCATGGCAAAGGATTTAAACATGCCACTTGTATGAGAATCATGGCTCTCAAAACCCGCGCCGCGAGGGCATCATCCAAACCTATTGCCAGGGTCCCTACCGGCGTACCTGGCCTTGACAGCCTGATCGAAGGCGGCTTCAAAAAAGGAAGCATCATAACCGTGAGCGGCGACCCGGGAAGCGGCAAGACGACGCTCGCCATGCAGTACCTCTATAATGGCATAACCAAATATGGCGAACCGGGCATCTTCGTCTCACTCGAACAGCCGAAGCAGTCACTTTACGAGGACATGGCGCGCTACGGATGGGACCTTGCCGAGCTCGAGAAAAAGGGAAAATTGCAGATACTTGTACTCCAGCAGCATGAAATTGAGCAGTTTCAGAACCACGAGCTGCGCGTGCAGAGTGCGATAGAGGAGCTGGGCGCCAAGCGCCTTGTAATAGATTCAGTAACCTCTCTCATAATGTCTTATCCTTCAAAGCACCGGGCGCGCCGCGGGATGCTCAGGCTCATGGACCGGCTCCGCAGCTGGAACGTAACTTCGGTACTCACATCTGAAAGCACCACGGACGTGCAGGGCGACGTGCATTCCTCCTTCAAAATAGATTTCCTGAGCGACGCAGTCATCTACCTTTACAACATGCGGCGCCAGAACTACCGCCTGCACTCAATCGAGGTCGTAAAGATGCGCGGTACGTCAGTAAATGGCAAGATGTGCCCGCTGAAATTCGGCAAGGGCGGCATAGAGGTATTTCCCGGCCAGACTGTTTTCAAGTAGCCCTTCCTTGCAGTATTTTCCGGCTTCTGGCAGCTAAACCTTTCTATCTACGAGGAAATTAGCCAGCTCCATGAGCTTTGCCTTTGCAGGGCCCTGCGGCAGAACGCCAAGTTCTTTTTTTGCCTTCATTGCCAGGTCCTTGGCGAACTTCTGCGCCTTCTCTATCGAGCCGTTCTTTTCAAGCGTCGAAATTACCCATGCGAGCATGCGCTTATCGCGCGTCTGACTCGAGAGTATTTTGAGCAGCTGCCTTCTCTTGCTGTTGTGGAGCGTCTCAAGCGCATCAATAACAATCAAAGTCCTCTTTCCTTCCGTGATGTCCCCGCCTATCTCCTTCTTGTATTTCTTCTCTTCTCCCATTAAGTTCAGGATATCGTCCTGAATCTGGAAAGCCACACCAACTTCCTCCCCGAAGTTCTTCAGCCCCATTCTCTGCCGCGGCGTGCCTTTGCCTATGTATGCGCCTGCCTCGCATGCCGCGCCAATGAGCGCCCCTGTTTTCCGTTCCGCCATCTCAAGATAATTCTTTTCGCGTATGTCCCACTCATCCTCCCTTCTCCAGCTCAGCTCCATGCCCTGCCCCTCCATGACCCGCGAATATGCCGCAGTCAGGATTTTCTGCACCTCAAGGGTTTGCTCGGCAGGCAGTTTTATTTTCAGAAGCGAGTTCCAGTTCATCATGAACAGCCCGTCGCCCGCATTCAGCGCGAGCGGGATTCCATACTCGATATGAAGGCACGGCTTCCCGCGCCTAAGTAGTGAATTATCTTCAATATCATCATGAATGAGCGTCAGATTATGGAACAGCTCGATTGCAGCGGCCACAGGCAGGGCTTTTTCCTGCTTCCCTCCGACAGCCTCGCAGCAGAGCAGGCACAATGCGGGCCTGAACCTCTTTCCGCCCCTATCAAGTATTTCCCAAAGGAGCGAATAGACTTCTGCGGGCTTCTTGTCGCGCGGCATGACCTTTTCCATCTCTGCCTCGACTGCGGGTGCAAGCTCCTCTATATATTCAGTAATCTCTTTTCCGTACGTCACCATTTTTCCACCCTTTCTTCCGCATTCCTGCCCCGCCCTTCATGCCTTCCTCACTTCTTTTTATGAAGCTCGAGCAGAGTGCTTTTAACCTTTGCAATGCCCAGCGCTTCAATCAGCTTGCCCAGCTTCGGGCCCTTCGGCTTGTTTATCAGCGTCTCGTAAATATCCTTGAAAAGCTCCTCGGGCTTCTCGCCGCGCCCGCGCGCAACCTCAAACACGAGGTTGTGCACATCCAACGCAGTCATCTTCGGTTCAAGCCGCTCGGCAAATGCATGTACAAGTTCCGCATTTCCTCTGAGCTCGCGCGGCGCATACTCAAATGCATATTCCTCGGGCAGGAACTGCAGGCGCACCCAGTTTTCAATATATGGCTTCAGATACTCCGCGCTCTTCTTGTCGCTCAGCTCCGCCACCTTCTTCCAGTCTCGGTAGAGCTGGTAGAATAGTAAAATTTCCGAGAACATTGAAAACTTCTGCTTCTTGGTCGAAAGCCCGAATGCCACTGCCTTCTTCCTGTCTGCGCGGGACAGCCCGCTCCCCGCTGGCTGCGCGCCGGAAGGGCCACCTTCTGCGCTTGCCGTGTCCGTCCCTCTCTCGCCCTGGTGTGAGCCGGCAGAACTGCCCTCTGCGCCCGTCCCACCGTCTAGCTTAATCCGCGAAGCAGCCAGATATTCCTCGCACAGCCTGAGCATGGCCTCGCCGCTCGTATCAATATCTTTATTCTCCTGCACATCCGGCCTGAGCAGTGCATACTTCAGGACCTCAGGAGGAATAAGCTCGCCCAGGTCTGCAACGCCCATGCCCTCTCCCTTTGACTTCGAGTATTTCTTTCCCTTGAGCAGGACAAAACCAAACCTGTAGCCAACGGGAGGAGACTTGCCGAATATTTTTTCATGTATTGCAACCGCAGTGTCGCGAGAGCCGCCGCGCGTGAAATGGTCCATTCCGCCTCCCTCAACGCTCACGTCCAGGAAGTCCTGCCTTGCGGGCCAGTCCAGCCTCCACGTTATCTTGTATTCGTGCTCCTTGATGCGCGCCTCGCCCACAAACCCGCAGCCCTTCACATACTTCAAATCCCTGTCGCACGCATATTCGCAAACCCCGCCGTCTTCAAAATCAAAACTTATCACGCGCGTTGTCGAAATCCTGCCGCACTTCCTGCAAACGGGCATTACCGGGCTCCACCAGCCCGGCAGTTCGTTCCTGAGCGAGCTCTCATAGACTGCCCGCTTCACCTCTTCCAGCCGCTCGAAAAACAGCAGTGCATATTTGTCATATTTGCCTTCCGCATACAGCTCGCTTGCCCTCAGAATCTTCGGCCTGGCCTCAAACTTCTCCATGGCGCCCTCAGCATCCTTCAGGAAATGCTCGCCCAGCGACTTGCAGCAGCCCATCGGGTCGGGCACGCGGCATAGCGGCTTTCCCAGGTGCGGTTCGAGCTCCTTCGCATGCTCTGCCGCTGAGGCGGGCACGCGGTCGAACGCATCCATATCATCTGCAATGAAACTAAACGAGGCCTTGCTGTTGCGCGAGAGGAATTCCGTTATTGCGGCCGGATAAAGAAACTCGCATAGCGTGCCGAGGTGCACCGGCCCGCTCGGCGTCATGCCGGAGTTCACAACGTAGGGCGGCTTCTTCTCGGCCGCAACCTTTTCCGCTATTCTCTCAATCCAGTGGGCATTCTCATCCATGATAAACCCTCTTCACTCAAACTCATCGACTCAAATTTATATTCTTTCAAACGCAGGGGGCACGACGATTCGCGAACTTTCTCGGCGCCCACTTTCCCTCGCGGGAAAGGGGCCGATTTCCGCCGAGCGGAAATACGGCACCGAGAAAGGCGCCCCTCTATGCCCAGGGCGTAAAGAGGGCGGGCAGAAAGTGGGCCCCCTCACGTTAACCCCATAGCTAAACAATCAGCCGCATCCCGTCTTTCGCCAGCACCGAGTTCGGAAATTCCTTTTTAGCTTCTGCCAATATCCTGGCAATATATTTTGCATCCGCCTCGGCATCTAGGTGGAAAAGCGCGAGCTTTTTTGCTCCCGCAGCCCGTGCAACCTCTGCTGCTATCTTTCCGGTTGAATGGCCCCCCCTGCCCTTTCCTTTCTCAGTATATGTTGCCTCATGAATCAGCAAGTCAGCCCCGTGCCCTAGCCTCACGGCATTCGCGCACTTGTCGGTGTCAGTGACGTAGGCCAGCACCTTCCCCTCATACTCCAACCTAAAGCCTATCGAATGATTACTGTGCTCAAGCGGCCGCGCGGAAACGCGCGCATCGGAAATCAGCTCTCCAGCCTCGCCAATCTCGCCAAACTCAACCTCGAAAGGCCATTTCTCCACAGGCACAGGGAAATACGGCGGGCGGAGCAAGCCTCTCACAACCCTCTCCACCCCTCGCTGCCCCCATATTTTCAGCTTCTTTCCCTTGAAAACTCCGAGGAGAAAGCAAAGCCCGACAGTGTGGTCGAGATGGAAGTGCGAAATGAATATGTGCGTTTCGCGGTCTAGGCGTAATTCATCCTTCAGCATGGCCGCGCCCGTGCCGACGTCGAATATGATGTCTGCCTTGCCTGTCCGTACCAGCACGCAGGCAGTCTGTCCGTACTTCGGGTACCAACCCCGGGTTCCGAGGAACTTGACTTCCATGCTCAACTATATCGGCATATTTTTAAAAGCCTCAGATTCGCATAGCTCAGCATGGATTTCCTTACGAGTGCGATCGCAGGTGCAAATAACCCCCTTGCAACCGCCGTTTCCTCTTTCCTCCAAGACCCCGCTCTCTCGCTTCTGGTGGTGGCTCTTGCATTTCTGCTGATGGTCAAGTTCAAGACCTCTCACGCGTCGCCCCTCTTCCTGGCATTGCTTTTGGCATTCTTCATCCTTGACCCTCTCAAAAATCTACATGCAGTATCCCGGCCCTGCGCAGAGCTTGCAGCAAAGATTCCCTGTCCCTTCGATGCCTCGTTTCCCAGCGGCCATGCGATGATTGCCGGAATATTCATGCTCGCAGCCACGGGCACCCCCCCCTTCCTCCCCTTCCTGCTGCTGGGCATCATAGTCTCACTCTCGCGCGTTTACTTGGGCATACACACATTCCCTGACGTAGCTGCCGGCATTGCAGTCGGCATGGTTCTCTATGCCATATCTGAGCGCATATACTGCGCATACCGGAGGGCAGTTAAATGACGCGGCAAAACTTCGAATTCGAGCTCAACAGGCAGGTAGTCCACATGCTTTTCGGGCTCATAATTCTTGCAATTCTTTTCGTTTCCCTTCTTTCCCCTCAGGACGCGATAGTCGCAGCGCAGGTCTTTTCACTTTCAGTCCTCATATGCCTCCTGTTCATGATCGACAGGCGCACAAAAAACTTGAGCTCACCACTCTCAGACTTCCTGCTCTATGCTCTTGAGCGCAAGGACTCTCCGCCTGCGCACGGTGCGATGTGGTATGCTCTCGGTTCCCTGCTCGCATTGACCTTCCTCTCGAATATCTGGGCAATTGCGGCAACCATCTTCCTCCTTGCAGTAGCCGACGGCCTCTCTACGCTGATAGGAATAAACCATCATCATCCTCTGCCCCACAACAAAAAGAAAACGATCGAGGGCACTGCGGCATTCTTCATAACCGGGCTCGCCACCTATGCATTCATAGGCCTGCTTGCCGTCCCCCTCTCATTCCTAGCTGCCCTGGCCGAAAGCCTCGACCTGGGTCTCGACGACAACCTAACAATACCGCTGGCATCTATTGTATTTTTTAAGTTAGCCGGCTTTTGATTAGCATGGCCAATACTTCCGAACTTGCAAAGCACAATGCGGCGCTTGCCGCCCTCCCCTACATCAGGCCGGGCATGACTGTCGGGCTGGGCACAGGCAGTACTGCCAACATATTTGTCGACTTGCTGGCTGCGCGCGAGAGGCGCGAACACCTGGGCCTCAAATGCATAGCAACTTCCGAAAACAGCGAAAAGCAAGCGGCCCGTGCCGGCCTTCGTCTGGTTAGTTTTGCAGATGCACCTATGATTGATGTTGTAGTTGATGGCGCTGACATCGTAAGCGCCGACTTCTGCCTGCTGAAGGGCCTCGGCGGTGCGCTCCTGCGCGAAAAGTGCGTGGCCTACCGCTCCAAAAAATTCATCGTCCTGGTGGGCGAGGAAAAACTGCGCAGGAAGCTCGAAGGCATAGTGCCCATTGAGGTCCTTCCCTTCGCCGCCCCTGCAGTTCTCCGCGAGATTTCAAAACTCTCAAAACGTGCGAAGCTGCGCACAGCTGCAGCGGGAAGGCCGTTCATCACTGATAATGGAAATTACATAATAGACGCGCCGATGCGCGTCAGCAATCCTGCCAAGCTGGAGGCGGAACTCAAATATCTGCCCGGCGTGCTCGAAACAGGCATATTCACGCGCGCCGACATCGTGCTCGTGGGAAATAAAACCGGCTGCCGCACGCTAAAGAATAAGAAACAGGCCCGGCCCCTACTTCTCACCTGCAGCTGTCTTGCAAAACAGCTCGACTGCTTCTAGCAAACCCTCTTTTCGGTTTGCTATAGCCTGAGCGAATAGCCAATCATCTTATATGTCAGCTTTGCTGCCAGAAAGTCAGGTGCCACATTGCCCGCAAGAGGCGCAAGTTCCATCACGTCAAACCCAACAACCTTCTTTTTCCGCGCCACTTCTCGGAGAAGCGGCAGAACTTCCTCCCAGAGCAGTCCGCCCGGCTCGGGAGTGCCCACTGCCGGCATGATACTTGGGTCAAACACATCCAAGTCAACAGTAACATAAACCTCTTCGCCCAAGCCTCGCAAAATCTCACGCGCATCAAAATTGCGCCCGTAAACTAGCTTGGATTTTTCTTTCTTCACATGCTGCAGCTCTTCCTCGCACATGCTCCTTATGCCTGCCTGCACTGTTGAAGGGCAAATTTCGCGCACGCGCCTCATCACGCAGGCATGATTGTATTTTGAATCCTCATATTCCTCACGCAGGTCTGCATGGGCATCCAGCTGGAGCACGCTCATCTTCGGGTGCTTTTTGGCCAGCGCCCTCACCGCGCCCAGCGTGAGGGAATGCTCGCCGCCCAGCATGACAGGGAACTTGCCGGCTTCCGCAATGCCCTCAACCGCCTCCTCTACTCTCGAAATCGTTTTTGCGGGAGAGTCGCTTGACGGCTCGAGCTCGTCAAGCGTGCATATCCCCGCCTTCGAAATATCACAGCCCAGCTCCAGGTCCAAGAGTTCCATGTTCCGCGATGCCGATATTATTGCATGCGGCCCGTCGCGCGCCCCGCCCCTGTAGGATGTAGTGGAATCATATGGCACCGGCAGCACGAGCACTCCGCATTTTTCCGGCTGCATGCCTTCCATGCCGCAGAAATTGTACGGCGGCCGTGAATGCAGGAGCATGGTCATATTGTACTGCTTGCGCTGAAAAAGTTTATTACTCCTTCTCCCTGCCGGACCAGCATCCCGCCCACGTTTAGTGCTTCTCCTGCCAGCGCTACTGCTTTCCGTGCACGCCCGTCCTCTGCTTTACCATCGCCTTGAGTGCGCCATTCATTTTCTTCGGGAACTCTTTCCCGCGCATAAGGAAATTCTTCTCAACCTTTTTCGCCCCGAACGCTTCCACAAGGTAGCTGATCGCAACTTCCGTGTCAAACTGCTTGCACGAGAAAATATCCACGTTTATGTATTCCTGCTCTGCGAACGAGTGCAGGCTGATGTGGCTCTCAGCGAT
>NZ_JAUSNF010000010.1 GCF_030646255.1 Candidatus Burarchaeum sp. | reverse complement strand
TACGCGTCCCGTATGCCTCCAATATCTGTGGATTCGAAATATTTCTTCGAATTTTCAATGTTGAACAGACGAGTGACCTGAAAGTCGGCAAGCTGCTTGTCCTTGTAGAGGAAATAGTTGTAAAGCACTACGGGCGAGAATAAAAGTATGAAGATTGCCGAAGCGACTGCAACCGTCTTCAACTTCATTTTTTTCCCTGAAAGAAGATAATAGACTGCAAAAGCCGGGAGGAAATAGAATGCCACTATTTTCGTCGCGGCAGAAACGCCAAAAAAGGCTGCAGCCGCATAAAGCTTCTTTGAATCCCCCTCCTTGGCCCATCTCACGAACAGGAGCATTGAAAGCAGAAGGAACGCAGCGTACATGGGGTCTGAGAGCGACCTGCTGCCATAGATTATCTGGGAGGCGCTGAAAGTGAATAGTATCGCGGAAAGCAGGGCAGTACGCCGCCCATAAAGCTCCTTGGCAAGGAGGTAGACAAGGGCTATCGAAGCCGTGCTGAAAAGGGCGGGAAAGAGCCTGGCGGAAAAGAACCCATAGCCAAAAAATCGGTAACTCAGATCGGTGATGTAGTAATAAACCGGCCCGTCGATGAGCGTGGAAAGCCTCTGCCATTCGCTAGTTACGGTTCCCAGCGCACGCGGCATGTGCGTTCTTTCATCGAATGGGCTGACAGGAGAATATGCTGAGGAATAAAGGTACATGGCGAGACCTATCAAAACCAGCGCCATAACATAATATTTTGGAGGATATTTCTCAAGCCAATCCATATGCAATTCTCTCGGCTTTACGTGGGGGAAATACCCTTAAATAGGCATTGACTGTCGTGCACATTTGCCAGAAAGAATCCGAGGCGCCTCACGTTTGCGTTTTTGCCATCTGTGCCTTCACCGCTTCGTAATCAGGAAGAGCAGGGTCCAGCGCATGCGCCTTGTCCAAATCCGCCTTCGCCCCTGCATAGTCGCCAAGCATGAGCTTCGTCCCTCCACGGTTGTAATAGGCTATGGCGTAATCATGGTTCAGCCCGATAGCCACATCCAAATCCGTGTTTGCCCCCGTATAGTTTCCTCGCCTGCCCTGCGAAATGCCCCTCACAACGTAAAATTCAGCTACTTCCGGCTTCAACTCTATGGCCTTGTCATAGTCCGCAATCGCGCCAGAGTAATTGCCCATGTCAGACTTCAGGTTCCCCCTGTTTGCATAGGCCATGAGCTGCCAAGGATCCGCTTCAATCGCCTTGTCGTAGTCCCCCATCGCCCCGGCATAGTCGCCCAGCTTCACCCTTGCAGATCCCCTGATCACATATGCAGCTGCGCTGTACCTGTTGAGCGCGATGGCCTTGTCGGACAACGAAATCACGGCAGAATAATTGCCATTCACCATGTTCACGTAGGCATCTGTCAGGTACCTGTCAACTTCCACATTCGTCCATTCTCGGCAGTAATCCGTGTTGCCGAATACGAAAAGGCCGCAGAGCAGGCCGAAGTGCAGCAGGTATATCCAGTACGCGTACTCGCCCACTTTCTGCAGTGCGGGAAAGGAAAAATGGATCTGCCATGAGCCTCTTCTGCTTGCCAGAACGCCAAGGGGAAATGCGAGCGCATAAGGCAAGTAGAGCGTGCGGGAGCCGTAAAGCAAGCCCGACTGCGCATCTGGCATCAGCATGCGGATGAGGTCGATGAAGTTCCCTCCGCCGAAATAGACGAGCGCAGGGATGCCGAAGAGCATCAGCCCCATCTTCAACTCATCGCGCAGGGGCAGTTTAGATACGCCGAGGTAGACGAGGTACCACATCACTATGTACGTGACGAACCATCCAACTACGACGATGTCATAGGGGCTGAACACCATCAGGAGGTAGTTAAGGGGTATGGCGAGCTGCGCCGACTTGCTAGAGAAATAGGACGGCATGAAAAAAAGCAGCGCGGCTATGACTGCCGTCAGGACTGTCCAGTAAGGTATTACGACACGCCTAAACCGCTTCACAAGGTACTTTCTCGCATCTATATTGCTCAGCCCGTAGCTCCTGCATATGCCGTAGCCGCTCAGGAAGAGGAACATCCAGACGCCAATCTGGCCGGGCTCCATGGGCGAGAAGGGTATGGAGAAGCCGCGCACGGCGTGCCACAGCACTATCAATATTATCGCAATGCCCCTCAGCACGTTCGAAGTGCCCCGGTCGATTTCCACGCAGGCAAATAGGAAACAAGATATAAAAGTCTGAAAATCCTGCGACGCTGCAGTTCATCTGCCTGTGAAAGAGTTATATTATTTTTGAGAATAATCTCTTGGGGGTGAGGTATGACTTCTCTTCGTTTTGCTGGTCTTTCTATTTTTATACTGGTTTTTCTCTCCGCCATGGGCTTTTCTGCTGATGTTAGTTCATGTGGTGAATCCTCTATCAGGGCCGAGAGACTGAGAGGATAATTTATTAAACCGGCAGGAGATGGTGAACCATGCTTTTGAAGACCAAGATTGACGAGCTTGTCGGGCTCGCACAGCAGAAGAAGGAAGTAAGCTTGCAGGATGCTGCCGCCGAACTTGGCATGGATGCCGCGGCTGTCGAGCGGATTGGGCGGATTCTTGCCAAGGAAGGCATTGTCGAGCTGCTTTTCCCGCTCAATGTCATGCAAAAGCCATTCCTCAAGTTCAAGCAGAAGCCCGTGGACGAGGTGCCGATGCCCAAGAGCACGGCCAAGATGATTGAGACTTACAAGGTCGAGTCAGAGGAAGGGCACATTGCCGCTGACGTTATCATACAGTTTGATGAGAAGGACAAGAGGCCGTTCTATAATATTGACCTTGCGCGCGTGAGTGCCGTAACTACAACTTATATGCGCGGGCTGAAGGATGAGATTGCGCGCGAGCTGCCGCTCGAGTCTGAGTTTGGCACAACTGAATCCATGGCAGCCCAGTTCCACAAGCGGAGCTCGCTCACCGAAGCAAAGCTGATGCGGGATTTGGGCAAGGGCCAGAAGGACCTGAAGCTGCTGGCCGGCATTCTGATGCACGCCATGTACGGGCTGGGCAACATAGAGGTGCTCATGTCGGACGACTGGCTTGAGGAAATCATAGTGAACAATGCGAACTCGCCTGTCGCAGTCTACCACAGGAAGCATGGCTGGTGCAAGACCAATGTGAGAATTGTGAAGGAAGAGGACATCTACAACTACTCGTCGCAGATAGGCAGGAAGGTGGGCAAGCAGATAAGCGTGCTTGCGCCCATCCTGGATGCGCAGCTCACTACTGGCGACCGCGTGAATGCAACGCTGTACCCGATTTCTGCTGCGGGAAACACAATTACAATCAGGAAATTCGCGCGCAACCCCTGGACGCTCGTGAACTTCATAGACAAGAAGTATGCCACCATGTCGACTGAAATGGCTGCCATGCTCTGGCAGGCAATGCACTATGAGATGAACGTGCTCATTGCAGGCGGCACTGCGAGCGGAAAGACGAGCGCGCTCAACGCCCTGGCCGCATTCATACCGCCCTATCAGCGCATCATCAGCATAGAGGACACGCGCGAGATAATGCTGCCGTCATTCCAGTGGAACTGGGTGCCGACTGTCACGCGCACACCGAACCCCGAGGGCCTGGGCGCAGTGGGCATGCTCGACCTCATGGTCGCATCGCTCCGCATGAGGCCTGACCGGATAATTGTGGGAGAGGTGCGGAGAAGGCAGGAGGCCGAGGTCCTGTTCGAGGCCATGCATACAGGCCACTCAGTTTATTCCACACTGCACGCGGACACGGGCACGCAGGTCATAAGGCGCCTGACCGAGCCGCCCATCGAGGTGCCGCCTATGGAACTTGAGGCGCTGCACCTGGTTGTCGTGCAGTACAGGGACAGGCGGAAGAACATACGCAAGACGCTTGAGATTTCAGAGGTCGGCACGTCGGTTGAAGGCAAGATTGACGTGAGCAAGGTGTACCAGTGGAGGCCGCGCAACGATGTTTTCGAGAAGGTGAAGGAGCCGCGCAGATATGTAGAAGAGCTTAATTTGCACACAGGCATGACAATTGCCGAGATACAGGCAGACCAGAAGAGGAAGCAGGGCGTGCTCGAGTGGATGGTCAGGAAGAAGGTGTATGACATCGAGGGAGTGGGCGCAGTCATGCGCGCATACTATGGCAACGAGGATGCTGTTGTGGATGCTGCTGAGAAGGACCTGCCGTTGTCCAAGCTGTTGTAGGGAAGCACCATGAGAATCCCGCTTATGCTTTTTTCCATTGAATCTGCAGCCCGCATAGGGAACAGGCTGCAGGGGCTTGGCAAATACGTTGTTGCGCTTCATCCGGGCATAAAGTATGATTTGCGAGCGCTCGGCCTGAGCATCGAGCCCCAGGCATTCGGCGCAGCGGCATTTCTCTCAGCGCTTGTGTGGGGCGCGCTGTTCGGTTTCCTTGGTTATGGCCTTCTTTACCTGAGGGAGTTTGATGGCCCGCTGGCGGCCTATGGCGTGCTTGTCGGCCTTGCCTTCTTCCTTCTCGCACTTACACTGCACATATTCTACCCCGGCATACTTGCAAAGAATATTGCGTCAAGCGTGGACCGCGACCTTGTGTTCGCACTGCAGGACCTCATGATACAGGTCAGCTCGGGCATCTCGCTCTATGACGCCATGACCAACATCGCGCATTCCAACTACGGCTATGTCTCGAATGAGTTCGAGATTACGGTCAAGAGGATAAGCTCGGGCATGTCCGAGAGCGATGCGCTCGAGGAGATGGTCTTCAGGACACAGAGCGATGCATTCAGGAAATTGCTCTGGCAGCTCATAACCACGCTGCAGTCGGGCGCAAGCATAAAGCCCGCGCTTGCGAGCGTCATCGAGACCTTGCTGAACGAGCAGCATAGGGCGATAAGGAATTACGCGGCCAGCCTGAACTTCCTCATCCTTCTCTACATGCTTTTCGCAGTTGTGGCGCCCTCGATAGGCATAACGCTGCTGACAATTCTGGCAGGGTTCTCGGGCATTGGAGTGACAGAAAGCACGCTGCTCATGCTGGTCGGAGCCGCATTCGTCGGGCAAGCGATGCTGATAGGGTTCATGAAACGGTCGAGGCCGAGAGTATATGTTTGAATGAAATGACGATGGACAGATGATACGATGGGAATATTGAAGGGAATTTACGAGCGCATTGGAAGCACGCTAAACAGGTACGACGTGCTGGGGCTACGGCAGACACTGCGCTATGCGGGCATATATGAGAATATAGAGGTCTGGCTCGGCATGCGGTTCGTGGTGGCATTGCTTTTCGCCGTTGCGGTTGCCATGATACCGTTCACGCTGCTGAAATACCTGAACCTCCTGCCTTTCGTGAACATTTCGGAGATTACATATGAGCATGCCTTTGCTTTCGTTGGAGGGGGTGCAGGCGCAGGCTTTGCCACCTTCCTCATCATCTGTTTCATCTTCTACATGCACCTCTACTACATAATTGACGACAGGCGCAAGCGCGTCGAGAAGGTTCTGCCAGACTTCCTCCTGATGGTGGTTGCGAACCTCAAGGCAGGCATGGCGCCGTTCCCTGCATTCAGGAAGGCCAGCAGGCCCGAGTTCGGCCCGCTTGAGGAGGAGATTGAGCTGGCGTCTGCCAGGACAATGGGCACGGAGTCGCTCACGCTAGCGCTTGCGG
>NZ_JAUSNF010000041.1 GCF_030646255.1 Candidatus Burarchaeum sp. | reverse complement strand
CCGAGAACATAGTTTCGACGGGCAGCGGCTCGCCCATGGTCTACGGCCTGCTGGAAGACCAGTACAGGGAGAACAAGCCCATAAAGGACAACATCAAGCTCGCCGTGCGCTGCATAGCGACTGCGATGAAGCGCGATGCGGCAACGGGCGAGAACATCGACCTCATTCACATTTCAAAAGATGGATACAAGAAGTACAGCAGGGAGGAAGTCAAGAAACTTCTGCAGGAGACAGGCACAAAGGCAGATTAGTCGGGCGCTTCTGCGACCAAGCAGACCAATCATGCAACCATGAACACGGAATATGCTTTGTATAGGTTTGATGTTAGAGCTGGTTTTATTGGCTAATGCCAACAACGAATTGCATAAGAAAGTGGAAGAACTGCTGCCAGTAGCGTGCTCGCTCTCGAAAGTTGAGCACGAAGGGCCGGACGTAGTAATATACCTAAAGAATATTTCGGAGTTCTACAAGGATGAGAACCTGATACGCAAGATAGCGGGCACCCTGCGCAAGCGCGTTTTGGTGCGCAGCGACCCTTCCTCGCTTGCAGCGCCGGACAAGGCGCTCGAGAAGATTAAGGCCATAGTGCCGGTCGAGGCTGGCGTAACCGATGTCACGTTCTTCCCGCAGTTCTGCGAAGTTGCAATCGACTCGCTCAAGCCCGGCCTCGTCATAGGCAAGGGCGGCGCCACGCTTAAGGAGATAATATACCAGACCGGCTGGGCTCCGAAAATTCTGCGCACGCCCACAATGCCGAGCAATACGGTGAGCGGCATACGCAAGTCCATGCTAAAGGAGGCCGACAACCGAAAGAAGTTCCTCCTTACTCTAGGCAAGACCATAAGCACCCAGCCCACGGCAAAGGCAGACTGGGTAAAGGTTACGGCGCTCGGCGGCTTCCATGAAGTCGGCCGCATGTGCATACTCGTGCAGACGCCCAATGACAAGATTCTGATAGACTGCGGCGTCAATCCCGAAACCAACGAGGGGCCCAAGGCCTTCCCGTACCTTTCATCCATGGGCATCACGCTCGACCAGCTCAGCGCAGTCGTGGTTACGCACGCGCACCTGGACCACTGCGGCTTCGTGCCCTACCTATACAAGTACGGTTTTGAGGGGCCGGTCTACTGCACCCCGCCCACGCGCGACCTCATGGTGCTGCTTCAATTCGACTACATCAAGGTGCTTTCAAAAGGCGACAGCCCGCCGCCCTACGACGAGAAGGACGTGCGCAGGATGCTTGACCACGTGATCGTGCGCGACTACGATGATGTAACCGATATTACGCCCGAGATAAAGCTCACGTTCCACAATGCCGGCCACATACTCGGCAGCTCAATGGTGCACCTGCACATAGGCGAGGGCCTGCACAATCTCGTTTACACGGGCGATTTGAAGTACGGCTTCACAAAGCTCTTCGACCCGGCCAATGCCGCCTTCCCGCGCTCCGAAACCATATTCATGGAGAGCACGTACGGAGGCCGCAATGACATCCAGCCCATACGGCAGGAGTCCGAGCAGAAGCTCATGGAGGCCATAATGAAGACCATAGCGCGCGGAGGCAAGGCGCTCATACCGGTGTTCGCGGTCGGCCGCTCGCAGGAGGTCATGCTCGTGCTCGAGGAGTATGCGCAGACCCACCCGGACTTCAACGTGCCAGTCTACATCGACGGAATGATTCTCGAGGCCAGCGCGATTCATACTGCTTACCCGGAATTCCTGCGCCAGAATGTGCAGAGGCGCGTGCTTTCGAACAACTCGCCCTTTGAGTCCAAGATTTTCGAGCCTGTAAAGACAAAGAGGCAGGAGATTGTGGACGGCGATCCGTGCGTCATACTCGCGCCCTCAGGCATGCTGAGCGGCGGGCCATCGCTGGAGTATTTGAAGCTCCTTGCAGAAGGCGAGAAGAACTCGCTAATATTTGTAGGCTACCAGAGCGCGCTTTCGCTGGGCCGCAAGCTCCAGCACGGCGCCAAGGAAGTGCCGCTGCACGGCGAGGGTGGCAGGCTCCAGTCAGTCAAGGTGAACATGGAAATTCAGACAGTTGAAGGATTCTCAGGCCACAGCGACCGTGCCCAGCTCCTTGCATTCGCCAAGAACCTCAAGCCCCGCCCCGAGCGCATATTCACTTTGCACGGCGATGAGAGCAAGTGCGATGACCTCGCGCGCACGATAAACAAGATGCTGCACATCGAGACAAGGGCGCCGATGAACCTGGACGCGATTAGGCTGAAATAACGGATGACGTGCCTGGTTCCCATGCCTCGCAAAAAGCTTTTAAATGATCAAAGCCAAATTATTGGCAGGTGATTGAATGAGCGTAAGAGTCAGTGCGACCGGTTTTGGGGCTACTATGGCATCTCGCACTTACATACGCTGCGAAACGCCTCTCAAAATCTTTGGACGCAAATACGCTCTTTATCACAAAGAAGGTGTTTTGGGAGGATGGAAAAAGCCCAAGCACCTAGGCGCGGTAGTTAAACAATTTCCTGATACTGCGCAGGGCAAAGCCAATGCGGCTTATTTCGCGAATGAACGCACAGGTCTTGAGCAGCACACGATAGTCGTTCCCACCCTTACAATGGTAGGCTCTCTGGAATTATTTGACATAGTGGAAGTGCCAAGAATAGTGCTTATCGAGCCCAAGACAGAACCTGCGCTGAAGTAAATTTTAATACCTCCTCCTCCATCTAGTCTCATGCGCAAGTCCATTATCTTCGCCTTCTCGCTAATTATTTTTCTCCTAGCCGGCTGCACCATTGACCCGAGCCAGCTCCAGCAGAAGCCTCCGGAGCCATACAAATGCCCGAATGGCGAGCTTGCGTCAGACCTTGCTTCCTGCACGCCCGTAGTGGTCGTGGAGGGCGTAAATGTCACACTTACGAATGAGACGGCGGAAGACGTGCAGCCCGAAACCACGACACCTGAGCAAAAGCCTCCCGCGCCAAAACCACCTGTGCAGCCCGAGCAGCCGCCCATCAATGCCGCGCCGCCCGAGCCCGCAGTAGTGTGCGGCGATGGCAAGTGCGCAGGCAATGACGCCAACGAGACTTTCGGCCAGTGCCCGCAGGACTGCCCCCTCACCTATTCTTACCTCTACGAGTACACCGACGGCTTCAGCTACTACTATGACGAGTGCACCCAGGTTAACAATGCGCCCAAGCTGTGCGACGAGAAGCAGATTTTCGTTGAGCCGGGCGAGCCGGTCTATGATCCTGTTGAAAAAATGAAGGCAAGGTACAACCGGCTCAACAGCTACACGCTGAGCATAAAGAACCGGACTGACACGATAAAGGTATGGGTGAACAGCACGTCATCCGAATGCCTTTATCAGCGCGAGTTCGCAACCATGCTCGACATCGTGTTCAACTGCTCCAGCATAACTTCCATAGGGCAAATAGGCACTGAAACCGTCGAGGTTCCGATAGGGATATTCACCGCGCAGAAATTTGAAATCACGTTCGTGCAGAACCCGATAACCTACAAGGGCGAGACGATGACCGTGTGGAAGGTGCGCGGCCCGCTCACGGGCTATCCTTTCATGGCGAAGAGCAACATCCGCGTGCCTGTGAAGACCGAGCGTGAGTGGACTTACATAACTGCCGATGGGATGCCGATGCAAGTGAAAGTCACGCAGGAGCTGAAGGCGTATATCGAGCCCTATTATGGTTAGCGCTGTGCGTTGCGGAAATATGCAAAGCCAGCGAGCAGCAGCAATGCTGCAGCCACGGGGCACAAGCTTCCTTTCTGGGCCGCAGTTGCGCCGCCATCTTGCGCAGGCTGGCCTGCAGTTGCACCAGTAGTTCCCTGCTGAGCGTCTGTTCCTTGCGTAGCGACAGCACCCTGCTGTCCTGTTGTAGGCGTCTGCTGCTGTCCAGGAATTCCAGTTTGCTGCCCGCTTGCAGGCGTTTGCTGGCCCGGAATTCCTGTCTGCTGGCCTGTTGGCGCAGCCGGCGTTTGCGGAATTCCGGCAGGCGGCTGATACGCGCTCAGGTCCGCACTAATGGAGCGATAGTACATGTAGGTTTTCTGAGTCGGAAAGTCTTCAACATACGCATATACTAGACCTGTTCTCGAGTCAAACGTGTAGCGGTAGGAAATGCCAGTCTGCTCGTTTGAATAACCTATCATTGTCGCATCAGGCACGGTCTCGCCTCCGTAATATTCAAAAGGCCCCCTGCCGAGCACTTCCAACTTCTCGCCGTTCGGTCCGGTAGCCGAGTTGGTCGGGTCAGACGGGTCGACCCAGAAGCGCCAGTCGCACTTGCTGCCCTCAACGCAGTTCAGATCGTAAGTGTCAGTTTTCATTGCAGCTGGAATATTCGCCGTTGCAGTGCCTGTTACGGCATTTCCGCTGACTTGGCTCACACTTATCTCAACAGTGCCCTGGGCGCCCCCATTTTCTACCGGCTGGTCATTCTCGTAAAATGATGAAATTACCTCGTAGTTGGCAGTTACGCCAGGCTGCACCCACGAGGGCACGCTCGCGGCAAAGCTTGTGCCCGCGAAAAAAAGGATGGCAACAAAAGATACTACTGCAACACGCATCATTCAACCACCTCGTTTTTTCCACATGGCTTATACATCTCTCCATTCAGTTACCTTGTCCGGCACATCCTTTCCTGAAATTTCTTCCAGTGCGCGCGTCCGGTAGGCGTTCGGCATTTCCCATGGGCCTAATTTCTCCGCAGTCTCGTAGCCCTTGCCATCGCGCGAGTAGCGGTAGTGGAATGAGCCGTCCTCGACCCCGCCGCTCGTTGCCAGGTCCAGCTCAACATTCCAGCCAAGGTATTCGTCCTTGCTCATCTGGTACATTCTCCACACGCTACCATTCACATCATAAGTCTCCAGGTAGATTATGGAATTGGCAGGCGTGCTGGCAGGCACCTCGACTATAAACCGCACATTTCCTGCTGCAGGATCCGGCGGAAGATCCACGCCTATCCTTGTGGGTCCTGTTGAATTTGCGGGATCGGTGTTTTCCTGCTCAGTTGGCGTGGAAGGCGCTGGCACCGGGGCCTCTTCCACACTATTCGTGTCCGGCGAGGTTGGCGAGCCGACATAGCCTCCCTGCGCGTTGGGCGGCACTATGGGCTGCGCTGATGGCTGCACGCCTTCTGAACCAGGAAACACCGGTTGCTGCGGCGAGCCCTGCTGTGCCGGCGCCTGCGTTTGCTGTGAACTGCAGCCCGCAAGCAGGAAAAGTGCAAGCACAGAAACTATGACCAAACTAACCGCAAACTTGTTATCCATATTCTCAGCCTCCCCGTAATCAAAACCGCACGCAGCTTTATATGCCTTCAACAAATAGCACTTAGCAGCTGGGAATGGCGGGAGATATGGTGGGTAAAACCAGGCTGGCATTTTCTTTCTTCATAACAGCAGCAGTTTCTCTTCTGCTTATTTCAGTGGTCCTATTTCTCCTAAAAGCAGACAACCCGGATAATCAGCCCGAGCAGCAAATAGCCGTGCCTGGCCAGCCGTTCACAGTTGAAAATTTCCGCTACACGATTACAAACGTGCATGAGACCGACAGCGTTATGCAGGGCATTGCCATGTTTGCTTCAACAACAACTGCCCGCGCGGGCGCGAAATTCGTAATCTTCGACATTTCAATCGAGAACCTTGGAAAGGAGAAAAGCTATCCGAACAAGGGCAGCCTGTTCGTTACGGACGACGAGGGCAGGCGCTTTGACGTGGCCGGCGGGCGGGACAAGGTCTTCCGCGAATCGCCTACCATTGACCCTGGCCTCACGGCTGAGTACGTGGACTTTTATGTAGAGGTTCCTGAAGACGCGCAGGGCCTGGTGCTGCACATGCCTGGGCAGGCGTTGCTCTCAAGAGACGAGGGAAAAAGTTATCTTGAAAATGCAAAACCCGCAATGAATGCGAGCAGCGACAAATAAACATTTAAATATGTATAGTATGTAAAGTATGAATTATATGTCTGAACTCATGAAGGACAAGCGAATTTACGGCGTCGTTTCCGTTGGCGAGCGGGGCCAAATCGTAATACCTAAGGAGGCACGGGACCAGTTTGGCATAAAGAACGGTGACAAACTGGTCGTTATGGGCGGCCACGGGCGCGCCCTGGTGCTCCTCAAGGCCGACATACTCAAGAAGTTCGCGGAAAGCATATTGAAGCAGGTTTGAAATTCAGCGAGAAAATAGGCGGGCAAATGAACATCATCGAAACCGAAGGCCTAACCAAGAAATTCAACGGCTTCACGGCAGTGGACGGGCTGAACCTTACAGTTAAGGAGGGCGAGCTCTTCGGCCTGCTCGGGCCAAATGGCGCGGGCAAGAGCACGACCATGTACATGCTTACAACCCTGCTCAAGCCCACAAGCGGCTCTGCAAAAGTAAACGGGTTTGACATCAAAACGCAGGCGCATCAGGTGCGCACGTCCATAGGCGTGGTCTTCCAGGACCACACGCTCGACGACAGGCTGAGCGCGTTCGACAACCTTGACATACACGGAAGGCTTTACGGCATTCCGGGCGGCGAGAGGCAAAAGCGCATAAAAGCGGTGCTGGAACTCGTCGACCTTCCGGAATGGGCGGACAAGCAGGTGCGCGTGTTCTCAGGCGGAATGAAGCGCAGGCTCGAGATTGCGCGCGGCCTTCTGCAAACCCCAAAGCTTCTCTTCCTTGACGAGCCCACGCTGGGCCTTGACCCGCAGACGCGGCGCCACATCTGGGAGTATATTGAGAAGCTCAGGCGCGAGGGCGTGTCTATAATCTTGTCAACCCACTACTTGGAAGAAGCTGACTACCTGTGCGACCGCGTTGCCATCATTGACCATGGGAAAATAGTTGCGCTCGACACGCCTGCTGCGCTTAAGAACATTGTGCAGGGCAGCTCCATACAGATAGACTGCTCGGACCCGCAGAAGCTTCTTGCAGAATTAGGCAAGAGCAAGAGCGTGAAGCATACGAATGCTAAAATAGCCGGCCAGGTTCTCACATTTGGCACGCCCGAGCCCGGCCGCGCAATCCCTCTTGTAATGAAGCTGGCAGAAAAGGCGAAGATAGCGGTCAACTCAATCGAGACGCACAAGCCAAGCCTTGAGGATGTATTCATACATTATACTGGCAGGTCGATAAGAGAGGAAAAAGGTTCAGGAGTGGATGAAATGCGGAGGCGTATGTTCCGTGGCCATTGAATTGGATAAAATCTACGCAGTCTGGTTGCGCGAGTTCAAGCGCTTCACCAACTCCAAGGGGCGGATGGTGGGCAGCCTCGGCATGCCCCTGCTGTTCATGTTTGCGCTCGGTTCGGGCATAGGCTCGCTTATGCCGGGCCTCAACTACAATCTCTTTATCGTGCCTGGAATCGTGGGCATGACTCTTCTCTTCAACTCCATGTTCTCCGGCGTGTCGATAATATGGGACCGCGAGTTCGGCTTCCTTAAGGAAATGCTGGTAGCGCCCACTGACAGGCTGAACATTGTTTTGGGCAGAATCTTGGGCGGGGCCACAACCTCAGTACTGCAGGGCCTCATCATTCTTTTGTTGGGCACATTCATGGGCATGAGCCTGCCCGCTGCGCCCCAGTTCCTGCTGACTGTGCTCGTTATGGCGCTCATAGCCGCATCCTTTGTGGCAGTCGGCATTGCCTTCGCATCAGTCATACGCGAGGTCGAGACCTTCCAGCTCGTGATGAACTTTGTAATCATGCCCCTCTTCTTCCTCTCAAACGCGCTCTTTCCTCTTGACAAAATGCCTGACTGGCTCCGTGTGATTGCATCGTTAAACCCGCTCAGCTATGGCATAGATGCCATGCGCGACCTGCTCCTAAATGCCGGTGCCTATCCGCTCATGCTCGACCTCTCAGTGCTTTTCGCATTCTTTGCAGTCGTGACTGTAATCGCAAGCTACCTTTTCGGGAAGACTTCAATTTGAGGGACTATTCACGGGTTGTGAATGCTTCATTCACGCGGTGTGAATGGCTCGGAGAGACAACGCGAATCTAGGCTGAGTTGTGCAAAGTCAGTAAAATATTCGCCTAGATGGCAGTTAAAAGATATACTTGTTTGATGAAAACCGAACAATTTTAGGAATCTTGTCCTGCTAGTCGTCCCTTTCTTCACATATCCTTAATGAAGAACTAGTAATAGTAGTAACAGAATCAAAAATACTGTGTTTGCATATAAAATATATGAAATAATATTTGGAAATTCATTTTTTATAAAACGTTTTTTAATAAGGATTAAAACTCGTTTAATAGGTATGAAATAGGCATCAATTATCACATATATGATTGAAACTATCTGAATATATGCCACTATCTTCGAATAGAAAATTCTATTTTTCAATATATTGCCTCTTTTTTCTTGGTTTTCTGTATCCTCTTGTATTTCTTTGATTCGTTTTTCATCATCACTTATTTTTTGTTTAATTTCCTTATACTTATTTGTTAGCAATTGCCACTCATTATATGGAACAGAGCCTATCGGTAATTGAAATATCCAATCACTTTTATTATCATGGTATTTTGACTTTGAAATTCCGCAGCTATTATTGATTGATTTAACGGGTATGCCGGGCGTTACGGCAGGTAACCATGGGCAATCTCTAGAATGATTTAGATAGCTGTCTATGCACCATATGCAATCTTCAGATATATATGAGTAAAAACATTCGTTTTTGCAATGGTCTTCACCTTCGAATAAGTTGTGTGTTACACTCTCTTTTGGAATTGATGCAACTGTAAGCTGTATAATCTCAGCGTATATAGTTGATGAATCATATATCGTTCTTAACTCCATAGAATATTGTGATACTAGTGTATCAATTTGCCCGCTCTCAGAAGCAGAAAATGCATTAATACTTGTTGTCAAGGTGAAGTACAATGTAAGTAAGGTAAGAATAGTGTAAGCAGGCGGTCTATCAGTATCGCTCATATGTTCACTTCTTCCTGCTTATAGTCTTCAGCTTCTGCTCCACAAATATTGCAGTATCATCAGGCACGTCATTCTCGACCACAACGCCAGCGCCAATCCAGCAGTTCGAGCCAATCTTCTTGCCCGGCATCACGCATGAAAGCACGCCGGTCTTGGTGTCATCGCCGACCACCACGCCCAGCTTGGTCTTGCCCGTATCAACTACCGCGCCCTTCACCAAGCTCTTTATCGTACCCTCGTCAAACCTGTAATTTGCAACCTGCGTGGCCGCGCCGAAGTTCACGCGCTCGCCCACAATGCTGTCGCCAATGTAAGTCAGGTGCTTTGCATTCACGCCGTCCATCAAAATGCTGTTCTTTATTGTGGATGAATCGCTAATGTCGCACCCTCTTCCTATGCTCGTGCCCTCGCGCAGGTATGCATGCGGGCCGACACTTGAATCTGCTCCAATAAACACAGGGCCCTGTATGTAGCTGTCAAACACGCGCGCACCTTTTTCAATAATGAGCTTGCCCTTCACAGTGCAGTTTTCAACCCTGCCCTCACGCTTGTCACACATTTTCTCGAGCAGGTATCGGTTAGCATCCAGCAGCTGCCAGGGCACGCCCATGTCGAGCCAGTAGCCCTTCAGCTCATAGGCATGAGCCCTGCCGCTCTTTATCATGTCAGTAACTTCGTACTCGCCGCGCGAGGATGGCGTTATCTTGGCCATTTCAGCCATGGCCTTTGCATCAAATGCGTAGATGCTCGCATTGGCCAGATTGCTCTTTGATTCCTTGGGCTTTTCTGCAAAGCCCGTAATCATGTCATCGTGCACTTCTGCAATCCCGTACTGCTCCTTCACCTCGACGGCTTTTAGCCCCACGGTCATCAGCCCGTCGTGCTTGCGGTGCGCATCCACAAGGGCCCTGATATCTGCAGACTCGCAAATCACATCTCCCGCTATGCCCAGGAAATCATCATTCACGAGCTGCTCGGCAGTGGCAAATGCGGCCGCAGTGCCGTACTTCGAGCCCTGCGTAACGTACTCGAGCTGCATGCCCATCTTCGACCCATCGCCGAAGTAGCTCGTAATCCTATCCTGTTTATACTTCACAACTATGACTGCCTGCCTGAAGCCAGCATCCCGCACTGCCAAAAGCACATGCTCAAGAATCGGCTTGCCTGCTACGGGCAGCATGCACTTGGGCTTTGTGTAAGTAAGCGGCCTGAGCCGCTCTCCTTCGCCCGCAGCCAATATTATGGATTTCATTTTCAACACCAATCGCTGCTTTCATTCACGCGTCTTCGCAATCCTAGGTAGCAGTCCCAAGCCACTTCTGGCTCTCCTCGTTCCAGTACAGTAAAAGTGCTATCAGCACTATTATAAGCCCCACCGCCTCGATTTGCAGGCCGGCTGCATAGAGCCACCACGCCCCGCCGAGGAACACGGGCAGGGCAATTAGTGCCAGGGTAATCCACCACTTGAAAGTGCGGCCTATGGCTGTTGGCTGAGGGTCCGTAAGGTCTTCTGCACCAGTAATCTTGAGCTGCTCGGCCCGCGGAAGTTTGGAAGCGCACGAGAGGCAGATGTACTTGCCGCTTCCCTCATACTTCTTGATGCAGTGCTCGCACACGCCGAGCCCGCACCAGTCGCACGTGAAGCCTCCGAGCACCTGCATCGGCCTTCTGCATACCGGGCACGTGCCATAATCCGTAGTTTCACGCGGGCCCTCCTGCTCTGGCAGAGGATGCATCTTCGAAAACCGCACGCTTTCACTTTCTTCAGCAGGCATCGCGGCCGGAGCCGCTTTAGCTTTTTCAACGCGCGGTTTCGCATTTTTAACTTCAATTTTTTTCTTAGTTTTCTTCACGGCCATAAAATTACCTCACGGAATTTTTTACAATCGCCTCGGCCTTAGAATACAGCTCCCTGCATGCCTTCTCCTCGCGCGCCTCGCACGTTATGCGGATGAACGGCTCTGTGCCGCTCGGCCTTACGAGCAGCCAGGAGTCTGAAAAATCAATGCGCACGCCGTCCTCGGTATTTTTCTTGCCGCCCATCTTCATCAGTGCGCCCTTTATTTTAGCCATCGCCCTCTCCTTGTCCTTCACCGCATACTTGCCCCGCATTATCGGATAGGTCTTCACGGTTGCGCGCAGCGCGCTTAGCTTGCCCTTCTCGCAGAACATGTGCACGAATTTCAGGCCGGCTAAAACTCCATCAGCAAGCATGCCTGCTTTGGGATAAACGTACTCGCCGCACGGCTCGCCTCCGAACACCGCGCCCTTGCCTCTCTCAATCCTCTCAGCAACCTCGCGGCTGCCCACGGGCACAATCGAAACTTTTCCGCCGTGCCTCTCAACAGCCTCTCGCACTGCAAGCGATGCCTCGACGGTAGTTACCACCGTGCCATGCTTTACCTCGAGCTCGCTCTCGCACATGAGCGCCAGCTGCGCGTCCAGCCCGAGCATCTGCCCCTTCTCATCCAGCACAATGGCCCTGTCCCCGTCCCCGTCATGCGCTATGCCGAGGTCAGCACCGCACGCGCGCACGAGCTTTGAAAAGTCAGCAAGATTCTCTGCATTCGGCTCGAGCCTGCGCGAGAACATTGGGCTGGGCTCGCAGTTCACGCCAATCACGCGGCAGCCTGCCTCGCGCAGCGCATAGGGCGAGATTACCGAGGCTGCGCCATTGCCCGCGTCCACCAGAACCTTGGGCCTCTTGCGCGCTATGCATGCGCAGTCAACATGCTCCAGCGCGATTTCAATATGGTCGCGGATGGCGGAATCGTAGTTGGATGAGGCGCCAATCGCATTCCATTCCGCGGCGGGTGCCTTCATCTTGGCTTTCCCGTTTACTTTCTCCTCCACATCGCGCTCGCGCATCACGCATGCCTCGGTGCCCTTCTCGAAAATCTTGATGCCGTTGTACTCTGGCGGATTGTGCGAGGCCGTAATCATTGCGCCCAGGCAGTCGAACTTCCGCGTAGCATACCCTAATGTCGGCGTCGAAACTATCCCAACATTCACGACATCTGCGCCAGCCGCAAGCGCGCCGCTTGCGAGCGCCTTCTGCAAGACTAGGCCCGAGGCCCGCGTGTCCCTGCCCACAACGACCTTCTTCACGCCAGACCTGCCAAGCGCATAGCCTACCTTGAGCGCAAGCTCCGGCGTAACCTCTGTGCCGAACACCCCGCGAATGCCGCTGGTTCCGAATAACTTACCCACAATAGCCACCGCCCAATGCGCCATCTATGCCGCTTGTGCCGAATAATTTAGCCATAAGTGCCACCGAATCTCCTCGCACTTCCTATCAGCAAAGCTTATTAAAATAGCAATTATAAAACCAGTACTATGGCAGACGACCGCGTTAGGGCGCCGCAGAGTTCGACGGGCATAGTCCAGTTCGTGGACGCCGACACCGGAGGGCCCAAGATGGATCCGCGCGCAGTCCTTATCTTCTCGGTCGTGCTCATTTTCCTGATAAAGCTGGTCTCGCTGATGATGGCGGGCGCATAAGCTCATTTTGAAAGCTTAAAAATATTCGAAGGCATAACGGCGGTTAATACTGAACGGTGCATTCATGCAGCAGAACCAAAATATTGGACAGAAACCCCAGCTCCGCAGGCCTCCGGAGCATATGGAGTTCTTTCATAAGCTCTCAAACAGCGAAAACCCCTGGGTGAGAGGAATCGCTTTCATCACCTCTAGTGGCTTGTGGGAGGCCAGGCACTATTTAACTCGGGGCAAACGGGCGCTCTCAGAAGGAAAGTCAGAGCATGCTGTCGAGTACCTTACACTGTCAATCGAAGCCTATCCTGCGCCAGGGGCATATCTCCTCCGGGGCGATGCATACCTCCAAAGTGGCGAGTTTCAAAAGGCAGCTGATGACTACACGGTTGTAATTAGGCTTGAACCTAGCTCCATAATGGCCTACGAAGGCAGGCGCAAGGCAAGGGAAGGCGCAGGGAATGCAGATGGCGCCATTGCCGATAAGATTAGGGTGAATGACCTAAGAAATACAACTACGGACATTTCAAAAGAAAGAATGATGAAAGAATATCTTCAAACAGGTACTCAAAACCTTTCCAAAGAAGATCTGGAAACTGCCATCGAGGACTTCGGAATGGCCTTGGCGTTTAAGCCAAACTCACCAGCAGCATATTTCGGGATAGGCACCGCATTGCTTGAGTTAGAGGATTACGAAGGCGCCATCCATAATTTCAGCAAAGCAATCAAGTTCGGAATGAAAGATGCACAAGTATTCCATTCCCGGGGCCTATCGAATTACCATCTAGGCAATTTGCAACAGGCCATCGCGGATCAGACTAGGGCGATCAAACGCGATCCGAGCCTTGAAAGCGCCCACTATTGCAGAGGCAGGGCATACCATGATTCAGGCAAATTCCGCGCTGCCATCAGGGATTATGACACGACCCTCAAGCTTGCACCGCACAATACGGTAGTCTACTATTATAGGGGCCAGGCAAAACGCGATTTGGGAGATTATAAGTCCGCAATCCAGGACTTCACGTTGCTTATTGAATCCGATCCAACTTGCGCAGAGTACTATTCCCAAAGAGCGCAGACTATGTACCGGTGGGCAATGTCAAAGAGCAAAATCGCTGACCAGTTGGAACTCATCGCAGATATAGGGGCACCCGAAAGGCAAAAATGGCTTTCGAAAGAACGAGTTTCGCGTTTGGAAGCTGCGCTTGCTGATTCAGATAAAGCAATTTTACTTGAACCATCCGCAGAAGCCAGCTATAACCGTAGCTTAGTAAATTTCAGATTAAATCGGCTCGACGCGGCCCTTGCGGATTGTAAGACTGCAGTTGGACTTGAACCAGATTTTGCAGATGCATGGCATAATCTTGGATGCGTGATGTACAAGCTGGGCTCAATGCAGTATTCCGATACTTTGCTGAAAGAGGCAATGGCGGCTTTTGACAATGCAATCAAGTATAAAGAAACCTTGGCAGGCGCCTACTATCTCAGAAGTAAGTTAAGGGAAAAATTCGGAGATGAAAAAGGTGCTCAGGAAGATACTATGCAGGCACTTACACGGAAAATATTGGGCGATGCAGGTTGGGATGATGCATCAGTAGCAGACGTTCTAAGAGGGCGCAGGGCCTAAATAGGCTGTAAACGCGCTTAAAATTTACTTTACTGGCTGCCGGCCAGGCCTTTGAAACTAGTCTTGCTCGCCTTCTTCACCTTCTCAACATTAGCCTCATCGCACGCCACAATTGCGCGCCAGCGCCTCTGCTCTGCAAGCGAGATTGAGTTCACAATAGCCGACACTTCGGCCAACGGCACGACCTTCCCATCCTCCATCAGTATGCGCACGCTCGAGCCCTTGCCATAGTCCTCGCACACGTCTATTATCACGTCGTCAGCCCCGAGGCCTGCCTTTTGCTCCAGCTTCTTTTCCATCTCACCACAGCCTTTCCTGCTCGTGAAGATGCGCTGGCCCTTAGGGCGCATCCTCGACCACCACAGGACAGCAGCGCGCTTGTAGAGCCTGCGCGACTGCACGCGCTGCGACAGCTCGGCCGCCTTCCCGTCCTCGCCCAGAATCGCCATCATCGACGCATCGTCCAGCTCGAGCGCCATTTCGGTGCCGAGCAGCTTCTCGTCAAACGCGCGCTCCATTGCCCTGCGCAGCATCGAGGCCGCTATGCGCACAGCATGGTGCATGTAAACGGTTGAGAACATCAGGTAGCGCGCTATCAGCAAGGACTCTGCGGCCTCGAGGCCGCCCCACTGCAGCACGAGCGTCTCTTGCGCACCCCTTTTCCCCGCGCCCGCCTTTCCTGCGCTTCCTTCCTTTCCAAGCCGCGCCGTATGTATGATTCTCTGCGCGTCAATCACGCCGTAGGCCACGCCCGTGTAGTGCGCGTCCCGCAGCAAATAGTCTATTCTATCCGCGCCCACATCGCCCGCGATTACCTGCCCCTTTCCCCGGCCCATCATGAGCGCAACAATCTCGCGCGGCGAGATGCCTGCATCCGTGAGCACTTCCGCAATCTCGCCCTTCAAAATCCTGCGCGCCCCGAGCTCCTCGTGCCCTCCGCCCAGAATCTTTGCAAAGGCGGCCTCGCTCTCATGCGAGAATGCGAGGTGGCCGACATCGTGCAGCAGCGCCGCAGCGCGCAGCCTTGCAGTCTCGGCCTGCCCGAGTCCCATAGCCTCGCAGAACTGGCCCGTAATGTGCATAGTGCCAAGCGCATGCTCGAACCTTGTATGATTTGCGCCAGGATAAACAAGATAAGTCATGCCCAGCTGCTTCACTCCACGCAGCCTCTGCAGTTCCGCAGTGTCCATCAGCCTGCGCTCAAGCTCCCCGACCTTTATGTTCCCATGAACCGCATCTTTTACAACGACCATGACCCGCACACCCGTCCGCCTTCCTGCACGACATCCTTCACAACGACCATAACAACCGCCAACCTGCCGCAATGCGCGTCCCGCATTCTACGACGAGTTTTAGGGGCTTAAGCTTATATACCGCCGCATGCCGAATAATGGACAGTGATGCTTCCATGAACGGCCCCGAAGTCCAACTTCCCGCCCCCCATAAGGATGATGGGCACAAGCAGCTGGACCCGCGCATTGCCAATGAAGTCATGCGGCAGATGGGCTGGGACAAGGACCCGAATGCCAACAAGCCCATACAGGACTACCTGCGCGGCCACTACGGCGACAACATTGCGCTCATGGACATGGCCGGCTACCTCACGCTCCACGAGGATATCTGCGACAGCAGGGGCACGATAAACTGGAGGAACCTGATGAGGACCGTGAACGTGGAAGTCCTTGAGCGGGACCAGGCAAACATTTTCTTCATCGAGCCTTTTCTTGCAACGCTTTATGAGCGGCACAATGGCGTGTCCGTTGATGAGAATTTGGGGGAAGGCCAGGCGCGGCAGAACGCGCTCGCGCAGTTCTGGCTTGACGAGTATGCCGAGCCTATGAACAACAGGATGAACCTCGGGATTGAGCAGAAGCCGTGGGAATTCAATGCTCAGGAGCAGACCATTGTCGGCCTTGCAGTCCAGAGTTACGTAGCCAACGACCCTGTGCTTCTTGAGCGGCTTACGAACCTGATAAGCAGCGACAGGCGCTATTTTGATTACATAACGGGCCTGGCAGGCCCTGATATAGGCGGGGGCTGGACTGCCGATTCCGATGCGGCCAAATGGTACCTATCGGCAATCGGCGGCATGTTCGGAGAAGCCGACCCTACGAGGCGCGAGTTCATGCTCGGGCACGACAACCTTTTCTCATCGGTCCAGGACACGGAGTATGGAAGGGCAATGCTGGAGCGGCTACCGGCAAATGCCACCGGCCTCGGCCTTGCATATGGCGACATCGGCGGGCTCGTACTGCAGATGGGCCGCATGGATGCCGAAGACTTTGCCTTCACGGCCGAGCGCATAACAAACCCATTGCCCAACACACAGGAACTCGGAAGCGAGGACCTGATAGTCGGAACTGCGGGCTTCAGGAAACTCATAGGCAACATGCTGGGCGCCACAATTGCCACCGCAGGCTTTGCGCACCTCACTGCAAAGGCAACCGACAATGCCGAAACCGAAACTTTTGCTGCGCAGACATGGAGCGCCATCATGCGCGATTTGGGCAGCCTGATAACTGGACAGCAGGACATGACCGTTCAGACTGGCATCTTGGACAATATTGACTTGCGCTACCACGACCTCTATGGGCTTGCGGTGCAGGTAACGGCCAAGGTCGAGACCGAAGTCCAGTATCCGACCGTGCGCGTTGCCAGTCCTGACGGCCAGCTCCTTTCAAGCGCGCAGTTCGGTACAGTTGATACATACTACCTTGACCAGATGCTGAAGCCCTATGGAACTCAGGTCGACCGTGTCATACTCGAGAACCTTCTGAATATGATGGCCGATCAGCGGCAAAGCGACGAGCGGGCGGGCGCAATCTACGACAGCATTCTCGCCCAGTTTCCAACCATCATGAATTCCGACGGCAGATTCACATTGAACGGCCTGCCTCAGGCCGAGCTTCAGCGCCTTTGGAATGCCGCCCGCCTTGATACCATTACAACCGGCCAGCAGGACAGGGGCCGCATGATTGCCCTTGAGATATTCCTTAACAATGAACCGGGCATGCACGAGGCATTGAAAAATGCGGCGCAGGCCGAGGGCCTCAGCCTGGACTATTCCGAAGGGAAATTCTCGCTGGCCAAGCTTTCGGCCGAGGACCAGCAACAATTGAAGCTGCTCGTCGCCCGCATTTTCATGGACACCGACTTTGCCTTGAGCCAGGTTACTGCGGTGAATTTCGAGGCAGGCACGGGCATCATTGCGGTGGAGCACAGGGCGGGCATTGCGGACGTGGAGCTAGGGAGCGGGCGGAACTTCGAGAACATGCTATTGCTCTTCGGCGCGAACCGCGTGGAGCAGCGGATAACCGGCCAGACCGAGGCCGGCAAGCGCGTGTTCTCCGCAGGCGCTGACATGCTCACGCTCCTGGGCGGCGAGACCACTGCCACAAACATACTGCAGAACGGCATCATAGAGGGGCCGGATGGCGCGATTGCAAACTTCAATTACGACGAGGCCTATAAACTTTACATTGGTTCGGGCGCGCCCAACATAAGCATGGACGAGTTCAGGGCCGCAATAGAGGCGGGCTTCAGGGCAGGCCTTGTGCCGGGCTCCAGCATGAGGGGCGACCGCAGCAGCAATGACATTTTCGAGAAGACAATGGGCATCATAGACCCGGAATTCGAATGGACTGCGACCCCGACGCAGGGCACGCTTGAGCTTGCAACCACGACCCGCACATACGTGCCGCTATTCACAGTCGGCCTCGGCAGCCTTGGAAGCGGCGTGCTGGAAAACGTCAGCGTAACTATGGGCGAGACAATAGGCAAGCAGACGACCGCCACTTACATACTGGGCGAGGACGGCAAGCCCGTGGACATTGCAAGCGTGGCGGACAGGAAGAAGCGCGATATTTATGCGCAGGTGGAGGCGCAGCTCAACAAGAACTTCTCGCTCATATCAGGCATCGGGCCGGGCGCGAGCTACGGCCTGCAGGTTGGCACGGACAGGGACAAGGCATTCAGCGGCTCGGCCAGCCTGCTCGTGGACTATGCGAACGGCAACCTCTATCTGCCTGTGGGCCTGGGCTTCAAGACAGGCGGGCTGCAGGCGAGCGTCGGCATCAACCTGCTCAGCCCGGACTCGCCCATTTCAGGCGCAGCCTTCATACCTTTCAACAGCGACAAGGACTGGGGCGTGCAGCTGGGCTTCAGCGGAGGCAACTTCGGCATAACGAGCCTGCGGGTGGAAGGCCAGACATTCACCTACATCCCGGGCGAGCCGCTCACATCCGCGCTCGCAAGCTTCGGCACAAACCTCGGCCAGGTGTTCATGGCGGGCAAGACAATGAAAAAATTCTACATGAACCTCGAGGAGGCCAGGACCGACTTCGTTGGCAACCTGCCGGGCGTGGAATTCCTGAACCCTGAAGTGATCTACATGTCTTCACGGGGCGAGGTGAGGCGCGAAAGCAACATCAACCAGATACTGTCGGCCATACCGCTCCTGGGCCTCATAGACCCGCACGGCGCGATAGCCCATGGTACTTTTGAAGGCTACTACGCGGATTACATAAACCGCACGCTCATACCCGGCCTTAAGGCGCAGACCGCGGAGCTGGAGAATGCCGGTCCCGATGGCCCAGACCTGTCAAATACTGCGGTGCGCGACCAGCTGAGAAAAGACTTCCAGTCAAACCTGACGATCTATTATATACTGGAGCACGTGGCCGAGCGCGAGGGGCTGACCGGTGAAAATAGGCCGGCAGAACTCGACTCTGCGGCTGCGGCAATAGCGGACTACGAGGGGGCCACGGCTGTTGCAAAGCCGCTTAACGACACCCTGAGGCTCGGCGGCATGAAATTCTATGAAGGCGAGCTTGACAGGCTGGATGCCGAGGGCCATTCGCTGCGCGAAAGCCCGACGCGTTACGTGGAAGTTGCGATTAACCGGTTCCATTCGGACGTGGCGAACATGGGCGTATGGCTATCAGACCCCGAGGATATGCACGTGGTGCTCAATGCCGAGAACTTTGCCTCAATGATGGTGATATTCAGCCTCTGGTCCCATGACGACATCCAGCAGCTGGTCAGCGCCATCCAGTCCGGCCACATAACCTTCCGCAGGATTGAGGGCGAGTGGGACCCGACCGAGAATGTGCTTACGACCATGCAGCAGTTCAACGTGACCAATGCATTTGGCACAACCTTCAGCTCGCTTCAGGACACTTCGACCTTTGGCGAGCTTTCAGCCTGGATGCAGCAGCAGAACCCGGTGGTAATACGCGGCGGAGCAGCACAGGAAACTGGTGGCACGGTTCCGCTTGCACCGGTGGCAGGCGGCACAACTTCACCAGAGACAACTGAGAGACCGGCGGTTTCTGCGCCTGCACCAGAACCCATAGTGGAAACAGGTGCGGTAACTGAGCTGGGCCCTGGCGCGCAGGGTGAGCGGGTCGTGCGGCTCAAGGAACTCCTGAACCAGTTCATGAACTATTATGGCGACGAGCAGCTCGACACTTCCAGCAACGCGTTTGACGCGCGCACTGAGGAGTCTGTAAAACAGATGCAGAGGATACTGAAAATCGAGGAAACCGGAAGGTTTGACGCTGCAACTGAAAATGCGCTGAACATATTCCTGCTTAACAATCCGACTGCGCTGGGCAGGTTCTAGGCCAGCTGCATGCCGGCCCAAGCGCCGCGCCGAGTAATATATATAAAGAATCTGCGAGATGCACCAGCATGGCCCACTTTTCAAGTTTGCTCTTGTGCTTTGCGGTATTCACATCACTCGCCTCCCTTTCATTTGCGGCATGCCCTGACTTTTTCAATGCAGCTAAAGTTTCTGACTTCGGGCTTTCGAAAAGCACATATGCAGCGGGCGAGACGCTCGAAGGCTCGTTCATCCTGGCAAATTCCCTTGATTATCCCCTTCCCGAATCAGTGCTCACCCTGCAGGTGGCGCGCAGGTCGGCTGCGGGTTTTGGCAGCGATGTCGTGGGCGAGTTTGCGCTTGACGAAACATTCCAGCTCGCCCCCAAGGCATCAAAGCGCATCTCCTTTGCGCGCAACCTGCCGCAAGGCCTGCCGCCAGGCGAATATGCGGTGCAGGCATTCATGCACTCGGGCGAATTCAATACAGGCGGAAGCACGCTCATCGAGGACTCGAGCCCGGGAGCAACTTATTTCACGCTTACTGATGAGAAGCCAAACTATGCATTTATCGACCGCTCGTCAATCCTCCTCTCGGGCGAGCCATACAACCCGATAAACATAAACAGCCTGATAGAGCAGGAGCCCGGCACAAACATCTCGCTCGAGTTCAACATCTCGAATAACGGCGCTGCGGGCGACGTCAGCCTCGCCTACAAGCTCTATGTGTGGGACGCAGTGAAGCATGCATGGCTCGAGCGCCTCCTGTTCGCAGGCAGCATACCGCAGGATTCCGCTCTCGCAGGGCGCATCAGCAGCGCCAATGCAATACGCGGCAGCAGCCAACTTGCCATGAGCGCGAATGAGACAAGGCACATTTCATTTCCCATCGGAGCTCTTCCATCAGGCGCATACATGTTCGATGCGCAGCTTAGCAAGGGCAATGGCCGCAGCCTGCTGCTCGTGCGCATACCCGTAAGGGGCGGCCTGTCGGGCATAAGGTTTGCAGGCGTGCTGCCCTTCCCGCTGATAGCCGAAAGGCCTGCGAAAGTTTCCACCTGCTTCTCAGTCATCACCGAGCTCGGCACTTCCTCGCCCACATCGGGCTCTCCAGTCAATGCCGAGGTCCGGCTCCTGCTGGCTTCCGGCACTGCCGCAAACGGCACGCCAGTGTACGAAGACTCGCGCGTGCTCTCGCTCACGCCCGCGCCTTCAGATGCGGTCTTTGACTTCACGCCGCAAGAAGGCGCCGGCGAGCTCACGCTCCGGCTCATGCTTCTCACGCCCGGCGGCACGCTCATGGACGTGAGCGAGCTGCACTATGCCGCAGATAATCTCGAGCAGCCCAATGTCCTCGCAGTTGAAAGCTCGGTGCGCGCGGGCAAGGTGACTTACAGGATTTCGCTTGCAGATGCAAAAGGCCAGCCGCTTGCGGGCAGGGTTGCAGTAACGCTAATGGACAAGGACAACAAGACTGTCAATTCCCTGATTAGCAAGATAACCGGCAAGATGAGCGGCGAGTTTGCCGCACCTGCGGGCGGCTACGTGATAAGCGTGCGCGAAAGCACCTATGGCCTGGCCGCCACGAATGCGAACAGCACGCCCTATGTTCTGCAGGCACCGCCCACAACTCCTCCCGCGCAGCCTCCCAAGCCTCCGCAAGGGCCGCTCT
Organism: Candidatus Burarchaeum sp.; assembly: GCF_030646255.1. GTDB lineage: Archaea > Micrarchaeota > Micrarchaeia > Burarchaeales > Burarchaeaceae > Burarchaeum. Next base: position 21,034 of record NZ_JAUSNF010000041.1, on the reverse strand, counting down.
CATCCATTTCGCCTTTCGCCCTTTTGTTTGCCGGAGTCCTTGCAGTCGCGCTCATAGCGCTGACGCTTTACACGATAAAGATGTTCAAGCGGAAACCCCAGTGAGCACGTGAGAGAATGTATTTAAGGCACCTCGGGCACAATCTGCGCATGGCAAAAGGCGCGTTAGCCCTTGCAGCTTTGCTGTTCCTCCTGCCGTTAGTTTCTGCCAATGTGGGCCAGCAAACAACGCCGCCGGCCGTCTTATCTTACCGCTGCGCAGCGCAAGGCGCAAGCTGGCAGTATCTGCATGGCGACATCAGCGGCACGGTTGATGCAAAATATGACGAAGCGGCAAACAATCAGGAGATCATGCAAAATGAAGACGTCTGCTGGCAGTCAGGAATGGAAATTACTGTCACGCCGACTGCGGGCGGACTTTTTGCCATTGATCCGGGCACATGGCGCGCCTACCTCGGCCATCCGCCCGTTGCATGGCTTCCTGAAACCGACCAACTCGACGGCGTCCCAATCTATTCCACGGCCACCACGTATGATTCGCCCTTAATCTGCCGCGTTTCAGGCGCAGCCGCCGGAACGCTGAACGGTTTCCTAACTACACTGTATGCAGCGCCGGTAACCTACATCAAGCAAACGAATATTGGTCCTGAGTTCTACAACCCGCCCAATGCGTGCGTTCCTCCCAAGTGGTGTTACTGCACAGACGAGCCGAACAACCTGATTGGCCTTTGGGATTATACGGGCGCGCTCGTGCAAGGCCCGCGCCCGGCCACTGCGCCCCCATTGTGGAAGACCTGCCAGCAAGGCGCCATGACTGGTGTCGTTGTCTGCAAGGGCGACGTGAGGATTTACGAAACCACTACGGGCGTGGATGTGCTCAAGGCAACCATACCTATGGAAGGAAACGGCGCGCAGGCGCAAATCAACCTAGCTTCGAAGAATATAGCGCTCAGCTCCCCGGGAGTAAAAAAATTCCGCACTGACCTATATATCAAGCAGTGTGGCGTCTATACGCGTAGTGACCTAGGTACGTTCCGCTTCTACAAAGACAGCTACCCCCTGGCAGAAAACATCCTGCTGCAAGGCACCGAGCTTACGTTCAATGCGCAAGACTGCGCAGCCCCGGCCGAATGCAAGCTGTCCATAGCTGGAGACGAAACTCCGCAAGTAAACTGCGACAACCCGGTTTCAGTCACCCTGGATTACAAGGACCTGGTTGCCGCGAACCAAAACTCCCGCATAGATTGCGATTCCGTCCTTCCGGCGGAGTATAACTTCAACCAGCTTTCCGGCACTAGCACGGGTTATGCCGGCGGCACCGAGGCGCCAGCTTCAGGAAGCTGCACCTTAAGCGGCGTGGGCCTGCACACAGTCACGGGATACGTAAAATCCGGGGCAACGGATGTGCCCTGCCCGATGGATGTTGCATGCACTTCCGCATTTCCAACTTGCCAGGTGGTGAAAGATAGCGAAGGCAGCGATAATGTGATCGCCCACATAGAATATCAAAATGCCGAACCCGATACAGAAGCTCAACTTTTTTGTGATGGAGACTATAGCAATCCGGATGAAGTCTGGTCTCCTGTTTCCGGCACAGGGCTTACGGCGCCGCCCTACCAATGCAGCTATCCAGCCTCCTCGCTGTATGAGATTACGGGGCAGCTCAGTTGGATTGACATGAGTGGGCCTCTTCCAAAGGCGGGGCTGGTCCAATGCACATCCTTGCAGGGCACGCTAGGCCAACCAAGCCAGGATGCTCTCTGCGAGGAATACATCTAATCAGTTGACGTGCCGCATTCCGGCGCCCGCAGTTATCCACGCAAGCTCGTAAGTGCCGCGCTTCCCGCAGCCTCACGCAAGCTCGTAGGTGCCGCGCTTCTTCTCCAGCACCTCGCCTTCCTCGCGCATGAGGTTGAGCACGACCGAGCACTCGTCCTCCTTCACCTTTGCATCCTTTGCAATTTCAGCGGCAGTGCGGTTCTTCTTCCCGCGCATGGCCTTCTCGAGCCGCTCGCTGATGGCAATGTAGAAGCCCTTGCGCGCAAGGTAGAAGCGACTGTCAAAGCCCCGCACGCCCATCAGCTCGCCGCTCTTTATCTGCGGGTTGAGCTTCTCGGAAAGCATCTTGGCATCCTGCTCGCGCTCCACAATTGTGTAGCCAAGTTTCTCCAGCGACTCTTCAGGATTAGTATAGGCAGAAGAAGCTGGAACTTCGGCAACTACTTTTTTTCCACCGCCCCGCACAAGCTCGTAAATGTCCTTCGGTATGTTGTAAACGCCATCCTTGTACTTGGCGCTCTTGAAGAACCCGATGATTTTATTTTCGACAAGCGCATCGAGCACCTGCCTCTCGGCGCTCGTCATGATTTCGCCAACCTGCTTGGGCGTGCGCTGCTCAAACCTTATGGACTCGAGCTTGCGCAGGACGCGAAGAGCTGCGTCATCAAGCCCGCCTTTTGCCGCGCCCTCGCCAGCCTGCTCATCAACCTCGCGCCCAATCTGCGCGCCCTTCCGCGTGATTGCATAAGCACCAGCACTCAACTCGTGAAGCGCCAGCTCATCGCCTTCCTTCAGCCCCATTTCTCCGCTCACGCTGTCAGGCAGCACAAGCGCCAGCTTCCCTCCAACCTTCGCAACTTTTGCCATGATCAAACCTTGCACTTCAGCTTCTTCTCGAAAACCTCGCCCCTGGGCGTCTTCTCGCTGAATATCTGGGCCTCGAAAGTATAAACACCTGTGCGCTTGCCCTGCCATGCATTCGGCGGCATGCCTGCCTTCACGCACGTCTGCGAAAGGAACTCGCGCGCATCCCAGCCCTGCTCTACGGGCACCTGGGGCAGCAAAAGCCCGCTGTAATATCCATCCTCTATATAGAGGCCGTGCTTGCCAACTTGCACTGCCTTGGCATAATGCTCGGGCTTCTCGACCCCGATTTTCATGAGCGGAGTGAGCACGCTAACTTCAACCACCAGCGAGTCCAGCTCCTTCTCATTAACTGCCATGAAGCGCGGGTCGCCCACAGCCGCGCTGACCGCGCAATCTGCAACAGTCTGCGCCAAGGGCTTCACGGCCATTATGAAGCCTATGCAGCCGCGCAGCTCCTTCTCGGGGTAAGTTTCAAGCGTGACGAATGCGCCGCTTTTCTCCATGAGCCGCGCGGGCGAGCCGGACACGTCGGCAGGCTTGCGCTCCTTCATGTAGCGCAAAATCGAGGCGCGCGCTATCGCAATCAGCTTCTTGCCCTCGTCAAGCGTCAGCCCCGCCATCCACGCACCGAGTGGGTTTAAATAGGGCGCGGTTTTATAATAGGTTTGGCGATTGGTTTGGGCGGACACAGGCGTAACCGGAAGAAGAAAATCTACGGCTTCCGCGGCGAGCACAAGGTGCAGGACTAGTCCTTCCTTAATTTTTCACGTGCGTCTCCTGAGTGTTCAGACAGAATCCTTCAGGCTTCTTTCTAATGCGTTTCGGCACTTCACCCGTCAAATCATACCTCAACAGCCTTCCCGCGTTATTCCGGCGCGCATGTTTTGGATATGCGACCAGGACTTCAAATATTCCGTCAGAACTTATTTGCGCCAGTATTATCTGCTCTCCATTGCGCTTCCCCTTTGGCGGCATTTCCAATATTGAATCTTCGGTCATGAACGCAAGATGATCTCCTCCCGTTTTCCAGAAAACAACGAATTTTCCTACCTCCAGGCTGTTCAGCTTCGACATTCCTCCAGCGTCCTGTCCGCCCGATCTAGACGTGAGCGCCCCATGCGAGTTACCTACAGCATTATTTTGATATGAGCCATTCGCAGAGTTAGGAATAAGAACCAGTTTTTTGCCCCTTGCTTCACATCAACACCCTGCCCAAATCATGCCTTTCCACATTTTTAAGCGTTTGATTGGGCCCATGCCCGGTTGCACAGCTAGAACTTGTCCTGGTCCTGGTATGCGCAGTATACTGTTTCGCCGCTGCTTTTGTCGCCCTTGCGCGCCCGTCCGTTGCCTTTCCCGGCCTTCTTCCCGCTAGGTTGCACGTCCGACTTCTTCGGCTTCTCTTCGGTCATTTTCATCAGTGCATGCGCGTCAACTTTCCGCCATTCAGCTATGCCAACTGTCGTCGTTGTTCGCGGGTTAATGCCATTCCTGCCCGTCCACCTGCTGCCCAGTCTACGTGTGCCGCCCCTCCAAGAACCCACTCCATTTGCGCCTGATACAACCAACAAAGGACCCTGCCCGTTTCCGCCTGCCATAAGCAACACCCCGGAATCCATGAACGTTTTAGCCAACACGCTCGCCCAAAGCTCTTAAATGTTTTGCAGCGTAATAGCAGTAATCGTGTTACAGGTCAAGCGAGCTCTAATAACCGTTTACGATAAGTCAGGCATAGCCGATTTCTCAAAGGAGCTGGCAAAGCTCGGCGTTGAACTCATATCCACAGGAGGCACTGCAAGCGCGCTGCGCAAGGCAGGCCTGAAGGTTACCGAAGTTTCGGACATTACCGGCTTCCCGGAGCTCTTCGAGGGCCGCGTGAAGACGCTGCACCCGCTCATACACGGGGGAATACTCTACAAGCGCGGGGACAAGAAGCACGAGGCCGAGGCGGAGAAGAACGGCATCAGGCCGATAGACCTGGTAGTAATCAACCTCTACCCGTTCGAGAAGGAACCGGGCATTGAGATGATAGACATCGGCGGGCCTGCGCTCATCAGGGCGGCTGCCAAGAATTTTGACCATGTAGCAGTTGTGGTCGAGCCCTCGCAGTATGCACCTGTGCTGGCTGACCTGAAGGCCAATGAGGGCAAGCTTTCAGCCGAGCTGCGCAAGCGGCTCATGCTGCACGCATTCGAGCGCACGAGCGAGTATGATTACCAGATTAGCAAGCACTTTGCGAAAGCCGGTGCCGAGGACGAAATGTTCCCGAACACGCTGGTCATGCGCTTCAGGAAGGTGCAGGATTTGAGGTACGGCGAGAACCCGCACCAGAAGGCCGCAGTCTATTGCAACGGTGAAAGCAGGAAGCCCCTTCTAGCATGTATCCAATCGCTCGCAGGCAAGCAGCTCTCTTACAATAATTTGCTGGACACTAATTCAGCCCTGATGCTCATACGCGACCTGCGCTCGCGCGTCGCCACTGCAATTCTCAAGCACAACAACCCATGCGGCGCAGCGCTCGGCAAAACCTTGCGCGAGAGCTATGAGAAGGCGCTTGCCACTGACTCCATGTCTGCCTATGGCGGCGTTGTTGCATTTACGCGCAAGGTGGATTTGGCGACTGCGGAGGCAATGGGCCCGCAGTTCATCGAGGTTGTGCTCGCGCCAGGCTACGAACCCGCGGCACTCGAACTTCTGAAGCAGAAGAAGAGCAGGCGCATACTCGACATAAGCGGGCTCATGGAGCCGGCCGAGGGCGAGACAGACTTCAGGAGCATCCTGGGCGGCATGCTCTACCAGCAGAGCGACTATTTCCCAATAGACCCGCTCAACCCGAAGTTCAATGTCGTGAGCAAGCGCGCTCCAAGCGATTATGAAAAGAAGGCGCTCGGCTTTGCCTACATTCTCGCAAAGCACGTCAAGTCAAATGCCATCGTGTTCGCGCGCGAGGACCAGATTGTGGGCATAGGCGCGGGCCAGATGAGCCGCGTGGATGCGTGCAAGATAGCGATTGAGAAGGCGCGGGACGCGAAGCTCGAGGTGAAGGGCACGGCGATGGCGAGCGACGCCTTCTTCCCGTTCCGCGACACAGTGGAATTTGCGGCCAAGGCGGGCGTGAGCGCAATCATACAGCCCGGCGGTTCAATCCGCGATGCTGATGTGATTGCAGCCGCGAACGAGTACGGGCTTGCGATGGTTTTCACGGGCACGAGGCACTTCAAGCATTAACTGGAGATAATAATGAAGACCAATCAAACAATCTTCACAAATATCCTAGGCTCCTCGCCCTACCTCAAGGTCCTAGGCTTCTTCCTCACATTCGACAGGTTCGACTATTCCAAGAGCCAGGTGGCGGCAGAGGTCGGCATATCCCGCATAACGATTGAAAAAATCTGGAAGGATTTGATGGCGCGCGGCATGATTGTGAAATCGCGCGAGATAGGCCGCGCCGAACTTTACAGGCTGAACACTGAAAGCCCGTTAGTCAAGGCGCTTCAGGAAACTAACTTCAAGCTAGCATCAGCTTATGCTGATTTGGAACTGCAAGAATCCGTTCCGCGCAGGATTGCGGCACGCGCATAACCACCAAGATACTGTTTTAAACCTGCTTTCGAAATTAGCTCCGGTGGGAACTATGAAGCTTGACGTCAAGGTAGGCGAAGTGCGTGCAAACGCATCCGATGCACTGGTTGTATTTTCATTCGAGGACCTCGACCTCATGCAGGGCATTGCAAAGCTCGCGAAGGAGGAACGGTTCAAGGGCAAGAAGGGCGAAATCAACATTGTGCGCGCGCCCTCGGGCTTCAAGTGCAAGCACATACTTCTAGCAGGTCTGGGCAAGCGCGAAAAGGCTGATTCATACACAGTCTATGGCACTGCGGGCCGGGCTGCCCAGTGTGCGCGCTCAGAGGAAATGACGTCAGTTGCCTTTATGCTGCCGGAAACAGCGGGCACGAAAATTGAAAGGCCTGCCAAGACTGTGTGCGAGGGTGCGCTGAATGCGCTCTACAAGTTTGACGAGTTCAAGAGCAAGTCACGAGGCAGAGCGGAAGACGAAGATGAGGAGGAAAAGGAGCTTGCTCGCATTGAAGTTTTGTGCCCATTCGCAGATGATGCCGAGTCCATGAAGAAAGATGCCGATGAGGCCCGCATTCTCTCCGAGAGCCTGAAATTCACGCGCGACCTTGCGAACTATCCTTCGAACCTCAAGAGGCCGCCCGAGCTGGCCGAAAAAATAAGGCGCGAGGCCTCAAAGGCCGGGCTGGGCGTACGGATTTTTGATGAAAAGGCGATGAAGCACATGGAAATGAACGCGATGCTGGCAGTGGGCGTCGGCAGCACTTCACCTCCGCGCCTCGTAGTGCTTGAGTACGGCCGGAAGGCTGCCGGAAAGCCCACGCTCTGCCTGGTAGGCAAGGGCATCACATTCGACAGCGGCGGCATCTCGCTCAAGCCCTCGAAGGGAATGGACGAGATGAAGGGCGACATGGCGGGCGCAGCGGCAGTTGCCGGCGCGATGATTGCGCTTGCAAGGCTGAAGGTTCCTCTTCATATAGTGGGCGTAATGCCCCTGTGCGAGAACATGCCAAGCGGAAGCGCGCAGAGGCCGGGCGATATTGTGAAGGCGATGAATGGCAAGACTATTGAGGTGCTCAATACGGATGCCGAGGGCAGGATGGTGCTTGCGGATGCGGTAGCCTATGCCGAGAAGAACTACAAATCAGATTACTTAGTCGACATCGCAACGCTTACAGGCGCGGTCTCAGTATGCTTCGGCGAGCACGCCACTGGTTTGCTCAGCAATGATGACAAGCTCAGAGAGGCAGTAATTACTGCAGGCCAGGCAGTGCACGAGCGCTGCTGGGCGCTGCCCTTCTGGGACGAGTACAAGGACATGGTCAAGAGCAAGGTGGCTGACGTGAAGAACATCGGCTCGGAAGTGGGCGATGCGGGCACGATAACCGCGGCCTGCTTTGTGTGGAACTTCCTGAACGAGAAGACCAAGTGGGCTCACCTAGATATAGCAGGAACTTCCTGGATGACGCGGGACAAGCCCTTCAGGCAGTCGGGCGCAACGGGCGTTGGCGTGCGGCTCCTTGTCGAGCTGGCGCGCAACTTGACTGGCGAGGACGTATAATCTCTCGCGCAGGCTGCCATACGCTTATAAATTTCCTCACGCATAAAGTTTTGGCATGGTGCAAGCAAAGCCTGCCAGACCGGTTGATAGGTTATTTATTACTATAAACAAGCGCGAACCTGCGCCTACGAAGTATGAGCTGGCAGAAGCAGTGTATGTACTTACAGAGTCAATTAGATATACTGCTGAAAAGCGGGAAGATTTCGAATCCCCCGAAACCCAAGGGCTCCTGCGAAGTCTAAAGGCACTTGCTAGTGATGCGGAATCGAAAGCGCTTCCGAATGGTGAAAATGCCGTAGTCGAGCAGCCTGATACTGTCTGGCAGAAAACCATTTGGCTTGCGAAATTGATGCTGAAAAATATTGGCAAAGTTGGCGATAAGCACAGCGCTCAGGAAATTAACGCGGATGCTTTCAAAATAGCAAAAATTCTCTGCGATTATGCCGATGGCAGCTACAATAAGTTGAACTGCTCACGTGATGAAAGCACCGGCCAGCTCAAGATAGAACTTCTGAGAGACGGTGTGATAGAGGAAATAGGCGTGTTGGATTTCCGGAAAAGCCGTGCAGAGTGGCGCGTTGTTTTCCGCGGCGGGAATGGGAAGCTCGACAAGCGTATTTCAGCCGTGCTTTCTCAGTGACAGCAGGAAATAGATTATCACAAATACAAGGACTGTGGCAACTACACCAATCACAATGAGCTGCGATCCCGCTCCAACGCTGATGCCTTGTTCTGCCTCGGCTCCTGCCGGTGCTTCTGCAGCGGTTTCGGCCGCAAAGGCAGCCGCAAAAAGTAGCATCATCGCAAATATGGCCAGAATTCCAATTCTCATGCAATCTCCATTAATATTTTTTCAATCTCCTTTTCGCTCATCAGCCCCTTTTCAAGTACGAGCTCCTTCACTCCTTTGCCTGTGCGCAAGGACTCCTTCACGAGTTCCGCAACTTTTGCATAGCCTAGCCTTGGCGTGAGTGCAGTTACATATGTGTTGCTCTTGATATAAATTTCTGCTATGCGCTTTCTGTCCGCCCTTATCCCGACCACGCACTTCTCGCGGAACATGCGGCAGCAGTTTTCCATTAGTTCAACAGAGCCTAGCAGCTCATGTGCTATCAGCGGCGTATTTGTATTCAGGTCCAACTGGCCAGACTTGCACGCAAGTTCCACTGCGCGGTCGCTTCCCATCACATGGTAGGCGCACATCTCAACCGCCTCAGGTATTGACGGATTGACCTTGCCAGGCATTATGGAAGAGCCTGGCTCGACCTCGGGCAGGATGAGTTCGCCCAGCCCTCCGCGCGGGCCTGACGACAGAAGCTTCAAGTCATTGGCCGCACGGGCCAAGGTAACCGCAAGCATGCGCAGCGCGCCCGAGAACTGCAGGAATGCATTCATGTTCTGCGCCAGCTCGACTGTTTCTTTTGATGAGCGCAGCTTGAGTTGCGTAAGCTTGCTGAGATACAGTACAATCTTCTCCTTAAACTGAGGGTGCGCATTTATGCCCGTGCCCAGTGCAGTTCCCCCTATTCCAAGCTCGCCAAGCCTATCAAGTGCGCACTCCAGTTCATCAACATCGCGCCGCAGCGCGCTCGCATAAGCATTGAACTCATTGCCCAAAGTTGTGGGCACAGCATCCTGCAGGTGAGTTCTGCCAAGCTTTTTCACATCGCCGAACTCGCGCGCCTTCTTCTGCAGTGCGGCTTCGAGCTCCCGCCCTTCCTTAACCAGCCCGCGCGCATTCAACATCACAGAGAGCCTTACGACCGTCGGAATAACGTCATTGCTCGACTGGCCCAGATTAACATGGTCATTCGGATGCACGGGCTTGTACTCGCCTTTCCTGCCCACTTTCTGCTTCGCAGAACACTCATTCCGCCGCTGCGGAATGGTGCCCCTTTCTCCGCTTGGAGAAAGTGGGAGGGGCCCCTTTCCGCCCGAAGCGGAAAGCGGGCCACCCAGCAGCTCATTCGCACGGTTAGCAAGCACCTCATTCATGTTCATGTTGAACGGCGTGCCTGCGCCTGCCTGGAAGGCGTCGAGCGGGAACTCGGAGTCGAGCTTGCCTGCCAAAACCTCGTCTGCGGCCTTGCAGATTGCCGCGGCGCTTTTCGCATCGAGCATGCCGAGCTCTGCATTAGCCTGCGCCGCAGCTTTCTTCGTGAGCGCAAGGGCCCGTATAAACACTGGCTTCGCGCGCATGCCGCTCAATTGAAAGTTGGCGAGGGCGCGGGCAGTGAATGCACCGTAGTATGCATCAGAAGGCACCTGCACCTCGCCTATCGCGTCCCTCTCACGCCTAGTAGTGTGCATGCTTCTGCATTTGTAGGCATTTGTTTAAAAACCGTTCAATCGAAAGCCGTCCATGGCACCAGAGGAAAAGCAGGCCGAGAAGGCGGCCGAGAAAAAGGACGAGGCCAGGAAGCGCGAGGCCGACAAAAAAGAGGAGCTAAAAGAGCAGGCCGTAATCGCAATACGCGACATCAGCATCGCACTTGACACCTACGACGACATCTACTCGGACTTCGACCCGCGGCCCCACGCTGAAAGGGAGATATCGGCCGACCTGCTGAAGGAGCTCGAGAGGCGCACGCACACTGACGTGAAGGGCAATTTCGAGATACGCTTTTTCATGCCCAAGGCCCTGCGCGATGAGAAGGCCGAAAGCCGCATAATAAGGCGCCTGCGGACCTACTTCCTCGGCGAGGTAAAGGATTTTGAGCAGAAGGACAAGAGGCGGCGCCGCAGCGGCATAAACTTCATGGTTGCAGGACTGGCGGCTCTTTTCGGATACGCCTACATCGCAAATCTTCCTGAAGTGATTGGCCAGCTCGCATCATTCATAGAGGTCCTGCTCGTGCCATTCGGCTGGTTCTCAATGTGGGTGGGCCTTGAGAGGCTGGTACAGGAAAAGGATGCATATGCGCACGAACTCGACTTCTATCAGAAGCTTTCGAAGGCCAACTACATGTTCCTCTCGGAGGAGGACAACATGACGGGCGCCACGCAGGAGCCTGCTGAGGGCGCGCAAGCGAAGTAGGGGCGGAAATATGCCGTATTTTGATGACATGTTTGGGGCGTTGGGAGAGCTGATGCTGAAGGGCTCCAAGGTGCTGCTAGTACTCCTGATAGCCTTGCTCATAGTGCTCCTGTTTTTCAGGCCGGCAGATACTGCAATAGTCTTCGAATCCATGAAAACTTCCATCTTTAATGCAGGCAGCCAGCTCGGCACATACCTCGGCATCCCATCGCGCATCTCTCCAGAGCTATTTGCAATCGCTGCCATTACCTTTGCAGTCATCTTGTACGGATTCTACAAAATAACAAACCGCAGGCCCGGCGGGGCCGCATGAACGCGCAGCATTGCACGACTGACTATATTTTTTCTATATAGATTTTCGCGCAGTTCAAGCGGGAAATGTTTAAAAGCTGATGCACTGAAAGAGCGGAACTAGAACGGAACGAAAAGACTGGGCCGACTGAAATGAAAGATTGAGAAAACTGAACATGCGCTAGTTTTCCAGTCCGAAGTTCATAACCATGAGAAAATTTCATAGATTGGTGAGAGAAATGACCGCACAAGCAAACCCGCAGAAAAGGTTCTTCTTCCCCCAGCCCGCGAGCCCTGAGCGAAGGCGCCTGTTCTTCCCTCTTCCTGCAGGCCAGCAGAAAAGCGCCGAGAAGACTTCTGTCTTCCTGGCAGAAGGCCTGAAAAGGCCCCAAAGGCTCATGAAAAAGTTGAAGGCGCTTGTGCTGGCGCAGGCCTGAATTTTGTTGACGACTGCCACGGGATTAGTACTTTAGTATGCCATCTATGAGCCCGGTTATGGAAGCCGGAACTTCGGCCAGTTTTTTCAAGTCATTTCGTGCTTCATCTGCAAGTTTTTTCAGCTCATCCGTAATCCACTCATCCAAAACTTCCAGCACCGCAAAACGAACGGATGGCAGAGGATAAGAGGACATGCTGTTCTGGCCTGAACCACGAACAACTGAACGGATGACCGGGCGAATAGTTCCAGGCGGGCAGTATAACCACCCTCTATTCCACCATTCAAATCCGGGAATAATTGGCCTAAAGTACTTCACGGGAAGGCAAGTCTCTTCATGGAAGTCCCCGTTGTTTATATTTATCTGGATCTCTGGAACGACGACTATTGATTTTGGAACCACCACTATGCGGTTTTTGTCTTGCTCCAGCTTCATAGGATCTATGAAAAGCCCGGTTTCCGGGGCGTATGGGTCCCAGTTACTATTTTTTGTGCATTCGGCCAAGGACGATGCAGGAAGAGTCCAGAGGGTTTGCTTGTCTGTTATGTCCTTTCCTTTAATTAAACCTTCGCAGAAGTCTTCGGAAATAAAAAGAAGTTCTCGTGAAAACGTATGTATTGGATCGGATACGCTACTGTAGGCATCGGTAAGATATATGAGTCTATGAAGCGTAGAATGCGATGCCAACCTGCCCCCATACTCATTGAATGCTTCCGGATATGTCATGCCATTTGAATACGACCTTGCAACGCGTATTTTTGGAACATGCGGGATAATTATGTCGCCCATGAGACCACTTCGGAATGGAAATATGCGTTTCGAGATTTATATATGCGTAGGTGCCGCCTAACCCGGGAGAAACTGCCGACCTTTTTGCATGTGCAGCAAATAGATGAATATGCACACTAAAAACGCGGAAGCAAAAGCTGCCGCAGTGCCATAGTATATGCCTATTACCGGGTATGCCAACGAAACTACTAGCGAATAGGCAATGAGCGAGGCCAGGCCGACCGGAAAATGCTTTATTATCGTATGGACCTGTTTTTCGCCGTAGGTGTAATGGATTATCAATATCAGCGGAAACGTGGTGGTGGGGAACGCGGTGAACAGGCCGGCCCATTCCGGCCCGGCAAGGCCCGCGGTCCCTATTACTGCCAGTATGATTGCCGCAGCCGCAACTGCCCGCGCAAAAAGCACGCCAAAGCCCAGCCTGATCCGCTCCGTGACCTTGCTGTCGCGTATTTCCCTGAACAGATACGTTGATAGGACTATAGCGGCAAGCGGGAGGAGGACCGCCCCCACTGCGTTCAGGTTAAGGAAGTGCAGCAGGTATATTGCCACGAAATAGCCTGCGACCGAGAATATCGCGGAAAGGGCCAGGCCGTGCCTCTTGAACGCGGCGCTTGTCTTGTAATAAATGAAGAGCACTGACAGCATTGCAACAATGCCCTCCATATTATAGATGGCGCTGACAGAGGCAAAATCTGCGCCATTTTCCAGGCCTATGAAAAACAGCGTTATGGCTGAGCCGGTTGGAAGCCCTGCAATAAGGCCGGCAAGCTTGGGGCTGGATTTCTCGGTGATAATGGAGAGCCCGACAACTACCCCGATTGCAACCAGCAGCTTGAGCGCGAAGAGGAGCTCAATCACGAAATAAGCAGCGCAATCGGGCTTAATAACTTTAATTCCGGATATGGCGCGTGCATGGCCGCTAAAAAAATACGCATCGTCGCAGTCGGAAAGGTGAAGGAGGGCTATCTTCTCGAAGGGATTGGCGAATACGCGAAGCGCTTGGCTCCTTTTTGCAAGCTCGAGCTGGTTGAGCTGAAGGACGAGGGGCCTGCAAAGGAGGCGAAGCGCCTCGAGCGCTACCTGGGCGCTGGCACATTCATCCTTGATGTTGGCGGGAGACATTTCAGTTCAGAGGAGTTCGCGCAGTTCGTGAAAAAGCAGGAGGGGATGCTCACGCTCATAATCGGCGGCGCGGATGGAATAGACGAATCGATAAAGCGGCGCGCGCCCGCAATCTCGCTTTCAAAGATGACTTTCACGCACGAGATGTGCAGGCTGTTCCTCATTGAGCAGGTCTACCGCGCGTACATGATAAACAGCAACAGGCCGTACCACCGCTGAATTTGCAAAGGCCGGAACTGACGCTGGTTTAAGCTTTTATTCCTTTCATGAGAAGCCCTACCACGGGGTGGTAGAATGAAGCTGACTTTGATTATTTTATCCTTGCTTTTGGTTGCTCTGCTTTTTTTTGGTTGCACGCAGAATGCGCAGACCAGCCCTCCTCCGGCAAGCCCGCCGGCAGCGCAGCAGCCTGAGGATTCTGTTCCAATTCCCCCTTCGCAAGGCGTCGCCCCCGCGGCCGCCATAATCATGACGTTGGACGTTCCGGCAACGTCGGTTGCAGTAGGGGAAGATTTTACAGCCAAATATACCGTTGAAAATAAAGGGCCCAATTTCAGGGGCTATCTCATCCAAAACTGTAAAACTGAAAAATACCCTGCACGCACATGCGGCGGCAGGGCCGTGACCTATTTCGGGAAGTTTTCATCAAATTTGCATGCCTGCGAGATAAAGGAACGGTCCAGCAGCTGCGCCCTTAAGAAATTCGAGTCTGCGGGCACTTACACTTATGAGCTCGCCCTTTACTCATGCGAGGACATCGAAAACGCTCTTGGAACCCAGTGCAGCGACGCGGATGAGGACGATGTGGCCGCCCAAGTCACGCCAATTGAAAAGGTCGAAAAGACGGTGACGGTGACCGAAAACTGAGGCGGGAATGCAGTCAGGTTGCAGCCTAATGGTGTGCATAAAAACGTGATTTGAATGGATGATAATTGCTGGAATTGCGGGTGCAGCGTGTGTGATTGCAAGAATGCGCCTAATGGACGGTGTGCCAAATGCAACACACCGCTAGAAGCGAAACCTGACAGTCAAGGCGCTGACGGAACTCAAGGCAAGCCGAAGCCTCGCTGCCCGAAGTGTGCTGATTCGAAAAAACTTGAGGCCAAGGATTGAGGCCGCATGGCCGCCTGAAAAGCTTAAAAATAAGTAAAGGCACGCCATATAGCTATTCCTGAGGTGATGTAAAATGACAGTTCAAGCTGCAGTAAGGCCCGTAAGTGCGCCGCCACACGGCAAGGTGTGGGTTTACAGAAGGTACGGTGAGTATGAATTCGGGCTTGGAAGATCCTCCGATGAAAAAAATCAGCACTTCAACATTGCGTATGCACTTCGTGCCGCCCATGAGCAGGGTGCAAGGCTCGTTCCAAGCAAAAATTTAGACCCCTTCTTGCACCCCAAACGACTTTTAGAAGGAGAGGCGGAAGCAAGGGGCGATGAAAAATTCGGAAGAAAGTATTATTCTGGTATATTGGTAGCATATAATGCTAGAGATCGTCTAATATAGATGAAATGCCAAGACCATTGGGCGACATGATTTTAGGAGGCGACTACGTTGATCAGTATTCTATCAGGGTTCCACGTAAGTTCTGGGATAAGAAAGATGCCATGTTAATGATACAGTATGATATTATGGAGGATGGTAGGCCGACTATTGAAGTGGAAGGACACCACGTGATGCATAACATCACTATAAATGATCCGGATAGAATAGTGTGCCTGCCCAAGCTGCCTAAGCCAGCTGAAAGTCATGACGTCGCTTCTGGCATGTACTATGTGGACGACACCTGGGGCTTGGTGAACCAAGGAGGAAAGATTGCTGATCATCCTGGAAAGATGCCGAATCCAGCAGACCCAAATGCGCGTTGGATTATAGTGGAAGAGCAGAATACTAGTGCCATAGCTTTGGCGATGCGCGGCATGGACTGGGTCAGCACTGGAACACCTGAGGTAACATTTGATTGGAGAGTTGTAGGCCTCCAGCATGAAATGTATGCTGGCGTTCTCTTGGACCAAGAGCCGATGGAATCCAACTTGCGCATGCGTGCGTTGGATGCTGAATATAGTAGTTTTCAATTGAAAAGGCAGATGAAGAAAGGAGTGCTGGCACCCATTGATGAGCTAATCTCGGCCGCATGGATGGTCAAGGTACGCGATTCAGACGGAAAGCCAGTTGAACCTATAGAAGCAGTTATGCGCAAACTCAATGGGCTTGCAATAGAGGCAAATCAACTCGCTAACGCAATAGTACAATTTGCAGATGCGGGGCTGTTCGCCCCCATAAGGACGCTCATAGGTGCGACGCTGCCCAAGAAGTAAAACAAAGCGTCCGAATGTCGTTGTTTGGCATGCGTTGCCTGCAAGGATGCGGGCAGCTTTTTCTATGCATCCTCACTGCAGTACAGGCTAAGAACATCAAGGCAGGCTCGGAAGTAGTTTGGCAGCCCGATAATGTGGGCAGCCTGTTGCTAAAGCCGAAACTCAGCATGGTTAATCGTATGCCTCAGAAGCTACTCCGTGCCGTCCAATCCCATGAACTGAGTAGGTGAGCCCAGTCCTGTTTAACCGAGGTATTAAAGCACTTACTAATAAGATTATGCCTATGAGCAAGACCTACAAATTGCAGTGCTCCAGGCACAAGCGCGAGGATGGCAAAGAGGCACGGGCTTACTTCATTACCGTTCCAACCAGCACAATCGACCAACGGCAGTTCAGGGAGGGGCAGGAGTTTGAGTGGATTATTAATGGGGATGGCCAGCTTGTTTTGCGGCCGAAAATCAACATAGTATGATGGTGAGGTGAGAAAATGGAATTGAGACCAAGATGTAGCATGTGCGGAACGGAAGGGGTGCACCCAGGCTTTGAAAACGCATGCTCCCCAGGATGTTCAAGGGCAGCCATACTTAGAAGCGAAATAGAAGGACTGCATCATGTTCTTGACGACATGGCCGGCACTCTTTGCGAAATTAGGAACGAACTCGAAAAACTTAATTCAAAAAAGAAAGTTTAAACGCTGCCTTCGTTGCGGTGTGTGTACCAGTAAATGAAAATGCAAACTATAACACCGACCGCAAAGACGATAGCCGCCCCTCGCAAGTCTGACCCTAGCCCACTAATCTGCGACGAAACCCAGCTGTATGCGTCTCCTGATGTAGCATTAGTAAGCGGTTCTGGAAGACCCATACTGCGCATTATTTGTTTCATAAGTATTTATACTTGTCGTCGTTCGGCATGCCTATCGTGCCAGTCGGAATATTTAACAACTGCGGCAAGAACACAAAATAGGATTAGCGCACCGCCGACTTCCTCGGGCTGGGGGCCTGCGGAAAAATCGAGCAGGGAGGCAATGCAGATGCCGCCGAGAAGATAAATTAAACCATTTTCCAGAGACATACGCTCACAACTTCACCCATGCCAGCGTCGGCATCCCTTCCTTGCTCCGCTTCTTTCGCCTGCCGAACCTAGGGCCCTTGCCTCCTCCATAAAATGCACAGAGTGCCAGCTCTTCATCTTCAGGATAGCCCTTGCTTTGCAGGAGCTCACGAGCTTCCTGAATCGCAGCCTCTTCTTTGCGCTCAAGCCTTGCGATGAGCGAAGGCTCAACCTCAACGGCCCGCATAGTCGAGAGCACATAAGGCGCGTTTTTAATTTTCGGCTGCTTCATCACGAGTGCTGGACTGAAAACAATTTTGCGTTTTACCCCTAGTTTTGCCATGCTACACCTCCTTTTCTCCGTATTTCTCATAGTTCTCCATTGTCGGCGTTGTACTGATGTGCCGAGAATAGCGCATCCTGAACTTAATGGGCCTGCCCTGTCCATCGTCCGGCACGAAAATAGCACAGCCGATGGGCAGGGTAGGGATTGAGGCTATGATATTCCATTGCACGTTCGGGTCGTCAATTGAGTTCAGTGCGGCCCGGTAGCTCTTGATGTCCGCCGGCTCAACGGCACGCATAAGCCATCGCATGCGAACTTGCGAGAGTATGTCTTTGTTCAGCCTAGCTGCCCGGGTGGTTGCCATAAGCAAGCCGAGCCCTCGCTTCCTTCCCATGCTTGCAATATTGCCGAATAAGAAAAGCAGCTCCTGCATCCACTTGTCGGCTGAAGAGTATTGCTGCGCAGCGTAGAGGTGCGCCTCATCAATAACAAGCAGGTGAGGCATGGCCTTGCCTTCCCTATATCGTGCGTCGGCTATCTCGAACAGACTCTTGGAATAGTTCAGCACGAACCGCCTGCGCTCCTCTATCGTGGTCGTTGCCGTGAAGGTGAATATGTTGCGCTCGATGCCCTGAATCGTGGACAGGGCCAGCGCATAGATGTCCTCCTCATGCCATGCGTTTTTGACCTCAATCACCTTCACACTCTTGAGGATGTCCGCAACTGTGTATAAGTCGCCCTCACTATCAATGCAGCTGAACGATGCGCCCACGTTCGCAAGCTCCTCAAGTAGTGCGGCCAGACCATTAGTCTTTCCACTGCCGGACTGTCCGAGCAATACAGAGCTTGCACTCAGGATTGAGTTGGCTGCTATTGAACCGCCATCAAAGATGTTCAGGACAAAGTGTCTGCCCTTGAACAGGGCCGCAAGGTCAGGGTCGTTCTCAAAGACTGGGGCCAAGGCTGGGTATGCAACGCGGAGTTGCCTCAAATCAGTTTCCTTATGTGGGTTTTTGCTCATACTCTATCCCTCACTTGCGAATTTCGTGTTTAACTGGCTCAATAGCATGCGCGAAAATACGGCCTTTCACGCCGCGAGTGTTAGTTCTCGAAATACGCTAGTTTTCTGACCCCTCCTCAGTCGTGAGTATGGACTTAGAACCTAGGGTATATTCGACTGCTCCGCTGCTGGTATTTGTAGCTATAAGATTGCCACGCGCTACTAATCTTTTTAGTATTTCAACTACCCTATTCGGACTCATCTTACTTCCATTTTTGATTTCTTGAGTGTGTGGTGCGTGGTCTTCAACTTCTACATATTCTTTTATGAAATTGTAGATGCGCAGCTCATCAATGCGGTCTGTTTTGCCCTCAATCTTGCTCATCATTTCGAGCTCTGTTTTTTCGAGCTGGGCGAGCTGGGCCTTGGCCTGGGCCCGGATTTCATCAATTGAGAGCACGTTCTTCTTTGCCAAGGATTGCATCATGGCATCAGAGTTTGCCATGTGCTGTGCAAGCTTCGCCTTCTCTTCCTTCTCCCAGTCAATGTCCGTGTATGCCTTGCGCACTGCATCATAGTAAGTGCTGACCACGAGGCCCGTAAGTGCATGATATTTCGCAAAAGTCGCCATTGTGCGCTCAGACTGCTCCATATAACTCTCAACACTCATGAACAACTTCGAATAAACCCCACGAGTGTCGTGGTTCCTAAATAGTGCCATCTCTTTGTTTATCGCAGCCTTCAGCTCCATCAATGCCTGCGCATCAGAGTAGAAGTCGCGGTTAAGTCCGTCGCGGTGGTGCTCGGCCATCTTAGCGAACTCGGAGTATGTTTGCAGGTTGATGCCCTGCGCCGTCAACCTATCAAGCACGCCTTTGAAGTCTCGCTGGTTAAGCAGGTCTAGGGCTGCAACTATGTCTTCATCAGTCATCATCTCACCTCGTAATGTCTTTTCTTGAGTTCGTCCAGTACCAGCATCATATTTGCAAACACAGTCTCACCAATTTTAATAGCCTCATCAAGGTCTGTCTGTCCTTTCTCTCGTGCGGCGCGCATGCTTTCGAGGCTTTTTTCAGTAGAGGCTATACACTCCTCAATTGCCGGGATGAGCTGCCGGTCGTCGCCTAGTTTTGCCTGTTCTAATTTCTGAAGTGCTCGCTCCGACGCTTCAATCAATTCCTGTGGAGTTTTCATTCATATCACCTCTAGTTATTCACTAAATTTCTGATGCGCTTTTCGGCGCGCTCGTGCTGTCCTCAACTGTTTTCTCAACATTTCCCGACGCTGCATAGGCATCGACCTCCTCAAGTTGTTGTTGCAATTTCAAGTTCTCAATTCGCTCCATTTCTGCTGCGGCCGCGCTCATGCCCGAGGCCACCGCTCCTTTAATTATGGAGAGGGCAACGATTGCCGTCAAGCCAAGCTGGAAAAAGAAGGGAATGTAAAGCCACTTTGTAAAGTGAAGCTGGTTTAGTAGAACTAATGTGCAGGCTGCGCTCACAACCAATAGGCCATGTATCATGACCCAGAGCATGGCACGCAGCCCCCGTTTTTTCGTTTCCAAATCCAAATACATTTCAATCCCTCCGCTTGCGCTTGCAATCAATCCTTGGGCAAACCTGATGCCCCCTTGACGAAAGTTCGAGCCGCGCCTTGCAGTGCGGGCACAAACCGAGGGCAAGGCGTTGGGTATGTAATTTCATGGGTTCAACCTCCTAGCGGCCTTTTTTCGCCTTTGCCCCCATCTGTAAAATATGACTGGCTGCCCTGGGACAGGAGGCTTCCACTTTGATAAATCCGGGTGCCAGGTGTAATAGTGCTCCTCGCAAAGCGGCTCTAGCTCGCCCGTATCGTGGCGGGCGTGGTTGCGGCTGGCGCACCGATTGCAATATTTACAAGAGTTTTTGCGTTTCCGGTATATTCGGAAAACCTGGGCACACTCGCGATTGCGGCATTGGTAGTATTGCCCCCCAATGCGCTTCAAGGCGCCTTGGCAGACTAGGCAGGGCGGCAGCTCGGCAACCCTAATTATGTAGTAAGGTTGGGCTGCCGTAGTGTTTATGATGGGCTCTGGGGCAATAAAATGACGGTCTTTAGGCATCGGCAATCACCTCCGCAGCTCCGCGTCCTTGCGCGGCTAGGGCTTCGACAGTGGGCATCTCAACCTCTTGCCCTTCATTATATGGCCCGTAAGTCCTACCATCCGAGCCCAAATAGGCGGGTAGAGGCTTCAAAATCCGCACTTTCAAAAAAATATGGTTGCCCAATCTAACTGGCAACTGTGCATTTTTTTGCACAGTTAGATTATCAAAGTCGCCTAACTGTGCAGGTTTTTGCACAGTTTCTCCATTTTTACCTAATTGTCCATCTTTAACTGTGCATTTTTTTGCACAGTTGCCAGTTTCCAAGCAGGCTGTATTTTTTAAAAGCGACACACCTTTGGAGGTTAATTCGACTCCTCCGCCCCTGCCTTCCGCGCTCTTCAGAACGCCAAGTGCTTTTAATTTTCCATAGCGTGTTCGCACTGTTCTTTCCGACTCATTTAATAGTTCCGCGAGTTCAGCTGAGGCCTTGGGCTTTATAGAGACCGCTTTGAGAAGAGTCCAATCTGACGGCTCAAGCTTTTGCATGACTTCGCTCAGCGCATCTGTAGAGTCAAAGGGGTCAGCCTCACCTATATACTTACGGTATTCAGAAAGTTCAAGATGCTCATAAACTCTTCTGAGAAAGTCATCAGCGAGAAAGACATGCTCGGGTGTTATGACGACGTTGCCTTTCTCAACAGAGTGTGTTAAACATGCGTAAGCTGCTGCGACCCGCGACAGAATATCACGAGCTCCATTGTGAACTAAGGGGATGCTGGGGCTCGTGAACTCGTTAAGCAACGCCGTTGACTTTATTTTTATATCTTCTTTTGT
>NZ_JAUSNF010000040.1 GCF_030646255.1 Candidatus Burarchaeum sp. | reverse complement strand
ACGAGAATCCGAACTATACGGACGGCGCTTTTTTTATCTGGAAAAGTGACATAGAGAGAGTGCATGGGAGTTATTCGGGAATTAAACTTAAAAATGAAAGTGCGGATAGCAAGTGATGGAACGCGGACTGAAAAACAGGTTGAAAGTCTTTGTGGTTCTGCTCCTAATCGCGTTCATCTTTCAACTTATATATGTAAACCTAATGGACCGGGATGAAGGCCTGTACGCGCTTTTTGCAAGGGAAATGTTGCATGGAAAGGTCCCGTTTAATGACATCGTGGATAACAAGCCGATTGGCCTGTATGTCCTATTCATACCGGTCGTACTCATAGGCGGCACGGATTTTCTAAGATTCCATATTCTTCTCACGTTAATGAATGCAGTGACGGCATTTACGATTTATTTGATCGCAAAGAAGTTGGGGGCTGAAAAGGCAAGTGTTGTGGGCGCTCTGATTTACCTGATTGCAATTTACGAGCCGCTGCATATTGGGTCGATGTACAAGTCAGAGGTATTTCTGAACCTTTTTACCGTCCTTTCTTTCTATGTGCTTTTGGAAGGCAGGACGATGAAAAATGCACTTATAGGAGGCGTTTTCACTGCTTTGGCGATCCTAACGAAACAAACTGCAATACTATTCTTACCTGTTGCTGTACTAAGCATCTATAAGAACAGTAAAAACTCGCAGCTGTGGCCGAGTTCATTCTTGAAGAGCGGGCTGACATTCGGTTTGGGCGTCTTGGCGACAATTGCCGTCCCCCTGCTCTATTTACAATCCAATGGCGCGCTTGGGAACATGATATACTATACTTTGACTGGTCTTTATGATCCTGTAAATTTAAACATGTTCAGAGTGAACTTTTTAGGCTCCCTGATGAGCAGCGTCTTGGTTGCTCTAACCCCGATCATGGTCAGTTTGTTTTTGATTTCGTTAACGAATTACAGGCAGCTGTTAGATGAAAAACACCGGCTCCTGGTTGCATGGTTTTGTATTGGGTGCATTCAGGCGCTTGTTCCTCCACCCGGCACGAGCCATGTGGATCTGATCTTGCCGAGTCTGACGATAATGGCCATGCTTTCGACTAATGCGGCCAAAGAATATGTTGGAAGCATAGATAAAAAAATTACTGGAAGAGTTCTCAAGGCACTGTTTTGTGGCGCCCTTTTATTTTTTTTCTGTATGGCAGCGCTTCAATATTTATCAGAAATTGCGTGGGCCTTGGAAAACGAGACGTACGCAGATAGCATACCGTCATCTTCTGAACTGAAGTATGCACTAGAGTTTCTTGCAAATAATACGGAGCCGGGTGATTACATTTACGTGGCATTCGTGGAACCTCACATCTACTATTTTTCAAACCGCGAGGTGCCGGTGAAATACCCGTATATTGGAACGGCCTGGTGTGAGGGAGATCAGGAAATTTTCAAAGAAGAAATACTAGATAAATTAGATGGAAAAAAACCACAATACGTGGTATTTTACGATGGGCCATTCAGCTTAAAAAAACCCTGTTGGTGTGATAAAAAAGGATATTGCCCGGATAACCGGCAGACATTTTTAGACTACCTGAATGAAAAGTATACGCTTACAGGTGTAAAGCAAAAACTGAAGATTTTTGTAAGAACTTGAGATGAGTGAACTATGGACGCGATGAACAAGGATAACTTCAGACAGAACGCAATAGGCAATCCGATATCTGCCTATGCACTTGAGAACCGACTTAGCGAAGCTATCGGGCGCCTCCCAGAAAAAATAGGAGAACTGCTAGACATTGGCTGCGGGGAGGGCTGGTTTTTGAAGAAAATTTCAGTTTTGGAACCAAAGGCCAAGCTATTCGGAGTTGATATTTGTGAGGTGGATTTAGATTATGCCGAGCGACTTGTTCCAACGGCCTCTTTCTCAGTGTATGGCGCATACAAACTGCCATTTAAAGCAGGGAAATTTGACTGCGTGACTATGCTAGAGGTTCTCGATCACCTTGATGAACCTGACCGGGCGCTGAAAGAAGCCAACAGGGTCCTGAAGAAAGATGGAACTTTGTTTGTGAGCGTCCCGGATGAAAGCCTCCTACGCTGGAGGTTTGTGTGGAAAATATGGACTAATACGCTGGGCAGAAAATGGAACCATAAGCATTTGCAGAAGTTTAATGTGCAGTCATTTAATTTGATTCTTGACAAGAACGGTTTCGAAGTGGTTGATGAAAAAAGAGCGCTTTTTGGCTGCATAATGATTGCGAAGACTAGAAAGATAAGATAAAATAAAATGGGCCCGCCCGGGATCGAACCGGGAGTCTTCACCGTTCTTACTCTTTTCCGCCAGCGCTTTTGCGCCATCAGGCGGAAAAGGGCTGTCAGGGTGACGTCTTACCATTGTCGAACCTTTCTTTTCTTTCCCTGGGATTTCTTTTCCGCGGAAAAGAAAGGCCATTCGACCACAGGCCCATGTGGACTCGGCGGGATTTTCAAACCGTTATAGGGGTTGGGCAAAGGGGGCGTCTTGACGTGCCCCTTTTGCTTTCGAACCCGCAGTCTCCTGCATGCCATGCAGGCGCGATACCGTTTCGCTACGAGCCCACGTGCAAACTATAGCGCCTTCTAGGTTTATTAAATTAGGCGGCTGGCGCCGCCTCTCGAGTCCTAGAAGCTGAAGACAGCTAAATCGCCGGCGCGAAGGCCAGCGGCGCTCAAATCGACGGCGCGATGAAAACGACGTTGTCGCCGCGCACGAGCATCTTGCCCAGCTTGCGCTTGACCTCGCCGTTCTCCAGGTGCTCCGCACCCTCGAGCACGAGGTTCATGTGCACATCATAGGAAACCATCTTGCCCCGAACCTCGACGCCTCCCTTGAGCCTTATGAGCACGGAATTGTCCAGCGACGCATTCAATATGTCAAACGGCCTTTTTTCTGTCATGTTCCCACCTCGCAAAAAATCCTCGGAACTGACGGCTATGGAGGGAGAAAAGTATTTAAACATCGTATACCAACTCAACTTGAAAGGTGGTTTCAATGGCTAAATTTGCGATTGCTAAACAGATGACGGGGAAAAGACTGGTGACCAACGACGGAGAGGAGATTGGAAAGCTCATCGATGTGTACATCTCCGAGACTACGGGCAAGATTGAGGCCATAGTCATAGAGCCGAACCCGGACAACCAGACAGCCCGCAGGCTCAAGCGCGAGGGCGGCGTAGTTTCGATACCCTACTCGGCGGTGCTCGCCGTGTCCGACCACATTATTGTGGACAAGAAGGGCATTTAGATTGGGCGTGCGGCCAGGACGGGAAAGGACTGGAGAGGGCAAGACAGGAACTTTTTATTTTATTAACCCCGAGTGCAAACGCTAATCAGGGATGGGCATGATAGGCGGGGTTGACGAGGCTGGGAGGGGGTGCGTGCTGGGCCCCCTTGTGATTGCGATTGCAGTAGCGAAGCAAGAGGTTGCGGACGGGCTGCGCGCCCTCGGCGTGCGGGACTCGAAGGAGCTGACGCCGAAGAAACGGGAGGAGCTTGCGGCACTCGTGAGAAAGGAGTGCGGAGTGGTCGTGCTCAAGATAAGCGCCGAGGAGCTGAACGAGCTCATGGGCAGGCACGTCTCTCTGAATGAGATTGAGGCCCTCTGGATTGCCAAGGGGCTCATGAAGCTGGGCGAAGGCGTGAAGCGCGTGTATATTGACTCGCCGGACACCGTGGCAAAGAGGTTTGAGAAGCGCATAAGAAAGTATTATGACGCGCCGTTCGAGCTCTCGTGCGAGCACAAGGCTGATGCAAATCATCCTATTGCAGGCGCTGCATCCATAGTGGCCAAGGTTGAGCGGGATGCGGAGATTGCAAAGATAAAGAAAATTGTGGGCTACGACTTCAACAGCGGCTATTCGAGCGACCCTGTGACTATTGACTATTTGGCGAAGAATTTGCACAATGAGAAGCTGAAGCCATACATTAGGACAAAGTGGAAAACCATTGCGCGGCTCGGGCAGAAGAAAATCAGCGAGTTTTAGATTTGCGGGCTGCACGCCGTAGTGCAATGCCGACTACGAGGTCATTCACGTTTGTGCCTGTTGAACCTGTAATTATTTCGTCACCTAATTTCTTGAAGAATGAATTTGAGTCGTTGGCTTGCAAGTATGCTCGTGCGTCAAGGCCGAGCTTCTTGGCCCGCTCAATTGTTCTGCCATCAACTATCGCACCCGCCGCAGTTGATGCGCCATCCTGCCCGTCTGTGCCCACTGAGGCAAGCACAGCAGTCTTGCCCGTTAGTTTGAGCGCTGCTGCAAGCGCCAGCTCCTGGTTCCTGCCGCCCTTGCCTTTGCCCTTTACAACCACAGTTGTCTCACCGCCTGCGCAGAAGGAGTGACCGCGCGCGAGCAGGGAGCCGAGCCTTGCGCCGACTGTGCGCGCTTCACCTGTGATTTCGGTCATGGCGCGCACATGAACCTTTTTGGCAGAGAGGTAATTACAGGCTGCGAGCACTGCGGTCCTGTTGCTTCCGATTATGAAATTGTGTATGCCGCCGGGCAGGCCGTGCACGAGCGCAGGCATGCGCTTGAGAGTTTCCTCGCGCTCGCCGCGAAGGCCTTGCTCAAGTATTGAGAGAGGTTTGCCAGCCCACAATGAATATTTACGCAGAACTTTTTCTGCATCCGCATAGGTTGAGGAGTCGGCGGCCGTAGGCCCGCTTGCGATTGATGCAAGCTCGTTGCCCACTACGTCGGAAATTATGAGTGAGTATGTGCGGTGCGCTCCAGCGAGAGCGCGGGCAAGCCCGCCGCCCTTTATGCGCGAGAGGTGCCTGCGGACCGAATTCAGCTCCTGTATATTCGCCCCGCGCCGCATGAGCGCTATTGAGAGGTCGGCTTTTTCATCAATAGTAAGCCCGTTGGCTGGCAGGGACATGAGTGCAGAGCCGCCGCCTGAAATGAGGCAGAAGACCAAGGTATTCTCATCCGCAGAGCGTGCGAGCTCGAGCATGCGCTCGGCAGCCCTCACGCTGCCCTCATCCGGCCGCGGATGGCCGGCTTCGAGAAGTTCGATGTGTTTGGTCTTGAACGTGTGGGCTGTGCCGCGCAGTACGCTTACAGCGCCCTCGCTAACAGGCACTAGCCGCTCGAGCTCCTCGGCCATTGCGCCGCTTGCCTTGCCTGCACCCAGCACGAGCACACGGTTAAATTTTGAGAGGTCTTTCTTCAGGCCGCAAATATGCACGAAATTGCCGCGCCTCAGGACTGCGCGGCGCACGAGCTTGCGCGGGTTTGCAGCAGCTATTGCTGCTTTGACTGCGCCGCGGGCGAGCGAGCGCGCATGCGCCAGCTGCAGGCTTTCCGCTTTTTCATTTTTTTCCATTTGAAGCCTCTATGAGCTTGCCAGCCTTGAGCAGGAAGCTTTCAAGCAGCTCGGGCTGGATGTTTGCGCCTGCAGCCACTGCATGGCCGCCGCAGCCAGGCCCGCCTGCCTCCTGCATTATCTTTCCGAGATTTACACCGCGCGCTAATATTTGTTTCGTGCCGCGCGCAGATATCTTGACCCTGTTGTCCTTGTCAAGAGCTGCCGCAAGAATGGGCTTGTCACGGTCGAGCACTGAGTAGAGCATTCCGGCTACTACGCCAACTATGCCGTCATCAATGATGCCGCGCGCATCCAGGAAGTGGAAGGGGCCGAAGTCCTCGACTGCAGACTGCGCATATTCAATGCCCTCCCGCAGGGCTGTGCGGTGCTTTAGGAGCAGTGCGCGCGCCTTTTCATATGCGCCCTCCTCGCCAGTGCAGAGCGCAATTCCTATCTCGGGCTTGCCCTGCCTGCCGCACGCATTGAGCACTGTTGAGAACTCATTTGTGTCGGAGAGTTCAGTTCCGTGAGGTCTTTTTATGAGAGAGTACACCTCGCCCACCAGGCCGCTCGTTGACAGGCCGTTCTTCTCAAGCAGTGCGAGCAGGGCGGCTGTGAGTTTTTTCTTCTCGGCCGCGCTCAGGTCCACATACTTGCGCCATTGGTCGCTGTGCTTGAGTGAAATTTCAAGCGAATGCAGAAATTCAGTTGAGCCTTGCTCATTACCAGTTAGGCCTGGCAGGAACGTGTCGGTTGAGTAAGTAAGGAACCAGACAAGGGGCCTGCTCACTCGGCCGAAGAGCGTGAGGTCTTTCTCGATTTTCACGCGGCCCATTGCTTCCGCCTCCTTCAATATGCGCCTGTTCTCGCCCACCAAGGGAGCCTGCATGTCGCCCACTGCGCCCACGAGCGCCAAATCTATTGCCTCTTCGCTTGCAACAGCGCCGAAAACGCGGTAGGCTGTGCCTGCTGCGCTCAGCTCTGTGCCGCCGTCAAGGCCGAAGAGGTGCGGGTTCACCTGCATCACCGCGCTCTTGCCTTCAGGAGTCTGGTGGTGGTCTATGATTAGAACTTTTGCGCCGCTCGCCTCGAGCTTGGCAAGCTCGGCGTGCATTGCAGCGCCGAAGTCAACGCAGATTATTTCCTTCTCGCCGGCTTTTTTGAGTTCCGCAATTTCCAGCTCGCCCAGCTTGCGCAGCGTGCGCACCCGGTATTTTTTTTCCATGCCGCGGAGGCCGAGCAGCACGATTGAAGTAGAGGAAACTCCGTCTGCATCGTAGTGGCCGATGACAAGGGGCTCGCGCATCCGCTTCACTAGCGCAAGTGCGTCTTCGCATGCGGATTTGAACGAGGCTGCAGAGGCTGTTGCCATCGAAAAGATGAAAGTCGGAAATGTTATAATCACTTACTGCTTGCGCGCAATGTCGCCGAATTTTGCGTAGGGCTTTTCCGCGGGCGAGGAAATGCGCATGAAAAGCACCTGGCACACGCGCAGGCCCGCATGCAGAGTGATTGATGCGGGCGAGAGGTTCACAATCTCGAGGACCTGGCGGTTGTCCGAGCCTGCCTGCACGACTGAGCTTGAAACATGGATCGCTATGCCGAAGCGGGCGTACCTGCTCCTGCCGTCAAGCCTGCCGCACATGTCTGCGGGCAGCGTGATGCGCTCGCGCGTCTTGCCCAGAATCATCTCGCCCGGCTTGAGGGTTATTGAGTCTGCGCGCACAAGCTCGAGCACTTCATCGTGCTTCGCGGTGGCCAGATCGATTTTCTTCACTTTCTTCCTGAAGCGCCAGAACTCGTTGCTGAGCGTGAGGTCTACCGAGCATGCGCCAATCTGGCCTGCGGACAGGGGAGGGTCTATGCGTATGGTGCCCGCATTCAGGCACTTGCGTATGTCGCGGTCGGACAGGATCAAGCAATTACCTGCTGATCTATTTGATGTTTATCTTGCCGTACTTGCCCGCTGAAATCTGCACGTTGCCCTTGAACTCGCTAACCCATCCATTCTCGATTGAAATAGCGTCGCCGCCCTTCACGCGGTCGATGTCGTCGCCCCAGAGCGTGAGCGTCATCTCGCCGCTGGCGTCCTTTATGGTCGCATTTGCAACGCGCATGCGCTTGCCGAACTTGGTGAGAACCTCGCGGGGCTCTTCCACAGTCACAACTTCTGCCTCGATGTTTACGTTGCCCGTGCCTGCCTTTACATCAGCAATCTTCACAAAATCACCTGCCACGCATTCCTGCCACACATAACGCGAAAAGCAGGAGTATTGAGATGGATAAGATATTTATACGTATGCGCTTGGGCTTGCTCAAAGGCGGTCGTAAACTGCGGCCAGCAAAAGGGGCAATATTACAGTCACGTCGCCGTCCACAGTGGCCATGCGCGCCCTTTCCTTTATCTTGCCCCATGAGATGGCCTCCTCGAGGCGCGCGCCGCTCAGCGAGCCGTCGTACTGCGTGGCTGTTGTAATGTAGACAGCATAATCGAGCCCGCCCTTGAACTGGCTCCACCAGATTACGTGGTGTTTTGAGATGCCGCCGCCCATCATGAGCGCGCCCAGGCGCTTTGAGTCAAACACAAAGTCGCTGAGCTCTTTCTCATCGCGCAGCAAATTTAGGCTGAACTTCTTGTCCTGCGCAAACATCATGAGCT
The DNA here is from genome assembly GCF_030646255.1 of Candidatus Burarchaeum sp. Classification (GTDB taxonomy): domain Archaea; phylum Micrarchaeota; class Micrarchaeia; order Burarchaeales; family Burarchaeaceae; genus Burarchaeum. The sequence goes on along the minus strand of NZ_JAUSNF010000040.1, from coordinate 20,503 downwards.
GCGTGCCGAAAGCGCCATCAGTTATGCCAGGCACATAGACCGGCACGTTGTGCTTGTAGGCCTGGTAAAGTATTGAGCCCTCGTCCTTCACGCGTTTTCCAAACTCAGCTATGAGCTCGCGGCCGCCCCAGTCAGGCTTCTGCCCGGCCAGCTCGCGCAGGATTGGCTGCATCTTGTTCTCCAGAATCTCGCCGTAGCTCTCGTTCGGCACGAGCACGTTTCCCAGCCGGTTAACGCCAAGGTGGTGCAGGGCGCGGTCGTCCATTTCAAAAGAGCCATGGAAGTAGCCCTTGCCCCATGCGCGCGCGAGGTCGTGGTCGAGCGTTCCGCAGGTCGTGATTATGGCATTGAAGTGCGGCACTGCCTGTGCCAGCACGCCGCGCAGGCCGGTTGAGACTATGTCTGCGGGGAAGGATAGGATGCGCGTGCATTGCCTGTCCTTGAGCATGCCTTCGAGTGCATCTGCAGCGAGCGCAAGGTTCTTGGCAGTGAAGCCGCCCGCGCCGCCCATCTTGCGCACGAGCGAGGAAGCCTTCTCGCCCTTCGCAATCGCATAGTCCGCGACCTTGCGCTTCAGCAAATCCGATTTTTTCATTTTTTCAATTTCAATCATTCAATCAACCCGCCGCAATCATTCAACCAATCCACGTGCCGCGTCAATCAATCAACCCATGTGCCGCATCAATCAACCTTGCCCAGCACCACGCTTTGCAGCCGCACGGGATTTATGTCTTCGTGCAGCTTGACTGCAAAATCCAGCTTCGACTCGCTCTCCGCAATTATCTCGAACAGAAGGTCGCCCTTGCTCACCTTGTCACCCTGCTCGCAGTGCAGGATTATGCCCGCGCCCTTGTCGTGCGGTGCGCCTGCCGCGCGCGCGATGCGGGAGATGTCGCGGTTGTCAACGAGCCTCACGCGGCCCGAGGCCTGCGCCTCCACGACATATTTGTGCGTGCCTATTGGCAGGTCGGTGACCTTTACATTCGGATTGCCGCCCTGCTCGCCCACGATTTCCTTGAATTTCTCGTAAGCCTTCCCGTTCTTCACTAGCTCGAGCGCCGCAGTGTAGCCCCGGCCCTTCTGCACCTTGCCGCACTTCTCGAGCAGCGCGCCCGCGAGCTGGCAGCTCTTGTCCAGCAGGTCATGGGGCGTGAACTTCTGAAGTGCTTCGAGCACATCATAGCACTCGAGCGCAGGCCCTATGCGCTGGCCCACGGGATCTGTGCCGTCCGTAATAAGGCATTCGATTTCAAGCCCGAGCCGCGAGCCTATGTTGAGGAAATCCTTTGCAAGCGAGCGGGCTGATCCCATGTCCTCGAACTTCGTGCCCATGCCCGCAGGTATGTCAATTACGACGTAGCGGGCGCCCACGCTCACTTTCTTGGCCAGTATGCTGGCGAGCAGAACGCCGCGCGGGTCGAGGCTGAGCGAGTGCCGTATCTTTATGAGCTTGTCATCCGCAGCGGCAAGGTTGATGGCACCGCCCCATACCATGCAGCCATGGGTCTTGAGCACTATGCGCCGCATTTCCTCTATTGAAAATTCCACGGGCGCAAGAACTTCCATCGTATCCGCAGTGCCCGATGCGCTAGTAATTGAGCGCGAGGAGGTCTTTGGTATATAGAGGCCTGCGGCCGCCATTATGGGCACCAGCACCATAGTGGTCCGGTTGCCCGCGACACCGCCTGCGCAGTGCTTGTCCACTATCGGTTTCCGGTCGAGCTTGAGCGTATCGCCGGACTTCACAATCTCTTTTGTAAGCGCAACAGTCTCATCGCTGTTCAGGCCCTTCATGTACATGGCCGCGACCCAGGCGGCGAGCTCGGTTTCGCTCAGGCGGTTTTCCATCATCTCGTGCACGATGGTGGCGATTTCGGGCGCGTTCATGGGCACTCCGTCCATTTTCTTGCGGATTACCTTTATCGAGTCGGGCACGCCGACCAGCCGTACATCAACTTTGTCGCCTTCATGCACGCGCAGTTCTGAGCTTGTGTCTGCAAACAGGCCGATTTCCCCCCGCTCCACCACTTCCTCGCTCAGGTCAACAATCGCGACCTTTTCCTTTCCGTGGGCGCTCAGCACCACCCTGTCGCCGGTGAATATGCTGTTCTCCTTTGCCTCGCGCTCGTTCAGCACGGCTATGAACTTGCCTGCTTCAATGTCAAAGCATTTGACCCTGCCCGAGTACAGCTTGTACTTGGTCATGTCGAACCGGGCTGGCACGCTGTCAACGTTTTCCATTTTTATCAACCAGCTCAAAATAGTTGGATGCCAAGGCGTAAACGCTCTGCGGCGCAACCACGCCGTGCTCGGTTATGTACGCGGTTATGTGCTTTGCGGGCGTGAGGTCGAACGCGGGATTGAGTATGCGCACGCCCGGCAGGCTGCGCGGGTCTGCCACCTCGCGCGCGTCGCGCTGCTCGATGGGCTCTATCTTGCCCCACAGCGTGAGCGGGTCGAACTTGAAGAGCTCGGCCGCAGAGTAGAAATTCAGTTCTTCCTCATATGCGACGAATGCGAGCGTGGCTGTGCCAATCTTGTTGACCAGCTCGCCGCTCGAGGTTATCGCGTCCGCGCCCACGAGCACCAGGTCTACATCGTGCATAACTGACTTTATTGCAGAGTCCACAATTAAAGTAGTTGGAATGCCGGCAGAACTCAGCTCGCGCGCAGTTATGCGGCCCTGGTAGAGTGGCCGCGTCTCGGTGCAGATCACTTTGATTTTCTTGCCCTGCCTGTGCGCGCGCCTCAGGATTGCAGTTACGGTTGATGAATGGCAGTGCGTGAGAACTGTTGCGCCCTGGGGGATTTCTTTTGCCCCGAATTCAGCTATGAGTGCGTGCGAGTGCGCTGCCTTTTTCTCGAATGATGAAATTTCGTCGAGCACGGCCCGCCGCGCCTCCTCAAGCGTGCGGGGCTTCCTGCCGCCAACTTCTGCGAAGAAGCGCCTGAGCGCCTCCTCGAGCGCATTGCGCATCATGGGCTCGGTGGGCCTGCTCGCCGCAAGGGCATTCGCAGTCAGCGTGAGTTCGCGCAGAAGGGCTTCGGGCGTTTTGGCATTCGAGGAACGGGCCGCGCCGCCCAGCGCCTGCATTGCTGCCTTCGCAACATTCCGCGCGCCCTGTATCCTGAGCGATTTTATTTTTGAAATAGTGCGTTTTACATCTCGTTTCAAGGGCAACACCGAAGCTATAAAGCTTTATAATAGAAGCGTTAAAAAGCATTTTCGAGGCGGCACTGAATGGAAGCAGATATCAACGCGATCATTCCCGAGACCCAGTTCTCATCTAAGGATGACGAAGAGCTGTTCAAGTTCCTGGAGGAGACCAAGCCCAGGATAGTGGTAGTTGGGACGGGCGGAAGCGGGTGCAACACAATTACGCGCATGGCCGAGCTGGGCGTGCAGGGCGCGCGGTTCATTGCGATGAACACCGATGTGCAGCATTTGGTGAAGATGAGGAGCGACAAGAAGGTGCTGCTGGGCAAGAAGACCACAAGGGGAATGGGCGCGGGCAGCGACCCCAAGGTGGGCGAGGAGGCTGCGAAGGAAAGCACTGACGAGATAAAGGCCGCGATTGGAAATGCGTCACTATTGTTCATAACATGCGGGCTTGGCGGCGGGACAGGCACAGGCAGCGCGCCAGTAATAGCTGAGCAGGCGCGCGCAGCAGGCGCGCTTGTCGTGTCCGTGGTCACGTTGCCGTTCACATCAGAAGGCAGGCAGAGGCGCGCAAATGCGCTCGGAGGGCTTGCCAAGCTAAAGGAAAAGTCAGATACGGTCATAGTTGTGCCGAACGACAAGCTGCTTTCAATAGTGCCCGACCTCCCGCTCAACACCGCGTTCAAGGTGAGCGATGAGGTCCTGTCTGGCGCAGTGAAGGGAATTGCTGAATTGATTACAAAAGCAGGCCTTGTGAACCTGGACTTTGCGGACCTGCGCACAATCCTGAAGGGCGCGGGCTGCGCTGTTGTGGGCATGGGCGAGGCTACGCTCGACACGAAGGCGGACGAGCGGGCGATGGTTGCCATTGAGACCGCGCTCAACTCGCCGCTCATAGATGTTGACATCTCGACTGCGACAAAGGCGCTCATCAATGTAACAGGAGGCGCGGACATGACGCTGCGCGAGGCCGAGCTCATGGTCGGCGAGATGAACAAGCGCATATCGCCCAACTCGCACATCATCTGGGGGGCGCGCATAGAGGACAACCTTTCGCGGAACTCGCTGCGCGTGCTGGTCGTGATGGCCGGAGCGAAGTTCCCGCAGTACGAGCTCGAGGAGCTTCCCGAGCAGATAGACCTTGAGATGGATCTGGATGAAATTAGTTAGTGCTGAGCGAGACGGGCTCGCAACGAAATTAGTTAAGATTAAAAGCTTGCCCTGCGTAATCCAGTTGTTATTCCCCCTATGTTAGTGAATGATTTTGACTGCACGGGGGCATTGCAAGAATGTGATGCGAATGGTGCTTGACAAACTCCTGTCGTTCATAAACCGCTCGAAACGCGTGCTGAACGTTTCGCACAGGCCGCGCAGGCAGGAATACATGATGATGGCGAAGACCGTGGCAGTGGGCATGGTCATCATCGGCCTCGTGGGCTTTGTCATTACCGTCGTGTTCTCGGTCATAGACAAGGGAAGCCTGTTTTAGTTGGTGATATTGTGTTGTTCGTGTACCGCGTAACTGCAGGGCAGGAGAAGGTCGTGGCAGATGTGCTGAGGCACAAAGTAGAGAAGGACAAGTTGCCAGTCTACTCAATCGCAATGATGAATGAGCTGCGCGGATACCTGATAATCGAGGCGCAGGACGAGGTTGTTGCACGGCAGGCGGCCATGCGCATGCCGCACATAAAGGGCGTGCTGAGCAAGAGCATGGATATAAAGGAACTGGACTCGATGATTGGGGCTGCATCGCCCGCGCTGTCGGTGAAGAAGGGTGACATTGTCGAGCTTATCAGCGGGCCTTTCAAGGGAGAGAAGGCGCGCGTAATAAAGATTGACGAAAATAAGGATGAACTGACTGTTGAGCTTACCGAAGTGGCAGTCCCGATACCAGTGACCATTAAGTCGCACACTATCAGGTCGTACCAGAAGGCCGAGGACGTTTCGTCCTAGGTTGCGCGAAGCAAAAGAAGACGCGGGCCCGCACGGACAGTTAGATTATCTGCACAGCCATCGGCTTCCCTTTCTCATCAAAGCCCCTTACGCTCCGCTCATCATAGGGGCTCGCGATTATAAGGTGCACGCCGCCGAGCTTGGAGAAGAAAAGCTTGTCCTGGTGCGAGGGGAGCGGCACGCCGTTCGGGTGCGAGTGCACGCTGCCGCACGAGTCTGACTGCATGGGCACCATGTTGAAGTTTATGCTCGAGAAGCCGTCCCCGAACTCGCTGAGCGGTATGATTAGGATTGTGTTGATTACGCCTTTCTTGTTCTTGCGCAGTAGGCCTACAAATTCCTCTGGATAAGTATTGCGCGAAGCATGCGCTATGAAGTCGAATGCGTCGCGCGTGATTTTGATGGGCATGGGATTCATTTTGGTGCCTTGGTGAAGAACTGCTCCCACTTGCCTATCTGCAAAACTTTTCCAAGCGTGCTGCCCCTTTTGATTTCCTCGCGCACGCGGTTTTCATTTTCAAGAGTATGTTTTGCCCGGTTCGCAATCTCGAGCGCATTTTCCTGCGGCACGACCACGACGCCGTTGTCATCGCCCACAACCCAGTCGCCCGGCCGCACAACGAGCCCGCCGCACCTGATGTCGCAGCCTATCTCGCCCAGGCCCTTCGGGTCGCCTGCATTTGGCGAAATGTAGCGCGAGAAGGCAGGGAACTTGAGCCTGCGCACCGCGTCCACATCCCGTATGCCGCCGTCTATCACAACGCCTGCCAGCTTTTTCTGCACTGCACTGTGCGTTGCGAGCTCGCCCCACACTGCGCGGTCGCGCGTGCCCGCGCCTCCTGCTTCGATAACCAGAACTTCGCCTGCTTTTGCTATGTCAATGGACTCGACTGCCTTGGCCCAGTCGCCTGCATAGGTGCGCACTGTGACGGCCCTGCCCGCCATTTTTGCGCCCTGAACTATGGGCGAAATGCCCACCATCGCGCCAGTGCGCTGCATGGCATCGGCTATGTTAGGAGTTGAAACCTGGAGGAAGATTTTGCGTATGACGGAGTCAGAATCGGCGGCCTCGGCCTTTCCTTTGCTCAATTTAAATTTTTTTTTAGAAAGCAGTGCAGCGCGGATAGCCTTTGCGGCCTCGGCTGGCTTCGCGGCCTTTGTTATTGCGCCGCCCACAATTACTATCTCGGCGCCGCTGGCCGCAACTTCAGCAACAGTATCAACGCTCACGCCGCCCGCGACTGCGAAGGGCATGTCGCACTTGAACTTGCGCACAGCCGCGACTACGCTCACGCCGCGCATCTGCTGGTCTATGCCGATGTGCAGGCATACATAATGCACTCCGAGTTTCTTGAGCTCGCACAGGCGCTTCGGCACATCGGGCACGCCAATCATGTCAGCCATGACTTTTGCATTGAACCTCTCGCCCGCCTTCACGGCCTCGCGTATTGTACTGTCATCAACTACGGCCATCACAGTTACAACGTCTGCGCCGGCCTTGGCGGCCAGCTCGACCTCGAATGCGCCCGTGTCCGCAATTTTCATGTCGGCGACAATGGTCTTGCGCGGAAAGCGGCGCTTCAGCTCGCGCACCGCATTCAGCCCCTCGCTCTTTATGAGCGGCGTGCCTGCCTCGAGCCAGTCCACAAAGGGCGCGGCCTCTTCCGCAATCTTCAGCGCCCGCTCAAGGTCGGCCAAATCAAGTGCAAGCTGTAGAATAGTCATTCACCGCACCCCACGCCTGATTATGAGAAGGCTCTGTTTTAAATTAATTTTATTGTTGAATGAGGCGACGAGTTTGCGCAAGTCTGCCGCAGGCATTCTTTTCATCGCCTTCGCCTTTTTCACGAGCAGAGGCATTGCCCTTGTGATGTTGTCCACTATCGTGATGCTGGCCTTCTGCGCCGTGCGCGAGAGGGGATTCAAGTCAATGGCAATCACGCGCTTGCCCATCCTTCGCAAAGCCTCAGTGCGGTCGCCGTCCTCGAGCGGCACGAGCACGACATCGGAAGAAAAAATTCCTTCACGCGAAACTATTGCACGTTTGGAAGCCAGCTGCGGAAGTTTTGTTTTTCCATTTGCTATCAGCGCATCCACTCCGAATTTTTTCAGTTCGGCGGCAATTGCCTTCAGCCTTTTCTCGCGTCTATAAAATAGATTCGCCTCGACCTTCGCATTCACTGCGGCCGCGAGCTCTGCAACTTCTTTTGCGCAAAGCGCAGCGACATTTCCATTGACCGAAATTACGGGTTGCTTTGCGAGCAGGAGTAAAGCTGCGGCCGCACGGATTGCGTTTTTTGCGGCTGCAGTTGTTTTTTCCCCGATCAAATAGTCGAACGCCTCGCCCCTGCCGTGTGCTATGAACCCTTGCATGTGCGTAATGCCCCTGCGCACGCCGGCTTCCAGAGCATGCCGCTCGCTCAGTGAGGAATGGCGAGGGTGCGATTTTGGAATCATCAGAGAAGCCTTGCGCCCTTCATGCTTATTTTAGTTATTACCACGTTTTTCGAGAATTTGCGCAGGATTGCCGCAGATTTTTTCGGGCTTTCAGTGAGCACGAATATGCTCTCGCCGAGCATGGCCATCGATCCGCCGCTCTCCCGCATTGCGCCCAGCAAGTGGTTGTAGGCCAGGCCGCTCTCGGTTGCAAACATGCGCGAGAGGGACATGAAGTACTCGGCTGTAGGCTTTGCAAACAGGTCGCGCACGCACGCAGAACCGATGCCATTTATGCGGCCCTTCCAGCCCGCATCGCGTATAATCTTGCGCGTTTCGATGGGCTTTATAGGTGCGAGCACCACTTTCAGATTGCGCGGGAAACGGATGCGCACATAGTTCTCGAAGTCAGCGGGCTCCTTGCGCACGCCAAAGCCGCCTAGGCGCTCTGCGACTACTGAGCCAAGGCCTGTGCCGCACTCAATCTCGGCTTCGTGCGCTATGCGCGCAGCTTCGAGTGTAGTCAGCCGGGTCTTCAGGGCCTTGTTGAGCGCAAGTGCTAGTGAGAGGGCGCCTGCGCCGCTCATGCCGAAGCCATAGCCTACGGGCAGCTGTGCGATATGCGCTACGGAAATGTCATGCGGCTTGCCGGCAAGCTCCAGAAATCGCTTTACAACCTCGTGTGAAGTGGGCAGTCTTTCAATCGCACCGTTCAGCGTAATTCGTGCCCTGTTAGCCTTCGCAGGCTTTGCGCTCACAGTAGTCCTGACTCCCTTTTCAACGCAAAAACCAGCGCCTGTCGAACCCTGCCCGTCCTCAGCTATCGAGAATAAGCCGGTAACGTGGCCGGGGGCAAACGCAACTGCCCTCACAGGTGGTGGATTGAAGGCGGGGTATAAATACGTTCCGAATTTAGGCGCCAAAATGGGCCTTACGACGTAAAATAGGTTCGGCAAATGACGTATTCTGGCCTTTTAAGCCAGGCTGTCAGGGGTTTAAACGGCTTCGGGTGCAGGTTTAAATAGGGGGGATGGCATAATTAGGCATAGAGCCCTACTTGGCAAGGTTCATAAAAAGGGTAGATTAGCATGGTGAAGGGAGCTAAAGGCATTATTCAAAAAGTTCCGAAAGAAGAGACGCACGATACGGTGAGAAACCGGAAGAGGCAAAATGAAGTTCATCGTAAACTCGCAAGAACCGATCGGGTAATTTCAGGTACCCGGTCCGAGCTGACGGATGAGCAAGTGAACGGGTTTCTTAGCCGCATAGCCATTGCGCCGCGCCTAGATAGGACCGAAGAAGTGCAGCGTCTTCTTCTCAGCGGTAATTTTGAAGGAGTCTTGGGAAGGGCCTGCAAGAACACGGGTGATTGCAACATAGGCCTCAGCATCCATTACAGCAAAAAATCAGAAATGTCAACACATTATAATGTGACGCTTGCGGATCGGATGGAAAGCTATGAAAATGGCACAAGGAATGTCAAGAGCATTATATTCCAAAAAACCGAGCTAGCCGACAAGGTGTTAAGCCAGATCGAGCGGATGCTCACGGGAAATCCTGGCGCAGTCGCCGAACTACACCTCCTTGGTCCGCACGAAACCATGGTTTTGGAATGGGAGAAGGGGCGGCAAGCCATTACGGTGAATCCGTGCCTGCCGTTGAGCGGGGAAAACGTGGTGCTGGTCGCAAGGTTCCAGTATATGCTCAATGAAGCACGCAAACACCACATACTGCTGGAAAGGATGCCCATAACGGGCCATGGAGGATTCAGAAAGCTCGATGGCATGGTAGCTTCGCCGGGCCTCAAGGCTGAAGACGCAACGCTAAACATGCTTGCCTGGGTCCTGTACATGGGCAAGCTCGGGGCGTTTGACCTTGAGATAATGCCCCAGTATAATCTGAGCTCCGAATACCTCATGGGAGACCCGTCCAACATCCTTATCATGTGCAGCGCGCCCAATGTCTACGTGGTCCCAGACATAGCGCACATAATGCTGAATAACAAGATAAAGGAGTTTGACGGGCCGGACAGGAGAATGTTTAAATTGAAAATTCGAGGATTGCTTGTAAGACTTGACGCCAGGGAAAAAGAGTTCAAAGAACAGCTCGCCGGAGCCAACACGCTGCTGAAAGACTCGGGCGTGCCTGTCGAACTTTCGTTTGAGGAGCTTAAAGCGCATCTGCAAAAACTTGAATGTCTGTACGAGAAAGGATGTGGGAATACTGGCAAAAAAGGTCTCGAAGCCCTGTTCGCCTGGCTTGACGTTGCGAAGCGGCTTGAAGGCATAAGGGACCAGAAAAGGCTCATGCGGGTGGCGCATGTCGTGCTTGCGGCGGCAAGGCCGGACGGCAGTGATGCGAATATGCGCGATGTGACCACTGCTGAGGAGGCAATGAAACTCTTCAAGACTGACCGGCCATTCAGGGAAGGAGCAAGCAGGACAGGGGATGGGATAATGCAGGCGATCATTGAGAGGGCCGCCTTGGAGATGGCACGGGATGGGGAAAGCCCCAATCTGCTAATAGTTGATGAAAGCCCGCCGGAAAGCGGGAAAGACACGCTTTTTGCGCGCGTAAGGCAAGGCAAGCGGCTCAGAGGGGAAATTGGGAAGATATGCCGGCAGATCATTGAAGGCGGCACGGCAGCCCAGTCATAACTGGCATGTGCAGCTATTTCTTTTTCAAAAACTCGTAGCCCTCGGTCATCAGCTGGTGTTGAATGGCAATGTATCCGCCCATGTTCTTGTCCAGCAATAAATTAAGGCGCCCGATGACTGCGCATAATGCGGTGAAGCGCTTGTATGCCTCGATATCTTCGCGGGGGATATAAGACAAGGACACTGGAGGCTTTAGTTTTGTAGAATCATGTTCCGGACCCAGCCCAAATTCCTTCAAAATGGGCGGCAGCTTATTCATGATGACCAGTTCCCCTCTTTGATTTCGCGCCAGGGCCATCGCACCTTGCCCGGGCCTCAGATCGTTCATTGCGTCAGCGAAGATAAAGGGGCCGGGATTCTTCCAAAACATGCTATTCAGTTTAACCGCATCGGGCATGCTTTCCAGCAGGGCCGCGAAGAGCGAGGCATAATCATCCAAACGCCCGGAAATATCCAGTTTTGGGCCGAAAATCTCGTCTTCCAGAGACTGCGGCGGCCCTGATGAAACCAGCGGCGATTCGACGATATCGCGGATGAATGTGAGGGGCTTGGAGAGCAGAGAGGACTTGCTATTGGTGTTGTCGAATGCGGCGTGCGTGAGCGTCACTGCAATCGTGCCATCCGGGTTCGGGGTCTCCGAGACCTTGACGTAGAGCTCCCGTTCGGGTTCGGTGTTAAAGAACCGGGCAAGCTGTATATCAGGAATACTGTGCTCAATATAGCACTCGTTGTCCAGTATGTAGTTCCATTCATCGGTCAGGATGCTTTTTTTCGTGCCGGGCAGGGGCCGTTTTAGGAGGCCGTATATTTGCACATTGGCGGCCATGAGCGTTTCCAGCAACGCCATTATTTCAGGTTCTGCGTCTTGGATGGGAACTAAAACCGGCGTGTTGAAAAACTGCGGCAGCGGAGGGAGATTAAGAAGTGAAGTTTCCTTCAATACATCTTGCAATATGCGCCGGTTTATAAGAACATTAGATGACTTGCCTGTTTCTTTGGCTTCCAGAGATAGGCGGTACAGCGTCAAAAGCAGCCCTTCAGGAGTGGCCCAATCCATGAGGTTGGTGGTAGGGGGCAGGTTCTGCTTGTATCTGCTGTGCCTGGGATAATAGCGGATGAAGAGCAGGTCCTCAAAGTGCGCTTTCAGGATGGGCGGCAAATTGCCTATGCAATGCTCTAATTCCTTCTGGGCATTTTTGGCACCATTATCCAGCTCCGGCGGCATTTTTCTCTTTTCCCGTTTATTTATTTTCCCAATCTGGCCGACGTGCACAAGGTACTGTTCCAGGACTCCGCGGAGCTTCTTTGCCTCGAAAGCTGCGGCCTCAGCCTGTTTCTTTACGGACTTTGACGCTTTCTTTGGCGCCTTCTCCGGCGTCTTCAGGCTTTTTAAAAGGCCGTCAAGGAGCGTTTTGCGCCCGGCCACGGGACCCTGGCACAGGTTCTCGAAAAGGTCTTCTATGCAAGTAAGGGCAAGTTCGACGTCGCCCCGTACGCGCATATTCTCGCTGAAAAGTTTGTAAAGCGAGTGCAGCTGGACCAGAAGCCCTGAACGTATCTGCATTACGTTGCACAGGCATTCTGCTTCTGATGATTCCGAGCTTTCTGCGGCCTTTTGCCCCTGCCGTTGCATGCGTTCTGCCGCGTGGGCGCGTTTATATAACTCAGCAAGGGCAAGCTCAAATTCGCCCATGCGCGTTATCAGTTGATCCAGGACAAAGGCGGCCTTTTCCATGGTTTTTGACTGCGTAACTGCAGTTTCCCCGTGTTTTTGGAGATTGTAATCGATCAGCCTTGTAGCTTCGATAAGCAATTCTAGACGCTCTTGCCGGCTCAGCTCAAGGGAAGGCGTATGCAGGTTTTGGGTTTCAAACAGGGAATAGGCGTGCAGCGCCTTTGCGGTAGGCGTGGAGAAATTCGCAAGCAGGTTGGATAATGTTTTGCCTTCGAGGGGCCAGAGAACGCGCGTATAGGTTTGCATCATCTTCAGCATTTCTTCCCGGTTCCGTTTCAGATTCGGTGTTTCTTTGCCGAGAAGCCTATCTATGGCACCCAATATTTCTGAATTAGCCTGTAAATGGCGCATTAGCCCCGGTGTACTCGTATCCGGTGGAAGGTTGCGCTTGTGCAACTGCCGGGCAGCGCACAAATCCCGCCATAGGCCCTCGGCTTTTGCCAGCGCACCATCTACCACAGATCTGTCGCCAGCTGCAGAATCGTATATCAAGGCCCAAATTGCGGAGCCAACCTTGTCGCGAAATGCCAGTGAAGCCGCGAGTTTGGCAAAAGGAAGCAGATAGTCCCCATCAAACATATCAAGGCGCGTCTGAAAATCTTTGTGCGCGGGGTCCATTGTTTTCAGGTCAGCCTTGCAGGCATACGTCTCGGCCATAAGTTTTTCGATTGACATTTCGGAACCTCGGCTGACAGGCGCTGCAGGAGAAACCGGTGTGTGGGCTAAGGCATTTTTAGCCGCTTTACTGGAGGGAGACTTGGCACTATACAGGACGCTTCCTCCTAAGACTGCAAAGCGGATATCGTCAGTAGGGGACGTATTTTCATCAGTGCAGAAGATGATTTTGTATTTATGATTAGAATTGAGCGATATGGCCCCTGTCTTAATCAGGTGCTCAAGCAAATCAGAAGTTACTGCGAGTTTGAAGGCGCGTGAAACCCCTGCAGATTCGCCTATGTGCCGCATGGCGGAGTCAAGGGGGGCATAAAGTTTGGAATCCATCAAAAGAAGCTGGCGTGGAAGATTATGCTGAACACCTGAAGTGGCAATATCGCGAGCTTGCGTTCCACCAGGTTTAGAATTGCCAAAATTAAGTGCCATCAGTTTTAGCTCCACTACCCTAAGCGAATAGTAATTATGCCTTTTTTCCTATTTAAACCCATTAGAATCGGCTAGGGGCTCAGAGGTTGAAGTTCCGCCTTACCTGCCTGCCCGTCCGCTCGATTCCGTGCCCCAGGCCTGCCCGTTTCGCCTGCCTTAGGCGCGGCATTTTCTTCCTCGCCTGGCCTGCAAGCTCCCTGGCGAATTCGCCCCGCATGATTTCCTTCAGCATGAGCTGCATCTCCCGCCTCGCCTCCCTGCCTATCACGCGCCTGCCCCGTATCCTGCCGCCGTAGTGCGCGGTCTCGCTCACGTGCGACCACATGCCCTCGATGCCTTCCTTGTGCAGCAAATCGACGGTGAGCTTGAGCTCGTAGAGGCAGCAGAACCATGCCAGCTCGGGCTCAATGCCTGCGCGCACGAGGGTTTCGTAGGCAGACTTCACGAGCTCGCTCACCCCGCCGCATAGAACGGCCTGCTCGCTGAAGAGGTCGGCAAATGTCTCGTGGTTGAATGGCGCCTCGAACACGCCGGTGCGCGTGAAGCCGCAGGCCTTTGCCAGTGCAAGCGCAATGCGCTTCGCATGCCCGCTCGCATCCTGGTGTATTGCAAGGAGCGCTGGAAGGCCCTTGCCTTCGACGAAGAGCTCACGCAGCTGCCTGCCGGGCCCGTGGGGCGCGACCATGATAACGTCGGTGTTGCGGGGCGGCTTGATGAGCTTGTAGGTGATGTTGAAGCCGTGCGAGAAGTATAGCGTCTTGTGCTGCTTGCCGCCGCCAAGGTGCTGCCTGGTGCCGGCGAGGTGCGGCCTTACGAACCGCTCATAAACTTCAGGCTGGCTCGAGTCGCTCGTGAGCATGCAGATGATGTCGGCGCGCTTTGCGGCCTCGTCCATAGAAACGACACGGAACCCGTCATGCTTGGCCTTGCGCCAGGATTTCCCGCCTTTTCTCGCGCCCACAATCACGCGCAGGCCGGAATCGCGGAAGCACTGGGCCTGCGCAGAGCCCTGGCTGCCATAGCCCAGAACTGCGATTAGCTTGCCTTTCAGGTGCGCCACGTCGGCGTCCCGGTCTTTATAAACTCTCATTTCTCGTCGCCATAGGAAACGGATGTAAAGGTTTAAATAGCAGTGAAGGCATGAAAGTATGCAGGTGATTTGCCTGCGCAACCCATTATTTGTAGTACTAGTTTTCCTGTTAGTAGCCATGCTGCCGCTTGCGGCCGCGGCTTCGACCTACTGCACAAAAGCAGACATAGAGGATATGAAGACCGGCTGCGCATACGAAATTCCGGGTGGGGAGATAAGTTCCGGCCCGGGCAAGGAAATTGTGGCAAGCAGCACGGAGACATTCAACGACGGGCATCTTCTGATTGTGCGCACAGTTTCAATCATACGGGCCGGTTCCATTAGTTATTCCGTTCCAAACGTCGCTGATATGTCCAAGGAGACTGAAGTTTCCTACAAGATTACGAATGAGGAGGGTGAGCCTGTAAAGGACTTCGAGATAAAGCAGCAGCTGATAGAAGGCCAGACCTACTCACTCTATGTCGGCGGGCTTGCAGCCAGGGCAAACAAGACTGTATCGTTCAGCCTGCCTGGCGTGTTCCGCGAGCTCGGCGAACCTGTCCTGAACTACAACCTCCCCACGGTAACGCTCAAGGCATCCGATGGCATGATAGGCAAGGAGGCGGACATCTGGCTGCGCGCAGGTTCATCTACGCCGGTCGCAGGTGAAAGCATAGAGATTACAAGCCCTTCGGGCTTCCAGTTCACGTTGATAAGCAATGAGGGAGGCAAGGCCTCCTTTGTCCCGCGCGAGGTCGGCACCTACGTCTTCAGCGTGCCGCACAGGAAGATAGCCAGCAGCGCGTACATGCAGGCATTGCAGGAAGTTTCTCTTCCGGCCAACACAGCCTCGCTGAATGAGACTGCGCAGGGCGGCCTGCCTGCAACTGCCGCGCTCGTGGTTGGCACGCTCAGGGCTGAGGCAGGCTCGGCAATACGCGCGCTTGGCCCCATAGGCATTGCGGTTGTTGTCCTGCTTGTGGCGCTCGGTGCGTGGACATACCTGCAGATAAGGCGGCCCGGAGAGGATGAAACCTTGATTGCGGGCCAGGACGTGCCGCCGGAGCTCGCGCCCTACAAGGAGGGAGAGCAGGCATTCATGACTGAGAAGGGCTCGATTAGCACTGACATAGACCACCTTGTGAAACTCGTGCACGATAAGAAAAGAATAGATGTGAACGAGGCCGCGAAGATGCTCAGAATTGCGCCGCAGGAAGTCGAGAGGTGGGCGCGCATGCTCGAGGAGGAGAAGGCGCTCCAGGTCGAGTACAGCATGACTAACATGTTCCTAGTCTGGAAGGGCAAGTCGCGCAAGATGAACGGCATGCTCAAAGAAGAGGAGAGGCGCAGGCTCATGGACTCGGCAATTCTGCTGAGCCCGAGGCAGAGCGGCGAGGGCATGATTCCGACGGAGAAACCCAAGAGAGGAAGGCCGAGGAAGAATAAGTGAAGGCGTTGACTAAGGGATGAAAAAATGGCATTTGCTAACATGACACATGAACTTGGAAAGGTTCCTGTAAAAGTTCATTACGCCGAAGGTGCGGGCGGCATTAGGAAGGTTCCCGGCGGCCTCGGAGATGGCGCTTTCCTCATGAAGTTTATGGCAAAGGGGGCTGACGAGCTTGCCAGCGGGGCTGGTGCCAGAAAAACCAAGGACATCCTCTTGGTAGAAACATGTGGATGTGGTACGAAAGACTGCGCAGCAGAAACTAAGCACGTATCTGCGGCACTACGGGAAAGGGGCGTGGAAAAAGATAGAATTATTGAAATGAATTGGAAGGCCTTGATAAGAGCCGATAGCATCGAAAAACCCGACGTTGTGATAGCGAATGTTGAAAACATTGAACTAGCAGTAGACTGCATTAAGTTTCTGAAAAGCATGCTCCCGGACTCAAAAATCTTCGTTATCAGCTCAGATCTAACAGTCTCTTTAGAAGTCGTAAAATCTGGGGCTAGCGAGCATGTCATCTCACCGGAAGCGCTAGAAGAACTGTGGAAACATATCTAGGGGCACGGGGCGCAAGGAAGAAGAGAAAAATATGGAAGAAAATTTAGGTGAAACGGATGAATTTGCAGACTCGGCACATGGGCTCCGGGAAAAGCAAGCTTTCTGGAATTTTTCCCGTAGATATTATCGGGCCGGTAAAAGTGCCCGGCGGGCTTCTGCTTGGTTCGGAGTTCTCCCAGTGCGCGCTTGCAGAGAATTTGGCTGGTGGCGGAGTTGCGGCGTCCAAGAGCGAAAACGAGGTTAAGTGCAAACCGCGAGGAGATACGTGGCTCGTGCAGCGTTTAGGGCAGGATCATGAATTCCCGTTTGGAGACGGCTACGTGTATGACGGCCTGAACGAAGCGGGGCTGGCTCTATTGAAAAAGCTCCTGTCCTTTGACTATATGGGCTCTTCGGCGTTTGAGTGGGGTGCAGTTCCGAAGGCGTTCTCCAAAATCGCTGAGCATAGGGATGAGAATGCGCTTATTTGCGGAGAAATAACGGTTCAGATCAGTCCGAACGAAGAAGAGGAAAAGAAGTATGAGGGTAAGGTCTTTTTACCTGTTCCCATATTTTATTTCTGCAACAAGGCGCATGAGGCAAAAGTCGTGAAATTCATCAAGGAAGACTTTGAGGGAAAAATGCGACTACAACTACATGAGCCTACTTATTTGAGGGATACTGTTGCCAACATAGAGAACGAGACGGCCCGCGGATGGCTCGAAATAGACAACGGATTCATGTTCTTTACCGATAAGGAAATGTTCGAGAATATGAAGAAGGTTTTTGGACTATAGGACACGGCGCGCTTAAAAAAGGAGCAAGAAAATAAAAAATAGCCCCGGCCGGATTTTCTGCATAACGCCAATGAATTGGGTTAGCGTAAGGGGGCGCAAAGCGTGCCCCCTGCGTTCGAACCGACGTCACCGGGTCTCTCCATTCTCCCTTTTCCGTTACACGCATTCCCTAATAGGGAATGGTGCCCCTTTACGCGGAGCGTAAAGAGGGACGCTTTTGCGCCCTTAGGCGGAAAAGGGTTATGCCAGAGCCCGATATCCTTGACCACTAGACTACGGGGCTAAGTGGTGCTTCCTTCATTAGGCGACCAATAAATTTATATTCGATGGATGGGATAGGGGGCCCATGAGAAGCCTGTTTGCGCTCATTCTGGCGTTCCTTGCGCTCAGCGTGGGCGCTGCAGAGGTGAAGGTCCTCAGCCCCGTAAGCGCGGTCCTGCAGGACGGCAGCGAGGTTTACCTGGGCCTTGTGGGCCCTGGCCAGACTGTTTTCGTCGAGGCTGACGCGCTCGTGGCTACGGGGGGCGTGAATGGCATTGGCGGAAGGTGGGACCAGCTCGTGATAGACCGCGCCCCGCAGGGCTGGTCAACCGAGCCGAGCCTGCTCTACGAGCAGCCGCTCAAGGCGCTTGTGAAGGTCGCGAGCGATGCGCCCGACGGCGAATACGAAATACTCGTGCGCGTTGTCGATGACCAGAACAAGGAGCAGCTGGGCGAGGTGAACCTCAAGCTGCGCATAAACGTTTCGCGGGACGTTCTTTCGATGAGCGTCTCGCCATCGAGGAAGGAAACTGGCGCCAGCCAGCCTGCCTCATTCATTGTTACCCTGCGCAATACGGGAATTGCCAGTGATGCTTTTGAGATAAGCGCGAGCGGCCTGCCTGCGTGGGATTTCAGGAAGACGGTGTTCGTGCCCTACGGCTCTTCGCGCGAGGTTCCATACGATGTAGTTTCTGGGGAGGAGGGCGCGTTTACGGTGAAGATAGTGACGAGGTCGCTCTCGAGCGACAGGATAAGCGAGGTTAAGGATGTGCATCTAGGGGTCAGCACAACGCTCATAAGCGACTACAAGGCAACCAACAAGGGCCTGCTGCTTTTCCCAATGTTTGAGCAGGCAGCCTATGCAGTAATGGGCCTGCTCTCGAACTTATTTTCATAAGGCGGGGAAGTTTGGATGACGCGAAAGGCACGTGACGCAGAGGAAACAGGGGATTTGCGAGAGAGGGCCAAGAAGGAGGCGGCTGCGCTTGTTCTCCAGGGCAAATTTTCGCTCGAGCAGGTTAAGAAAAAAACCGGGGCAAAATACGGGCTGGCGCGCGTGCTGAAGAACTCCGAAATTCTGGAAAAAATAGGGAGGGAGGCACGCAGCGAAAAAGTCATGCAGATACTTAGGCTCAGGAAAGTTCGCACACTCTCGGGCGTTGCGCCCATTGCAGTCATGACCATGAGCGGATGCCCGCACGGCAGATGCACATACTGCCCGCGCGGGGGAGAGGCTGCGCAGAGCTACACTGGCTTTGAGCCGGCCTCGCTGAGGGCGCGGCAGAATGCATTCGACGGCTATGCGCAGGTGAAAGCAAGGCTCGGGTCCCTGCGGCAGATTGGCCATGACGTCGACAAGTGCGAGCTCATAGTGATGGGCGGAACTTTCAATTCGATGCCGCGCGCGTATCAGATGAGATTCATGAAAGGGTGCATCGAGGCAATGAATGGACGACGGAGTGCGAGTTTGGCTGCTGCACTCAGGGCGAATGAAAAGGCGCCCGTGCGCGCTGTTGGAATCACGTTTGAGACAAGGCCGGACTGGGCGCAGGAGAAGGACGTTGATTGGCTGCTCGCGATGGGCGCCACGAGGGTGGAGATGGGCGTTCAAACATTAAGCGACGAAATCTACAAACGCGTGAAGCGGGGGCACACTGTTTCTGACGTAATTGATGCTACGCGCGTGCTCAAGGACTCGGCGCTGAAGGTCTGCTATCATATGATGCCGGGCCTCTATGCGGATAAGGAGAAAGACGTGCGCATGTTCAAGCGGCTTTTTGAGGACCCGGACTTCAGGCCCGACATGCTCAAAATCTACCCATGCCTTGTGCTCGAGGGCACTGAGCTTTACGATGAGTGGAAGCGCGGAGAGTTTGAGCCTTATGATAGCGCGAAAGCGGCTGAGGTGATAGCCGAGGCGAGCAAATATATTCCGCCGTATGTGCGCGTCATGCGCATGCAGCGCGACATTCCTGCACAGCTCATAGCCGCAGGCGTGAAGCATGGAAATTTGAGGCAGCTGGTTGATGCGTGCATGAAGGAGCGCGGGATAAAGTGCAGGTGCATAAGGTGCAGGGAGATGGGGCTGAAAGGAATGAAAATGGAGGAGGCTGAGTTGAAGCTGGAAAGACTCGAGTATGCGGCATCAGGCGGGAAGGAAGTTTTCCTCTCGTTCGAGGACAAGAAGAAGGACGTGCTTGCGGGCTTCCTGAGGCTGCGCCTGCCAGGCAGGCCGCACCGGAAGGAGCTGCAGGGGGCTGCGCTTGTGCGCGAGCTTCATGTTTATGGAAGGGCGGTGCCAATAGGCGGTGCGGGAGGTGGGCGGGCAAGCCTGCAGCACCATGGGCTCGGCGCAAGGCTGCTCGCAGAGGCTGAGAGAATAGCGGGCCAGGAGTGGCACATGAAAAAGCTTGCAGTCATTAGCGGGGTTGGCGCCCGCGATTATTACAGGCGTGCGGGCTATGCATTGCAAGGGCAGTATATGGTGAAAAAAGTGGCAGGAAGCTGAACTTCGGGCCAGCAATAGATTTATTAAGAGGCCGATAGAAGCATAGACAGAGTCGACCAGAAAATGTGCGGGGATTGCGATGCCTATAGATCTTGCGGGAGCCAAAAAAATAGGTTTCAAGTGGGCTGTCTGGAATTATGAGAAAAGTGAATGGGCCAGTGTGAGCATCGACAAGCCCGCGGCATCGCAGGCTCCTTCTGACGCGATTTTTTCAATAGATGTAGCGGTAGAGATGCAGCAGAAAGGAATTATTCCGAGCAGGAGGGGTGCACAACCGCAAAGGCCCCCTGCAGGTGCGCAGGCACCGCCACAAGCACCTCAGCCCGCGCCTCAGCAATATCAGCAGGCCGCACCCTCGCCATACATGCCGCAGCTGCCAGGCCAGCCGCCCGCAGTTGTGCGCGCAGACAGCCAGTCATTCTTCTCTCTGCCTAGCGCAGAGAAGCTAGCCGAAGAGCAGCAGAGAATAATGCAGCAGCAGGCTGCAATGCCTCAGCGGATGGCGGCTGCACCTGTTATGAGAAGGCAGGAACTGCCCAAAATCAGGGCAACTACAACTGATATGATTACTCCGGCTGTTGCGGGCGGAATTGCCATGGGCGTTATCATGGGCATTCCAGTGCTCAATGTCTGCGCACCCGTGTGGCTCCTGGGCGGAGTTCTGGCCACGTTCCTGCTTCTTGCGGGCGCGCCCGTGAAGAGCAACCTAACGACCCAAGATGCGGCAAAGATAGGCGCACTGGCCGGCCTTGTGGGCTCGCTTGTTTCGCTCGTCGTAAGCTTCATAGCCATAGTATTCATAGGCGACGCAGTCATAGGGGTTGCGGGTGCAAAGGAA
>NZ_JAUSNF010000016.1 GCF_030646255.1 Candidatus Burarchaeum sp. | reverse complement strand
CTTTCGTAAAGCAATAAGATCAACGCGCGATCCCGCGGGTTTAAGGCGGTGTCGGCCAGTTGCTTGACTTCTTCCTGCGTGAGAATGTCTTCAGGAAGCTTGCGTCTCTCGAAGCCGTGGGTTTTCAGCCAAGCGACTTGCTCCGGATAAGAGCCGTTGTTCAGCCACGTGAAGAAAGCCTTAACGCCGACTTTGAGGCTCGGGCTTTTGTAAGCCTTCCAGTGCTCGAAAAAGTCAATTAAATCGGCTTTGGACAGCGCCCTGAAGGCCTTGCCGTTGAAGTGCCGCGCGAGCTTCGTCAGGCAAAACAAGTACATGTACCTGGTTCCCTCGCTCGCGCCTTGAGCGGCCTTCTCGCGGTCGAAGTCCTCTAGCATGGTCCGGTTTTCCGGGCCAACGCCCGGCCAATTGCGTTCGTTCTCGAAAAAGCGCTTTGGAGTGCGCCCGTCGCTTACCCTCACGTTATCACCCTTGCGTCCGCTACTGTTTGTTTTCGTAGCGCCTGCCTGCTCCTGCTCGAAGGGCTATTTATAGCTTGCTGCTCTATTCGACGAATTCTCGAGTGAGCGTTGGTCAATCACCACTAGCATGAAAATGTAGGGTAAAAACTAGCCTTGAAACCGCGTTTTTTCCTATGTTTTTCCTAGGAAATAACGCGGGTTAGGCAATCAACGGTATTTTTCGTTCGAAATCTCGTCAATTGCCTAACCATTTCTGTTGGTCTATGATAGTAATATGCGTCAGACCGTCCGTCTATCGTCATAGGCTTGCGCCTCCGAGATCACCGTTATCATCACAGATTGGAATTAGGAAGCGGAGGTTTAAAAGTGCTCTTGCTTCACGAGGTCGCGCAATGTGCGCCGCGTCTGCTTGCCTGGCGTCTCTGCGGCATAGCCTATGGGAAATACTGCAACAGGTATCGAGTATTCCGGAGCATTGAGGGCCTTCTTCACGGCCTCGGCCTCGAATGCGCCGACCCACACCGTGCCGAGCCCCTCGTTTGCGACTGCGAGCTGGGCGTACGACGCGGCGATGGTGGCATCGAGTATGCAATATTTTTCACCATTCAGTTTGCTGTATTTGCCGACTACGCAGGAGGGGTCGGCGAAGAATACTAGTGTGATAGGGGCCTGTACGATCTTTTCCTGCTCCATGCAGGCAGCTGCGAGCGCCTTGCGCCTTTCCTTTTCCCTGACTACGACGATTTGATAGGCCTGGAGGTTGTGCGCAGAGGGCGCGGAGTTTGCCGCCTCGAGGATGCGCACGAGCGCTTCCGATTTCACAGGGGTTGATTTGAATTTCCGCACAGAGCGCCGTGCATTGAGCAAATCCGAGAAGTCCATGATTCCGCCTCCCACCTATCCGAATTGCCTGAGCAGCGAGTTGCGGTCTATGGGCAGCTCCATGCCAAGAATCTTGTGGATGTAGAGGAATATGTCGACTGCAAGGCTCTTGTCTATGCCGCTCTTCTTGACTATGTCTTTTATGGAGTCCTCCTTGCCCACGAGCTCGTAAATCAAAATGCCGTCGCGGCCGTACTTGGTGTATATTGCAAGGCCGTCATCGCCGTATTTTGCCCGCGCATCCTTGGGCTTGTATGCCTTCATGAGCGCTGCGCCGCGCTTTCCGAGCAATGCCAGCACGCTGTCCACCTGGTCAAGCGAGAGCCCGAGGTCGCGCGCAATCTCGACCACATCTTTTTGCGCCTTTATTTGAGCATGGACCTTCAGCCCATAGGACGGGAAACGGGTTGCAAGCTCGACGCGCAAAATAATCGATTGCGCGAGCCCCATATTCTGGAGCACTGGCAGGTCTATAGGTATTGCGTCGGGCGAGAGCCTTTCCTCGACCTCGCGCTTCTCCTCGTGAAGCGGCTCGAACTTGGGCTTTTTGTCCTTCGGCTTCTCCTCGCCGCCCGGCTTCTCGAGCCGTATGATGCCCTCCTTGTCCATGAACTCGAGTATCTCGACAAGCTTGACCTCGCCTATGCCGGTATCTTGCAGAATTTCCTCCGCAGTCTTCTCGCCGTCTATCAGGTTGTAGACATTCAGGCCTATCTTGCCGAACTTCTTGTAAATAGTCTTCTCGAGCGGGCTGAGCGAAGGCGGTGCTGGCTCGGCCTGCAGGGCCGCGGCTGGAGCTGCGGGCGTGGAGGGCATTGCAGATGGTGCGAAAGGAGCGGTGGCTGAAGGAAGGCCCGGGCGGGCAGATGGAGTCGAAAATGGAGATGTACGGGAGAGGGGCGGCAGGGCCTCGCGCCTTATCTCCTTTTCGCGGCCCTCAAGCTCGTGGGCTATCTCGTGCTCGGCCTCTGTTCGCCGCTGGGATGCTACGGCCTGCGCGGCTGCGCCCTCGTGCTCAATAGTTACCAGGCCGCGCGAGTCCATGAATTCCAGGAGCTCAATGAGCTTGCCCTCATTCATGCTCATCTGTGCGAGCAGGTCGCGCGCCTTGCTGCCGCTCGTAATCAAGGAATAGACGCGCACGCCCTCGTTGCCAAACTGCTTGTAAATCAGGCTCTCGTTCCTGAATTTGTCAAGCGGCCCCTGCTCGTTTTTTTTCAGGACCGCTTCAAGTTCTTCTGCCATCAAAAAGCACCTGCAACTGTAACTCAGATTCGCACTCGGCCTTCTGCCAACGGCCCTTATATCTTCTTCTCAGGCTTCTGCTCGAACTCGGCCTCGAACACGGTCTTGGTCGTTATCAGCCCGCCGTCCTCGAGAAAGCCCAGTATTTCAAGAAACTTCTTCTCATCCATCGCAAGTTCCCCGCGTATCTCTTCCGCATTCCGGGCTCCGTTGATTTTCACGTAGACGCGCAGGGCATCGTGGCCGAACTTTTCCTCAAGCACCTGCTCGGCCTTGAGCCTGTCAATGGCGTGCAGTTCCTTCCTGGCAGGTATTATCCCGAGTAGTTCTTCGCCCATTAAATCTCCCTTGACCTTCTTGTCGCAAACCTTTTTATATCAAGAGTTTAAATTACTATCTCGTTATGCAACAGAGAGAATTCGCTGTTTTGATTGCGGCGCTATTTGTGATTTCCTTTGCACTGGCGGGCTGCGCCAGGCAGGCCGAGGTTCCGCCGGAGCAGAAGCCGGCCGAATTGCTGCCTCCGGAGGAAGGCCCGGACCTTCCGCCGGTGGTAGCCGACTGCTGGGCGCTTGCCGGCGGGCAGAGGGACGACTGCTTTGCCACCGAGGCTGCGCAGCAGGGGAAGGCCGACTGGTGCTATCTTATTGTGAGCAACTCAACCAAGGAGTCGTGCATATACGGGTTCGCGCTCAAGACGCCCGAGCTGTGCGCGGACCTGGGCGGGGATTTGTGGGACGACTGCTACCTCAACGCCGCATTCACCACGGATGACAAGGATTTTTGCGCGCTCGTATTTGACGCTGCCAAGAATGCGCAGTGCGTCGAGCAGTTTAAGGGGCCGTGCGAGGATGTGAGCACCGTTGGCTACAACCGCACGCTGTGCGAGGCCAATTTCTCAAGGAATGTCTCGAAGTGCCTTGACGGCGGCACGTTGGAGAGCGCGTGCGCATTCGAGTATGCGATGATAATGGATGACGGGAGCGCGTGCGGCGCAATAGGTGAGGAGTCGCTGAGATACGCCTGCCTTACAATATTCTCGAATAATTCGACCTACTGTGAAAGTGCGAGTACGGCAGAGGGCAAGGACCTCTGCAGAATAACAGTTGCGCGTGAGACTGGCGATGTAAGCGTGTGCCAGGGCGTCGTGTTGGGCGCTTCGGGCCAGTTTGGTTACAGCGTGCAGGGAACCATAAGCTACATCGTACAGTGCTATGCGGCAGTAGGCATAACGCTGAAGAATTATACTGTGTGCGCACAGCTCGCGAGCGGCATAGACCGGGACTCGTGCTACGACACGGTTGCGCGGGGGGCCCTGCTGCCCGATGCCTGCGGGCAGATATACTTCCTTGTGAGCGACGGCGGCACCCCGATAATAACGACAAAGCATGATGTGTGCTACCGGGACGTGGCCAAGATGCTGAGCGACCCGTCCGTGTGCAACCCGATAGCAGACACCGGGACGCGGGACAGGTTCTGCTATTCGCCCATAATCACGGGCAGGGATGCGGAGCTGAAGGAGGCGTACAACTTCACGCTCGCAGGGTGCCTTGCAGTTTACAGTCCGGACATGAAATGGGAGTGCGTGTCAGAGCTGGCGAGGCGCGAGCAGAACAGCACCATGTGCGGGCTCATACCAGACAAGGCAGAATTTGCGTCCACGAAGAGCACGTGCCTTTCGAAGTCCAACTTTAACGCCGATGTCACAGACTACCGGCAATGCGCCACGCTTGAAACGGAAGTCGAGCAGGAGGGGTGCTACAGGGACGTGGCAAAGAGGTTCGGCGACCCGAGCATCTGCAACAACATAGCGGACAATGTCACGCGGGACAAGTTCTGCTATGCGCAGATAATAATGGGCACGGACGCGAACGGGCAGAACTACACCTACACGCTGGAGCAGTGCATGAAGATTTCGCAGGAGAACAGGAAATGGGATTGCGTTGCAGAGCTTGCGGTACGGGAGCATTATTTGGCGCTGTGCGACAGCATACCGGCAAGCGCAGAGACGATTATATCTGAAAAACCCCAGCTCATCACGGTTGGAACCAGGGGGCTGTGCATAAGAAAAGCAGGGAATTGAGCTGCGGGCCGATAAATTAGACTTCTTTCTTCTTCAGCGTCGCTTATTCGTAATTCTTGCTCGGCCTCCGTTCTACTTCTTGGGCTCCTCGGCTCCTTTTTCTTCAGCGCCCTTTTCCGCTGCGCCGGGTTCCTCGTCCTTCTTCTTCACGGCGCGCTTTGCCTTGTGCTTGTTCTTTTCCTCGCCCTCGTTTGGCGCAGCAACCGCAACAGCGGGTGCGGCAGCGGACTGCGCAGGGGCGGCTGGCTTCGAGGCCACTGCAGAAGGTGCGACCGCGGGGCCGGCCTGCAGCTCGAGCGGAACGTCGAACTCCTCGAGCGTGTGGCCGAATTCGCCGTCGTTTGCAATCGTGCCCCTTGCCTTCAGGACTTCGCGCGCGAGCAGGAAGAAAATCAGCGCCAGCGCCTTCTTGCCCTTGTTGTTGCACGGGACTACGAGGTCTATGAACTTGATAACGTTGTCAGTATCACACAGAGAAATTACGGGTGCGCCTATGGTCGTCGCTTCCCGTATGGCCTGCCATTCGTTCTTCGGATCGCACACTACGAGGAGGGTGGGCTCGCAGAAGTTGTCCCTCGACGGGTTGGTCATGCTGCCGGGTATGAAGCGGCCCTTTATCATATTGCAGCCAGTTATTTGCACGAATTTTGAAGCGGCCAGGCCCGCGTAGGTCCTGGAAGCGGCAATATAGACGCCCTGGGGCTCATAGCGCGCTATGAACCTGGCGGCCAGCCGTATGCGCTCGTCCACCTGCTTGAGGTCGAGCACATAGAGCTTGTCCTGGCGCTCCTTGTAAATGTACTTCTTCATGTCAGGAGTCTTCATCTTTGTCCCGATGTGTATGCCGGATTCCAGGTATTTTTCCTGCGGCAAAAGCATGTCAGCCATCATATCACCATTATTTCACGCATTCAAACTTTCGGTCAGTTATTCGTTTTTCAGTCAGCAGTTCATTCAAACATTCATTTTCTCATTCATTCAAACATTCATTTGCATCATTCAGTTCAAATGGGGCCGCTGAGATTTGAACTCAGGTCGCCGGCACCCCAAGCCGGAAGCATACCAGGCTAGCACACGGCCCCTGCGAAAACAAAGCCCAAAGCAACCCCGTTTAGCATTTCATTTTTTCCTCCATCAGAATCTCGTGTACTTCGTAACCTCGTCCACGAGGTCTATGTGGCTCAGGAACATGCGCCTGCAGCAGTACCTCTTGACGCCCATCTTTTCCAGCGCAGCGGCCGGCTTGCTCTTTTTCAGAAGGTCCACGTACTCCTCGTACCTGTCCCCTATGACCGAGCCGCAAGTGAAACATCTTACTGGGAACAACATAGTGGCACCACCTCGCCGGCGGAGTTTACCTGTACGATTTCTGGAACCTCGCGCGCGCCTTCGGACCCAGGTACTTCTTGGGCTCGACGCGCCTCACATCCTCGACAACCATGCTCCTGTCGCGCTCGAGCATGCGGGATTTCAGCTCCTCATTGCCCGTGAACTGCACGATTGCCCGCGCTATTGCGAGCCGCGAAGCCTCGGCCTGGCCCATCTGCCCGCCGCCGTGCACATTCACGCTGATGTCAAGCTCGCTCGCAAGCGGGCCTGCCATGAGCAGGGGCTCGCGCATCATTTCGCGCGCATACGGATGTGAAATTGAGTCTAGAAGCTGGCTGTTAATCCTCACCACGCCCTTGCCCTTCTTCACGCTCGCACGGGCGATGCTCTCCTTGCGCTTCCCGCGCGCGACAAGCGTATGTAGTTTTTTCTTCGATGCCCTGGGCGTGCTCTCCTTCTTCTCGCCGGGCGTCTTTTCTTTTTTCACTCTTGCCATTCAATCAAACCCCATCATTCATTTCAGTAAAGTCATCTCATCCGTTGTAGCCGAGCCTCTTGCACAGGTCGGCGACAGTTATGTAGCGCGCGTGCAGCGCATCCTTCTTCTTGAAGCCCAGCTTTTCAGGTTTTGTGAGCGACATTGTTGCGGGCACGCCCATGTAGACCATGAGCTTCTTGAACGCAATCATGCCCCGGGGCTGCTTGAACGGCAGCATGCCGCGTATTATCCGCTTCACGAAATAGTCGGGCCTGCGCGAAATGTGGGGCGAGTGCTCGGGGTTGGCCTTGTCCTTCTGCAGGCGCCTCCGCGCGTACTTCGCAATTATGCCGCTCGGCTCGCCAGACATCACGGCCTTCTCGCAGTTCACGACGCTCACTTCCTGCCCATTGAGCAGTAGCTTCGCAACGTCGGCTGCAAGCCTTCCGACAACCGCATCTTCGGCATCCACAATCATCATTTTATCAACCATGTTCATCAACGTTTTTTCAAGTTCCAATCATACAATTATCGCTACGTTTGTGCCTTTCGGATTCGCTGCGAGCAGGGCCTCGATTGTGAGCGGCTTTGCGCCCGCCTTTGCGAGCGAGGCGCGCGCAGAGGCGCTGAATCGCAGCGCGGCCACGGTGCCCGTATACCCTGCCTTGCCCGAGCCCAGCACCACACCAGGCACGACTGCGGCTGAGCCCTGCGGCACACGCTTGTCGAGGGACATTGCATCCACTTCGGCCATCGCGCGGTGGGCCTTTGAGAGCCGCCTCGCTAACGCCGCCCACAACGGGGCCTTGTTGGCCTTCGAGGCCTTCTCGAGCCGCACTATGAGCGCAGCCAAATTCTCATTCGTTGTTCCTCTTTTCATAATATCACATGCTTACGTTTTTTATGCGGCCTTCTTTCTGCCCGAGCAGAAGGGGCCCTTTTCTCGGTGCCCGCTTTCCCTTGCGGGAAAGGGGCCGATTTCCGCACGGCGGAAATACGGCGCCGAGAAAATGCGGGGGATGGGATTTGAACCCACGCAGCCACTAAAGGCACAGGAGCCTCAGTCCTGCTCATTTGACCTGGCTCTGACACCCCCGCATAAGGAACCTACGGCAAGCATTCCGTCTCGAAAGACGGAATGATGCAACATTCCGCAGCGGCGGAATGTTTGTTCCTTATTATCCTCCCTTTACAAGTGCCAGTTGCTACGTCGTCCTTCCGTCCATCCACCTCGGCTATTTCTTTCCCATCTGCGCGAGGAACTCCTCGCACTTGTTCTGCAGTATTTCTCCAGTCTTCAGCATCACTTCGCCAGCCGTCATCTGGCCGAAAGATTCTACGGTGAAGTTGAATTCCTTGGTCTTCTCATCGAAGCCATACGAGGCAAGGCACGCCTGGAATTTCGCGTGCTCCCTGCCCCTGCCGAGCCTTGCGCGGCCCTCGAACCTCAGGCGCTGGCCCTCGACGAGCTCGATTATCGGTATCTTTTTCGACACGCATGAAACCCCGCGCTCGGTGCTCGTCAGGTCTTTTGAGTAGACGGTGCCGGACCCTTCTGCCGAGAGCTTGAAGAGCACGTCCTCGCCTTCCGCGTACCCGTCCGGCGTCTTGAGCGGTATTAGCCCGATGCGATTTGCAATATATTCATCAAAGAATACGGAGTTGTTCTCGTACATGGTTATCGCATCTATGGCGAGCACGGGAACCTGGCCCATGCTTATGCGCCTTATCGCGTTCGCGAGCGCCGTGCCCGTATTCTTGAGCGTGAACGTGAGGAACATTCCGCCATTGCCACTTTTTACGTGCTCGACTTTCATATGAACACCTCACACGCGCCTTCCTCTCCTGCCGCCCGGCCTCTTTGTGGTGTCGGTCGGTATCGGCGTGACATCCTCTATCTTGCCTATGCGAAGGCCTGAGCGGGCAAGAGCCCTCACCATGGCCTGCGCGCCTGCGCCCGGCGTCCGGTCCAGATGGCCTCCTGGCGCGCGGATGCGCACGTAAATTGCAGTTATGCCACGCATCTTGGCCTGGTCTGCTGCCTTGAATGCTGCCTGCATGGCCGCATAGGGCGAGCCCTCTTCGCGGTCGCTCTTCACCATCATGCCACCGCTTGCCTTTGCAATAGTTTCGGCGCCGCTCATATCCGTAATAGTTATGATCGTGTCGTTCTTGGATGAATAGATGTGGGCAATGCCCCACTGGAGTTCCCTCATCGGGATGCGCACTGGGGCTGCCGCGGTCGCAGCTGTTGAAGGCGTTGCCGGCGGTGCAACAGGCTGCACTGCCTTTTCAGCAGGTGCGGGAGCCGCAGTTGCAGCTGTTGAAGGCGTTGCCGGCGGTGCAACAGGCTGCACGGCCTTTTCAATAGGTACGGGTGCCTGGACAGGCTGCTCTTTTGCGGGTGCCGGGTTTGTTTTCGTTTCTTCTGCCATTCAAATCAACTCAATCATCGGAAATATTATGCTGCTACTCCGGCATCCACGGGCGGCGCCTTTGGCGCCAGCTGGTCCGCAGTCGAGCCGTGCCTCTTGGCCTCGCGCGCTTTTGGCTCCGGCGTGCTGAGGTCTATCGGCTTGTAGAGCACGATGCCGAGCTCTTCGGAAATTGGCACAGTGTAGCTGGGAGCGGAAAACTTGCGGCCGTTGATTGCGATAAAACCATGGGTTATGAGCTGCCGCGACTGAGGCATTGTCTTTGCGAGCCCAAGCTTCGTGACGCGCGTCTGCAGGCGCCTCTCTAGGATGTCACGCATGTTGAGCGCAAGAAGGCCGTCGAGGGTTGTGCCCGGCTTTGCGAACCCGAGCCTCACAGTGCTCGCGAGCAGTTCCTTTGCCTCCTCCTGGCCGCGGCCGCCCAATGAGAGAAGCCTGCGGCCCTCGCGCCTTATTTTCCTGAGCACCTTGCGGGCTATCCACAGCTCGCGCGTGTTCTTGAGCCCATACTCCTTCTTGAGCTCGCCTTCCTCAGTTATGCGCTCAGTATCCCAGATGCGCTTAGGTATCTCGTACTTTTTCGTGAGTTTTCGCGGGTCTCCCATTGATAATCACATCTTGTGCAAAAATGCATTTGCGCTCATCACTTCTTCTCTTCCTTCTTCGCCGCGGCCGGCTTTGCATCGGTCTTGGCCCCGGGCTTGCCTGCCTCTGCCGGCGAGGCTGCCGCCTTCTCTTCCGCGCCCGCAATCTTGCCGCCCTTTGGCTTGGCCTCTGCCGCCACTGCGGCCTCCTTGGCCGCCATGAGGGTCTTTCGCTGGACGCCGACGGTCATGCCCGTCCTTCCACTCGTGCGCGAGTGCTGGCCCCTCACTTTCTGGCCATAGAGGTGCCTGTAACCACGCCAAGTGTTCAGCGTCTTGTCAAGCTCGATGTCCTGCCTCATGAGGAAATTAACGTCAGTGCTGATGATGTGCCGGTCCACGCCAGTCTCAGGATCCTTCTGCCGGTTGAGCAGGTAGTTTGGCACGCCGTACTTTTCAGGGTGCGAAAGAATGTCCTCAAGCTGTTTCATCTGCTCTTCAGTAAGCAGGCCGATGACAGTATCATTTGCAATCTTCATCTGCTGGGTGGCTATCTCGCTCAGAACCGGGCCTAGCCTGTCGCCAATCCCCTTCACGCGCGAGAGCGCGCGGCGCACGGGCACTTCACCCTTCAAATCCTTGCCCGCAAGGCGGACTACACCGCGGAAATCCTGGCCGTAATCCTTCATCGGCTTCGCCGGCGCGGTTGGCCGCTGGTCAGGCTTCTTTCCCTCGTGCTTCTGCGAGGATTTGGCCTGCTGGCTTCCGCCTTCAGCTGGCTTGGGCTGTTCCTTGCCATGCTCCTTGTGTTGCTCCTTCCCGTGCGTCTTGGACTCTTCGTTTTTCATCATAAAACCTCATGAATGCAATTCAGCGTCGATTTAAAGCGCCGGGGATGGGATTTTTGAGCGGCCTTCCTTTCTTGTTTTCAAATCCCGGGAAACTTGTTTTCTTTCTTACCCCGGGGCTTCTTTCTTTTTTGAAAAGAAAGAAGGGCCCGAACCCATAAGCCCTTGCGGGCACATGCTATCCGGCACAACATCTAATGTCATTACATGAAACTTTTCTGAAAAAGTTTCTTTCCAGGCATGCGCGATACCAGGTTCCGCCACCCCGGCAGGGTACATTATTGCACGAGTTAAGTATATAATGCTTTTCAAGGCCCTTTGCAAGATATTTACGACGTAAGGAACTGAGGCCCGCTTTCTGCTCACGCCGAAAGGGGTCCTCTTTTCCGACGAATCGGAAAAGGGATGCCTTTCCCCGCAGGGAGAGTGCACGCCAGTCCTCTGCTGAGGAATGCCTGTTCCCTGACGTTTATCCGTCTTTCTCTGACGTTCGCCCTTCTTCGCCGTCGTGCACACTGCCTTCGTGCTTCTTCCATAGCCGGGGATATGTGCCGGCCCGCATTACGACGCGCACGGTTTTGACTGCCAGCCCCTTCGTGCCCTCCTTCATCTCCTTCTCGCTCATCAGCGCAGCGCCTATGGCTACCATCTCGCCCTTGAGCGACAGAAGCATTACCGTCTCGTTCCTCGCAATGCCCTTCTCGAATTTCGCAACGCCGGGAAGCGCAAGCTGCGCGCCCGCGCACAGCGCCTCGATGGCGCCGTCGACTATGATGATGCGCTTGAACTTCAGAACCTGCTCAGGCTGCAGGACATACTTGCGCAGCTCGCTCTCGTCGCCCCGCTCCTTCCAAAGCCAGAGCGCGTCGCTCAGCTGCTGAAGCGTGCAGCACTGCACCTCGCTGAAGCCCGCGGCGCGCGTGCGCCTGAGCTCGACCATGTTCGCGCCCGTGCCCGCGCTCCTTCCCAAGTCGTGGCATAACTTTCTAATGTAGGTGCCCGCCTCGCACGAGACGTGGAAGAGAGCGTCGCGGCCGTCGAGCTCGAGCAGCTCAAGCACATATATTTCCCTCTCGCGCTGCACCCGCTTGACGGCGGAGCGCACGGGCGGGAGCTGTTTTATTTTTCCCACGTGCTCAGCAAACAGCCGCCTCACGCGGGCCGCGTCAACTGCGCGGTGGAAGCGCATTATGCCGACATACTCCTTGTCGCTCTTGAGCATGAATGTGAGTGCCTTTGTCGCATCGTCGAGCGCAACCGGGAGGACGCCGCTCACCTGGGGGTCGAGCGTTCCCGAGTGCCCTGCCTTTATTGCACCCGTGAGGCGCTGCACCCAGGCGCCGACCTCGTGGCTGCTCGGGCCGCACGGCTTGTTGATGGGAATTATGCCGAGCTGCATGCGCTCAGCCATGGTGCGGTCGCGCGGCACCTTGCCATGGCTCGGGTCAGTCTCAGCGGAAATGTGTTCAATAAGTTCAACCATGCGAAGCGCCGTCCTAGTTCCTGCTTTTCACTTTCCTTCCCTGCGTTTTCACGTTCGTCCCTATTTTTTCGCCTTGCGTTCCTACTTTTTCGCCTTGGCGCGCAGGGCCTTCTCGATGAGCGCCGCAATTTCTTCTGGAGAAAGCTTGCCCGAGTCGATTTCAAGATCAAAGTTTGAATGGTCGTCGAGGCCTATGCCATAATATTTTTTGTAGCGCGCCCGGTTGTCATTGTCGCGCATGCGCAGGTGCTCAAGCGCCTCCTTTGCGCCCATGCCGTCGCGCTTTGCTATGCGCGCTGCGCGCACATTTTCTTCGGCATTAATCCAGACGCGCAAATCAGCAGCCTTCACCATCCACGGGCCGAGCCAGGTTGTGACGATGCAGTTGCCCTTTGATGCCTCATTCACGACGCGCGCATCGAAATCTACATCTATCTTCTTGTCCTTGTCCGCAGCGCCCTGGAGCTGCATAAGGCTGATTCCGCGCTTCTTGGCATCGTCCTTGAAAGTAAGGCTCACGAGCCGGAGGTTGAGCCGCTTGGCCAGCGCCTCGCCTGCGGCATTCTTGCCCGAGCCCGTCAGGCCTGAGATGCAGATTATTGTCATGCAATCACGCTTCAAGAATTGTTTCGCTTTTTTGTGTTTGGATTATATCTGTTGATTCTTGTATTTGGTTTTTTGGTTTCTCATCAGTCTTGCCTCTCATTTTCGCAACCATTTTCGGAAGACGATCTACGAGCGCCTGCGCCATGAGGCTTGAGAAAAGGAAGGCGAGCCAGAACCAGCCCACTGCGCCGAACTCGCTGCGCCAGTTCGGGAAGCGCTCGAAATGCTGTATGAAAACCGGCAGCTGGAACGGGAGGGTTATGACAAAGTCAGGGTAGAGCATGCGCGCGAGTGCGGGAAGAACGAGAAGGAAGGGAAGGAGGAATATAAGGGGCTTGAACTGCATTATCATGGATTCCTTTAGCAGCGCAGGTATGCGCGCATTCTCGGCTTCGAGCCGCTTGAGCTCCGCCTCGTCGTTCTTCTTTATCGCCGCCTGCTGCTTCTTCGTGATGTCGCTGATATCCTTCTGTATCTGCTTCACGCGCTCGCGGTTGCCGAAGCGTTTTGTAATAGCCAGCGAAATCATGGCATACATTATGCCGATGGCAGAAATTACGAAGAATGCTGCATAAGTGTCCATAACAAAATCACCACTATGCCTCGAACGAGTCGAGAAGCGCCTCGAGCCTGTCGACTGCGACATCAAGTTTCCCGTCCGCGTTCTCAACAATCATTACGGGCGCGCCGCTCAGCACAGAGTAGGCTGCGAGCATCGCCTCGTTTAACCGCATGTGCTCGGCCAGCTCCTCGTTCTGTTGCGCGTCGCGCACGCGCGTCGTATCTTTCTTGCGCCTGCCCAAAATGTGCTCTAACGGCGCGGTCACGAGCACGAGAGCATCTACCTTCAGCTTGCCCAGGAGCGAGTAGGGTAAGCCGGGATAATAGCCCTGAGGCGTATTTATGGAGCAGTGGGTGTCGAGCACGACCTTTCCCTTCATGCCTGCGAGCCGCTCGGCAACAGCCGCCTGCACCTCGCGCTGCTTCGCAACTTCGAGCCGCCTCAGTTCGTCCCTGTTCGTCGCATAGCCCTTTGCAGTCGCTATCTCAATCATCAGGTCGCCGTAATTCACGATGCTCCACTGCTTCCTGTCCTTGCTCGCCTCGCTGAGCACTGTTGACTTGCCTGCACCCGGAGTTCCCATTATTATGATCATCTCAGCCACCTCCCACAACTTGCTGTTCGTGCTGCTTGTGCTTAATCTATCCCATGAACTTCCTGAGGTCGGGATAAAGGTCGAACATGTGCTGTGCACTCAGCTCCTCGTACATCTTGTGCAGTATGCCGACAGTAAGCAGGATGCCTGTGCCAGTCCCGAGCGCGCCTGTGAGGTCTGCGAAGCTGGCGAGCAGGCCCACGAAAATGCTGCCCAGGATTGTGATGGTGGGTATGTACTTCTCGAGCACCTTCTCAACCACGCGAGGGTCGCGCCTGAAGCCTGGCACCTGCATGCCAGACTTGTTCAGCTGCTCGGCCACCTCGCGCGGCCCCATGCCCGTAGTTTCAATCCAGAACTTTCCGAAGATTACGCAGAGAATTGTAAGCGAAATTACATAGGTGATGGCGTGCACCCATTCAGGTATGCCGAGCATGGGCGTGGGCGTATTTATGAGCTCATATAGATAGGTAGGATAGCCGCCAGATGAGGTTAATGGACTGAGCTGAATGGGTGTGATGAGGTAGAGAAGGCCGTCCGCTATGCGCGGGCCGAACTGCCCGTTCTGCACGTTGATCAGATACGGAAGGTAGTCCGTGCCTCCGATTACAATGCTCTTTTCATAGAAGAACCGCGCCCACACCTGCAAGTTTAGCAGAAGCGCAGAGGCAAGAATTACAGGAATGTTTGATACATAGAGCAACTTGATGGGGAAGCGGCCCATGAAGCCGCGCGCCCTTTCGAATGAAAGAGGAATCTCGACCTTCATGCCCTCTACGAAAACAGTTACGAAGAACACTAAGGCCGTGAAGCCGAGAGGCAGCAAGGCAATGATTGCATCCGGTATTGCAGTTGCGGAGCCGGTCTGCAGCTTCCCGAGCGCGCCTCTATCCGAGCTAAAAAGCAAGATTAGTGTGCCCTGCACTATCGAAAGCGAGACACCTGCTGCGATGAACAGGCTGATGCCCGAGCCTATTCCGTACTTCGAAACTATTTCGTCGAGGTAGAGCAGAATGATGGAGCCCATGGCGAGTTGGAGGATTACGAATAAAGTGGTGGCCACGAGGCTGCCGAAAAGCGGCAGCGTGCCAGAGCCTACTGCGCCAAAGACAGGTATGCCGCCTATGCCGACGTAAACTGCGGCCTCAAAGAAGCTGAGCAGGATGGCTAGCAGCTTCTGCGTGCCGTGGAAAAGTGCGCGCTGGTCGGGGTCGCGCGTGTCGAGCTCAATTATCTTGGCGCCCATGAAGAGCTGCAGGAATATGGATGCAAGGATTATGGGGCCAATACCAGATGTGATGAGGCTGCCTATTTTGCTTGCAGTCACTACCTGCAAAAATTCTGCGCCCTGTCCCTGCAGGAGCAACGTATTCACGCCTATCGGGTAGACGTGATACATTATGAAAAATATGACGAGTGCGGCAACTGTCCACATCAGCTTTTCCTTGAGATGCACGGGCTTTGATGAAGGAGCGATCTCGGGCAGGAATTTTATGAATGGCCTTAGAAAATCAAGTCTCATTGGCTAACCCCGTTCTACAGCCTAGTAACGCACCCTATCGACAGCAGGATATTTAAGTTTTGGTTTGTTGCCGCTGCGCCGCCTGCCTACTTGGCTTTCTTGCCTCTCTTGGCATCCTTGCCTTTCCCGGCTCCCTCGCCGACCCGCTCCGGCGCCTTTTTAGCAATTGCCTGTCCGCCCGCCGCAGTTATCTTCTTTTCGGCGCCCTTTGAGAACTCGTCTGCATGAATTACGACTGGGTGCGAGAGCTTGCCGCCTGAAAGCACCTTGCCGCTGAAATTGAAAACATACTTGCCGCCTTCCTGCTTGAGCCTGCCCAGCTCTGCCAGCGCATCTATCTCACCTAGATTTATGACTGCGTTTGGCTCGCGGACGACAGGGTGGAAGCCGTGCTTGCCGAAGTGGTCGGGCATGTACTTGACCATGTAGGTCCATTTCTGGTCCTGCCCGCCGCCTAGCCCCACGCCTCCGCGGCTGCCCTTGCCTCTCCTGTTCTTTATGTTGCCGCCGCCCCAGCTGCGCGTGCCCATGTACTTGTGCCTGCTTCTTTTCCTGTGTCTTAGCGTCACGTCATCAACCTCGGTAAATCCATCATCGTTTCCATCGCGTGCATCGCACGTACATTCATCAGTTCCATCGAGCTTACATAATCGTTCCCATCGCGCCCATCGCACTTACATCATCGACCTGAGCAGGTCGTTTATCTTTTCCTTCCGGTAGCCTAGCGCGCCGCGCGGGTAATGGACTTTTGTTTCCCTGTAGCCGCTTTTTGGAGGGTGCAGCCTGAAGACTTTCTTCATGCCAAAAGCATCCATCTTGGCCTTGCCCTCAAGCAAAGCCTTTGCGAAATCGCCGATGGAATTGAACTTGCCTACTGCGAGAGCAGCTGCATCTACTGGCTTGTCGCCGGGCATCCTGCCGCGCTTTTCTATGAGCTGCACCAGTGTGGGCTCGTCTATCTCGCCCCAAGTCATGTAGTCCTTGCACGACAGAAGCATGCCTTTCTGGGACTCGTTCATGAGCGAGCAATGGTTGACGCGCGTAAGCCTAAGGCTGTCGAGCGCATCCTTCTCGCGCCTGCTCAGGTTGACTCTTCCCCTTACAAGAACCAATGCGTAAAGTTTCATCTAGCCAGCCTCCTTCGTTTCTTCCTTGCCCGCTTCGGTTTTCTTTTCCCCTTCTTTCTCTTTCGCCGCATTCTCGCCATCCTGCGCCGCGGTTTCCTTTGTCTCGGCGGCAGGGTTTGCAGGCTCCGCGGACTTCAAATTCCGTTCCCAGTCATCATAATACTTCATGTTGTTGAGCGAGTCGAGCGCTTTGAACACGGCCATGGTGGTGTTGTAGATGCTGCTTGTCCTGCCGCGCGAAAATGTCCAGACATCCTTCACGCCCGCCGCGTGCAGCACTTTCCGCACGGTGGCATTCGCGACTATGCCTACCCCGAGGGGCGCTGGCTTGAGCATGATTTCAACGCTGCCGTTCTTTCCGACGACCCTTATCGGGACCGTGTGCCGCGTCTTGCAGCCGCATTCCCAGCTGCCGCACCCGAGGGGAACGTGTATGATGTTCCGCTTGGCCAGCTTCGCGCCGCTGCTGATTGCAGGCCTCACTTCGTCGGCCTTGCCCGCACCTATGCCAAGGTGGCCATTGCCATCGCCCACAAGCACGACCGCGCGGAACTGCATCTTCCTTCCGTTGCCAGTCATCCTCTGCGTGTTCTTAATCTCCAAGGTCTCCTGCGTAAGGTTGGGTAGGAGCGCAGTGACCAGCTGGTGCTCGCGTATGGGCTTGCCTGACTCAAGCACCTGTTTTATCGAGACTATTTCGTGGTTAGCAACCTTCTTTCCAATATCCGTCTTGGGCGTCCACGGTGCCTCCTCCTCTTCTTCGTATCTTGGATTTCTCCTTGCAACCATCGCTAACCACCAGCCATTATCGCCTTCTTCACCTTCTCGAACTCAGCCTCAACCGCAGCCGACTTGCCCTTTGCCTTTGCATAAGCGTCCATGTGAGTTCCCTTGATCCTGGCCGCGTCCACCAGCTCCTCGCCATGCGGCACCGTAACCCCGGCGTCAACCACGCCGTGCAGGGCGCCGAAGAGCAGCGAGCTCTTTGACGGCGTGCTCAGGCCCGAGTCAA
Organism: Candidatus Burarchaeum sp.; assembly: GCF_030646255.1. Taxonomy (GTDB): domain Archaea; phylum Micrarchaeota; class Micrarchaeia; order Burarchaeales; family Burarchaeaceae; genus Burarchaeum. The sequence continues at coordinate 17,616 of NZ_JAUSNF010000016.1, read as the reverse complement.
GCAGCGCGTCCTTCACGCCCTTCTTCAGCGCAGACTTGCCCGCGAGCAGGCCGGTCAGATAGGCTGTCGGCAAATTCCGCTTCGCAGGCCAGTTGAATTTCGCGAGTGCGTGCGAGCTCATGGAGCACACAGTATTGTCGCCCTTCTCCCCGAAATTCACGAACTGCACGAGCACCTGCCGGTTGGTCTTCCTGATTACCAGCCTCGTCCTGCCCGACTTTAGGAGCGCGAGCCTGCGCGCATAATTTGTCTTGTTGTCGCGCCTGCGCCTGAATTTCACACGGTATATCGGTCCTGTTGCTTTTGCCATTCTAGTTCACCTTTATTTTGTCCCTGCTTTTCCCGCGGATGCGGCTGATTTTTCCTTGAGCAGCCCGCCATCCCTGAGGTGCGAAAGCATGCTCGCGCGGCTCTTGAAGTTTCCGCCCTTTATCATGCTGTAAGTGTGCCGGTATGTCTTCTGGTCTATCATGCCTTTTGCGAACAGGTCGCACAGGAGAGTGCGCTGCGCGCGAACGCGCTGCATCCACTGCTCCTTCTGCGAGACGCTGGCATAGCGCTTTCCCTTGCGGTTGCCCCGGCCCGTGCGCCTTCCGAGCGCGCGCTGCTTTGCATGCATCCTTCCGCGCAGGCGCGAGACGCCCCGCGCCGCTTCGGCGTAAACCGCGCCGCGGTCTATGAGGCCGCGCACGTCATCGCGCGTGAGCACCTCTGCCGCCGCCTTGTCCTCGCCGCCGGCTATCTTTATGCGGTTCTCGCCCACCTTCAGGATGCTCGCCGCGAGGCGCTTTGCTGTTGAAACGCTCATGGGTTCATCACCTTGATTTTCTTCTGTCCTGCAATCTTGACAATCGCCTCGTGCTTTTTCCTGCCGAGGCCCGCCGCAATTATGATGGCGCCCTTTGCAGTCATTGCCTGCGCAATGTTGCGCACGAGCACGGACTTTTCTCCGCACGGGTGCACGCCCCTGACTTCGCGCGTCTGCCTGTAGCCTATCTTAGGGCTTGCCGGCACGTACGCCTTTGCGACCTTCTGCTTGTTGTCGTGGCCGCGCGGGCGCCGCCATGCCTCGCCTATGCGCCAGCGCTTGGTCCTGCCGTAGTTCATGCGCGCAAACGTCGGGTGCTTTTTCTTTTTTACGTTGGTTTTCATTTCAATCACGTGAATATTACGCCATCATTTACTCTTCGGTTACATACAGGCCGTCCTGGAATACGCGCGAGTCGCGCTTGCGGATGCGGAGCGCGGTCTTGATGTTCGCGACCGTCTGGCCCACATCGTCCTTGCTCGCGCCGGTTATCCTGACCTCCTGCCCCTTGGCCTCGAGCTTGACCTCGCCCGCTATCGGCGCGTGGCGCGGCATCTTCTCGCCGAGGAAATTTTTCACGAGCAGTTCGCGGCCCTTGACCTCGAACGACATCGGGAAGTGCGAGTGCACAGTCTTCATTAGAACAGAGTATCCCTCGCCCGCGCCCTTCGCCATGTTCATCACGTGCGTTTTGTAGGTGTTGATCATGGGCACGCTCACGCTCTGCAGCACGACCTCGCTGCCCTTGACTTCCATCTTGAGCGTGCGGGCATCAAAGGAGCGGCTGACCTTGCCGCCCTTGCCGCTGAGCACGAGAGTCGAAGCCTCGAGCTGGGCCTTGACGCCCTCGGGCAGCTTCACGCTCTCGGATAATAGCTCGCTAGTAGACATAAGCAATCAACCTTCCACCGGTATTCTTGTCCTTTGCCTCCGAATTGGTCATCATGCCCTTCGGGGTCGAGACTATGAGCAGGCCGAAATCCTTGCTGGGTATGTACCGCTGCTCCCACTTGTTCCAGTCGGTCTTCTTCACCGCGAAGCGGGGCTTGATTGTGCCGCATGAGTTTATCTTGCCGACCAGCTGGACCTCGAACGCGCCGCTCGTGCCATTGTCCACGAACTCCATTTCGCCGATGTAGCCCTTGCGCTGGAAGATGAGCAGCACCTCGCGCACTATCTTGCTCGCCGGCAGGATTGTGCACTCGGGCTTGCCCGCAATCTCGTGCGTTTTTATCGTGTTGAGGGCGTCAGCCAACGGGTCGTTAACCATTTTTCATCACCTTAATCATGACTAAAACTTCCTGAAACCTATGCTCTCGCCGACTTCGCGGAAGCAGCGCCTGCAGATGTTCAGCCCGTAGCGCCTCACGATGCCCCGCGCATTCCCGCAGAAGCGGCACTTTCTCGTGCCCCTGCCCTTGAAACGGGAGAGTATCTTAAGGCTTATTTTCTCGGTTTTCGTTTTCTTTTCCTCAACCATGTTATCACATCAGCTTTTTCCGGTCGAACATATTTTTCATCGCACACATTTCTCATCGCACGCCGTCCATCATCGCACATTTTTCCATCGCACGTTTCGCATCGCACACAATTCATCAGACTACTTCAACATTGAACATATTCTTCACAAACTCGATTGACTCTTCCTTGGTCACGGCATAGCTTCTGCGCGGCCTTACCCTTCCGCGCCTGCGCGCGAGCACGCGTTCGCCGCCCTTCCGCTTCATTGTGACCGCGATTTCGAAGCCCATCATGCCTATCTGCGGGTCGTACTTTATGCCCGGGAAGTCGATGTACTCGCGGATGCCGAATGCGAAGTTGCCGCGCCGGTCGAAGGAACGTGATGAGAGCCTGCGGCCGATGCATTCCAGGCCCCGCTTCAGCAGCTCGACTGCGGGCGCCCTGCGCAGCGTGACCTTTGCGCCGATGGCATCGCCCTTCCTGAGCTTGAATACCGGGTTCCTGTCGCGGGCATAGGTCGTGGCAGGGATCCTGCCCGTAATCTTCTTGAGCAGGGACTTCGCGTTCTCCAAGGGCTGGCCTGAGCCGCCGACACCTATATTGAGTGTAAGCTTCTCCACTGCAAGCCCGCGCATTGCATTCTGCCCTGCGTTTGCATTCTTTTCGTTGCTCATATCTCGTCACCGACTACGAACAGGTAATCTTTCAGCGTGATTATATTCTGGCCATCAACATCCAATGTCGCGCGGGCCTCGAGCGCCTCGGTGCCCGTGGTTATCTCGCCCAGCTTGCCCGCCCCGCCCGCGTGCTTGCCGCGCATGATGAAGCAGCGCGCGCCGGGCTCGAGCCGCAGCGTGCCCGCGATTGTGCACTCAGGAACCTTCAGCTTGATTGAATCGCCAACACTGTAAGATTTGTCCGCCAGCAGGGTCTTGCCGTCGTGCAGGCTCAGCTGCACCTTTCCGCCCGCAACCGTGTGCTTGCCGACTATCTTGCACAGTTTCACGCCCGCCTTTGCCTTGTCGATTGCCTTCAACAGCATGCGGCTCTTCTTGTCCAGGAGCACAAGGTAGTACTTGTTGATCTTTGGAATCGCGATTATGTCCATCAGGCCTATGGCGGCCTTGGAATCCTTCACAACCTTGCCGTCCACGAGTATCTCACCGGCCTGCACGATTTTCTCGGTTTCGCGCGCATCGGACGCAAGCCCGAGCGAGTCGCGCACAATGGCGCGCAGCGAGGCTGCATAAACCAGTGCATGCCTGCCCGGCGAGGGCTTGGCCAGCCAGATGGCTGTCTTGCGCTCAGGGGCCGCGAACTCCGGCGCCGCAATCCGGTTCAAGTGCTTCGATCCACCCTTGTTGCCCAATTCAAACACCTTTTATTTTCCAAATATCCGCGCTTATCCTGTCTGCGGCTTCGCTTCGTTCACGACTTTTGCCGCTGTTTTTTCCTTCGCCCTTGTCCTGTCAATGACTTCCTTCCTTCCCTTTTTGTTGAAATCGCCATCGAGCAGCAGCAGGTTCGAGGGTTCGACGGGTATCAGCACCTCTGTGCCGCGCGCCTTGCCCTTGCCCACGCCCTCCACGTAAACCCTGCACGAGGAAAGGTCGACCTCACTAATCTTGCCCGTCGTGCCCCTGCGCCTGCCGCGCATGATTTTGACCTTGTCGCCCTTCACGACCGGAATGCTTCTGCGCGTGGTGGCAAGCTTCTGCCTGAGCTCCTTGCTCAGGTGCACGGACATGTAGTGCCTGCGCATGTGCAGCGGCGCCTCGTAGCGCGCAAGCCTCTGCTTCCTGGGTTTTGTACTTACAAGTTCCATTTTCATCTACCCTATCTGCATTATCTCAATCAATAAATTACACTACAGCTGCGGCAATGGCCGCGACCTTCGGGAAGCACTCCGCAACTTCGCGGGCAATCGCGCCCTTTATCTCAGTGCCCTTCGGCAGGCCCTGGTCATCGACCAGCACTGCCGCGTTGTCCTCGAACTTCACCCGCAGGCCGTTCGCGCGCCTGAACTCCTTCTTCTGCCTGATTATGAGCGCCCTCTCGACCTTCTTCTTCATCTGTGGAGAGCCCTTTTTCACCGCCACGATTACGACGTTGCCTATGCCCGCCGACTGGTACTGCGCGCGGTCGCCGTGCCATCCCAGCACGCCGATTATCTGCACTATGCGCGCGCCGCTGTTGTCATCGCACAGCAGCCTGCTGGCCGTGTGAAGCGCTTTTGGTATGCTTGCTGCAACGCCCTTTGTCATATTCTCAAGCCCCCTTTCCCTCATTTTTCGCTTTCACGCCCGTTGCTTTCTTCCCGGCCACGGCGGGCTCCGTACCATGCGCCAGAACCTTGACGACAGTCCATGCCTTTGTCTTGCTTATCTTCCTGCACTCCGCAATCCGCACAAGGTCTCCGAGCTTCGCGCCTATGCACTCGGGATTGTGCGCCGGGATGCGCGAACGCGAGCGCGCGTACCGCTCATACTTGGGCACCAGCCTCACAAGCTCGCGCTCGACTATAACCGTGCGCTTGCCCTTGTCGCTCACCACGCGGCCTTCCAATATGGAGCCCCTGGTCCTGAGCGAGCCGTGCACGAAACAATTCACATCATTGCATTCTACCATCATAACCACCGGTTATTTTTTTCCGCTGTTTTCCCGCCATCATTTTCAGTTCAGTTTTCCCCGCATTCACGCCATCATCATTTCCGTTGCATCTTTTTCCCCTGCACGCGGACCTTCACGCCCGCACAACGCTTCACGCGCTCGACCGGGTCGAAGGCAATCTTGCTTCCATCCATCTCGCACTTCGCGCCACCGACATTGAAGCGGAAGGTCCTTCCAATTTTTGCTATGTGCACGACACGCCCATCCGCCAATTCCACGGCGAGCATGTTCTTGGTCTCGTCCACCACCGTGCCGCGCACGCCCTTCTGCTTGCGGTCCGCGCTGCCGGCGACTTCCACTGCGAGGCCCATGAGCTCATGTTGTGCCAGGTTTGCAGGCGTTCTCATACCATCGCCCCTCGCCGCGCATTGCGCGGCCGGGCATTTCACGGCTCAGATCACGTTTATGCTTTCGGCCAGGTAGCCGAGCGACACCAGAAGGCCCTTCACCTTCTCCTTGTGCCCGCCCTGCAGCACTATCAGCCCGTCCTTGGCAGTTCCGCCGCACGCGAGCTTCTGCTTAAGCGCCTTCGCCGTCTTGCTGAGATCGGCATCGTCGAGCCCTTCGACCACGGTCACGAGCTTCTTGAACTTTTTCTTGGTCTCGTACACCTTGATCTTCTTGGACTCTTCTTTCTCGAGCGCCTCACAGGCGCAGATCTCGAGCGGCAGTCCGCATTTGGGACATATTTCGTTCACTTTCGCATTCACCTCTTGTTTCACTTCTTCTCGCTTGCCTTGTCATCAATCAATTCTGAAAATTCCGGAGAAACGTTTTTGCTTTCAGGCTTGCTTACGGGCTTTGCCTCCATTGCCGTTTTCTGCGGCTGCTTTGGAGTTTCTTTTGCAGTTGATTTTGTCTCCGCCTTCGCGTCGGCCTTCACCGCCTTCACCGGCGCTTGTGCCGCCATGGGGGCAACTGCAACAGCCTCGAGCTTGAAGCCCTTCTGCTGTGCAAGCGTGAGAAGGCGCGCAATCGTGCGCTTCAAAGTCCGTATCATGCCCGGGTTGGCCTTCCTGCCCACGCCGGCTGCGGAGCTGCGCTCAATGCTGAGCTCGCGCTTCAGCTCGGCCAGCTTGCCTGCCATTGTCTTGGCATCCATTTCCTTCATGTCCCGGATTCTTATGATTGCCATGGCCATCACATTTCACTAATGCTTATCCTCGCCTCGCGCCCGCATCCCCGCTGTCCACCTCGACCTCTGCCTCGGAAATTATGCGGGGCAGTTCGACCTTTGTAATCGGCTTCTTGTCCGGGAAAACCGTGCCAGGCAGCACAATGCGCACGAGCACTCCGATTGCACCCGACTTCGGGTAAGCAGTAACATGGCCGCGCTTCACGAGGCGCGCGGGCTCGCCTGCCTTGGGCAGGTAGCCTGCAAATACGCGGAGCCTCTTCGACCTCCCGCCCTTTGCGGCAATCTTGCCGCTCGCAACTATCTCTGCGCCGAGCGCGCCTGCACCCATGATTGTCTTGAGCGAGCCGTGCAGGATCCTGCGGATGTTCTTGCCCATCTCAATCATCTTCACGGTCTTCTTCGCCACGAGCCGCGGCTCCAAATCAACATTGGTAACGTCAACTACGCTGATCTGCGGGTTCTGTATGCCGAACTGCTGGTGTATCTGGTCAGTCAGGTCCCTAATGGACTTGCCCTTCTTGCCGATGACGCGGCCGGGGTTGGTTACTGCAACCGCTATGCGCGTGACCATGGGCGTGCGCTGAATCTCGACGCCCGTGAAGCCCGCGCGGTCCAGCTCGACCTCAAGGAACTTCACTATGTTGTGTATGCCTATAGCATCCTCGATGAATTTTCTTTCAATTGCCATTCAAATCACGCGGGTAGTTTTGCCTTGTTCTCCTTCTTCGCTGCGTTCTGCTCCTTTTGCATCTTCTCTGCCTCCATCTTCACCTTCAGGAGCTTTGGTTCCTTCTTCGTAATTTCAGCCCGTTCAACTTCCATTTCCTTGAGCACAATCTCAACGCGCGCAGTCTCGTAGTCGTTCCTTCCGCGCCTGCCCTTGGGCGCAAGCCGCGGGAAGATGCGGTGCTTGTTCGCGCATATGTGCGCCACGTACGGCGTCTGGATGCCGATTGCGGCCGCATTCGCAAGCGCGTTCTCGAGGACCTTGCGCACGATTTTCGCGGCCTTCTCAGGGTACCTGCCCTTCTTTCCGCCGAGCTCGTGCCTGTGGCCGAGCCGCTTGTTGTGCCGCGCAAAGTACACTGCCGTCTTTCCCTTTGCAACCAGCGCAAGCCTTGTGAGCGCAGGCTCGGCGAGCGTGCCGCGGATGTCCGAGCACATTTCGCAGAGGTCCTTGTAGGAGGCGTCGACGTCGTAGGTCTGCGCCTTGGCAGCCTTCTCGCCCGCCTTTCCAACATATCCGTATCTGAATTCCACCACGCCATTCACCAGTTTCCAACATGCTTGCATATCCGCTCTCATAATCTACTTCAGCGGGATGAACTTGCTGCCGCGCGTTGCGCCTACACCGGGGCCGCTGTGCAGAACCCTGCCCGTTGTGTGCGCAAACTCGCCCAGCCTCCTTCCGACCATCTCTTCGCGTATGAGTATTGGCTTGAACTCCTTGCCATTGTGGATGCCGAACTTCATCCCGACCCAGTCAGGCAGGATGACGGCCTCGCGCGTCTGCGTCTTCACGGTCTTGTCCTTGCCCGCCGCAATCATCTTCTTGGCGTGCGCAATCTTCTCGAGCAGCATCTTGATCTTGGGGCCGGCGCGCCTGAGCGCGCGCCGCTTCCTCGAGTCTATCAGGACCATGAACTCTTCTATCGTGAGAGTCCTCAGCTCCTCGATGCTTTTTCCCTTGAACATGAATTTGCGTGCCATTCATTCACCTGTTGTTTCTGCCGCTCCGGTCAATCCTCTGCTGCCTCTTGAGCTCCTGCTTGGCAGCAGTCAGCCTGCCGACAGTGCGCGCTGCAAGGTGGCCCACCTTCCTGCCCGGCGGGGTTCCGCGGCCAACGATTGTCGACTTGCCCGGGTGGTGCTGTCCGCCACCGAACGGGTGGTCCACTGCGTTCATCGCGACTCCGCGCACATGCGGCCACGTCATGTTGCGTGCATGCGCCTTGTAGTGCATCTTGCCTGCCTTCATCATCGGCTTCTCAGTGTGCCCGCCTCCGCATACAACTCCTATCTGCGCGCGGCAGCGGGGATCAAAAGTCTTCACTTGCTTCGAGGGCATGCGCACGGTAACGGACTTTTCCTCGTGCGCAATTACGAATGCGGTTGTGCCAGCGCTGCGCACGAACTTGCCGCCGTCCCCCATTGAGGATTCTATGTTATATATAGGAGTGCCGTCGGGTATTAGCGAAAGCGGCAGCACGTTGCCCGGTGCCACGCCGGCCTTTGTGCCCATCTCCAGGCCCGCGCCCAGCCGCACACCTTCGGGAGCTATGAGCATCCTCTGCTCTCCGGTCTGGAACTTCACGTTCATCAGGAGCGCAGTCCTTGAAGGGTCGTCGACAAAGTCAGAGACGGTGCCGCTCACGACTCCCTCGCGCTCTGCCGCATCGTAGCCGCGGAAGTTCACGTCCGCCTTGAACCTGTGCGATGGCCGCCTGTATGACGGCGAGCCCTTTCCGCGCCTCTGTTGGTTAAGTGGTTTTCCCAAAGCAATGCACCTACGCTATCTTGAGCTTGGCCGCAACGTCGTCTGCGGAGAATCCTTCCTTGAGCTTCACGAACGCCTTCTTCCTGCCGTCGAAGGTTATGAGCGTGTTCACGCTCTCGACCTTCACGCCGAATTCGCGCTCAACCTCCTTCCTTATCTGGTCCTTTGTCGCGCCCTTCTCGACCACGAAGATGATCTTGTTCTCGCGCTCGATCATGCCGACCGCTTTTTCAGTTGTTATTGGATAAAGCAATACCATGCAAATCACATTCAATTTTCAACCATTTCCCAATCGCATCGCGCTTACCATTTCCTTAGCTTCTCAATCGCGCCCTCGCTGTAAACCGCGATGCGGCCGGCGTGCGTGCCGGGTGCGAGCATGTGCGCCGAGAGCTTCTCGACCTGCACAACGTCAACGCCCGAAATGTTGCGGGCGCCCTTCACAATGCCCTTGTCCTCACCCACTATTATTATGAGCGAGCGCGGCCTGTGCGTGCCTCCGCGCCTGTTGGCCATCACGCCGCTGCGAGGCTTTGAGTTCCTCTTCGCCCTCAGCATGTCCGAGGAGAATCCGAGCTTTGTGAGCACTGAAACAACTTCCTTTGCCCTGGAAAGCGACTCGAATGCATTTTCAATCACGAGCGGGTAGGACTTGACCGCATCCACCACATGGCCGCGCTTCTTTACAATCGCCTTGTTCGCAGTAGCTGCGAGCGCGCTCCTTATGGCCTTCTGCCTCTCGCGCTCGTTAATCTTCTCAACGATTATTTTCTCGGGCTTCGGCGGGTGCGCCCTCCTTCCCTTCACTGAAAACGGTACGCGCCTTACCTTGCCGAACTTCCCTTTCGGAAACTTCTCGCGCGGCAGACGCGAAATACCCTTGTTCTTTATAGAGCCGTACGCTTCCTTGCGGCCCCGGTACTCTGCGCTCGTCTCAAGGCCCGCCCACTTGTACGAACCCTTGGGCTGGTAGGTCCTGCTCTCCTCTGCAAGCACTGCGCGCGTAATAAGGTCTGAGCGCATGGGCTCGCTGAAGACCGATGGTAGCTCCACCGCACCGCGCTCCTCGCCCGCCAGATTATAGACGTTTGCTTTCATAACCATCAACCGTTGTGCCACGCACTCATCAGCCTTGCTTTGACCTCAGCGAAATGAACTTGATCTCGGGCTTCTTCACGGGCGTTCTGATTCTCGTTGCCTTGCACAGGCGCACGAACCGCTTTACAGGCCCTGCCACTGAGCCCTTCAAAATTACATAGTCATTCTTCAAAACGCCGTAATGCAAAAAGCCGCCCGCAGGCACGACATCCTTGGGATCGGAACCCATCTTCAGAATCCTCTTATTATATTCGGTGCGCGTGTGGAAGCCCATCTGGCCTGCCATCGGAGCAGTGTACATGACTTTTGCCGGGTGCCAGGGGCCGAGTGTGCCTACGTGCCTGCGCCTGCCCGTTGCCTTCCTTCTCTGCAGGGCTACGCCGAGCCGCTTGACAGCGCCCTGCCAGCCCTTGCCAGTAGTAACTGCAACAACGTTGACGAACTCGCCGTCCTTGAAAACATCGAAAACGCGCAGCTGCTTGCCTAGGACTGTCTTGCAATAATCATATTTCTCCTTCGCGCTCTTGCCGCCCACGCCGAGCTCCATGCGCACGGGCTTCTTCGCGCCTGTGCTGGTGGTCGTGGGGTTTGCGAATGCGAGCAGCGTGAAATCCGAGAGCTGGTCCATGTGCTTCTCTATTGCGGCGCTGCCGTTCGGCGCCTTGGCGTAGCCAATCTGCTTGAGTATTTTTTCATCCTGCGCCACCACGTCAGCGAGGGCGCGCTTGCCGCCATAGCCTACGAGGTATGCGCGATAGCCGTAAACAGTCATGGGAGGAACTTCAAGAACAGTTGCAGCAGAAGAGATTTCAAGCCCCTTCGAAGGGGCGGTCGAATCATCGATGGAAGAAACAGAGGTCATGCCGGCCTTATAGCCCGCAAAGCCCAGAGTACATGGCATGTCTGTAGGAGCCCAGCTCGAGATGCGCGGCATAAGCGTACTTGCGCGCTTGCGCGGCCTGAATGCAAGGGAGCCCCTCTTATGGCCCTTAAGGTGACCCATTTAAACAACCCGAAGATTTTTCCGCCTGCAAGGCGAAGAGTGTCTTCAGATTCAACCTGTCTGCCGTACTTCAGAATTCGTCCAAGTCTTTCGACGAAGAAGTGGCTCTATTAGGGGGGAAGGGATTTAAATAGCTTGTTGTGCTTGCGCCAGTTGGCAGCTACCTGCGCTTCGGCCGCAGAGTCTTAAGGTCCGTGGATTTTCGCGCCACGCCAGGCAGAGCCGACCCGGCCTTTTCCTTCTCATACTTCACGAGCCCGTCATAAACGCCCACCAGCACAAAGGCCATTATAAAGTTAAAGGCGGCTGAGAAAGCGGCCATCAGCAGGCTGCCAACTATGAGAAGAATTATTATGAAGGCATATAAGACCACAGGGGCGAGGAAGCCCAGAAGCATGCCCACCCATATAAGAGGCATCAGGAAAAACTGAAGCATCTGCATGAGCACCTGCACAAGCGTGTTCCATATGAAATTTATCCCATAGTCTGTTATAAAAACTGGCAGGGCCTTGCCGCGCGTAAGGTTCCACGATTCTTCGAGCGCCTGGCGCTTGCCTTTGCCGCCCTGCAGGAAAATCGGGGCTGCGGCCAGCTGCCTCGTATTATTATAGACCACGAGCAGGAGGTAGGGGATGCTGAGGAAGAAGAATAGGAATACTAGACCGAGCATGGCGGCGGCGCCAGGGCGCATTACAAATACTGCATAGAGGAATGCGATTAGCATCAGCACTTCGGCAGCCGCAAGGGGCCAGAGGCGCCTGTTGAGAACGCTCAGCATTGCATAGATGCTGGAAAGGATTTTCAGCAGGACGAAGTTTATGAACGACGGGATTGTCCAGTCCATCTGCGGATAGCCCCGCACGTTCAGCGCGTTGAAAATCGGCAGTACGCCGTAGTAGCCGAGAATGCCGATGCCAAGGACTGCAAGTACGATGCCGAGGATGAGCGCAAGCACGGCGCCCGAGGGCAGCGAGGATGCGAGCAGCGCAGTGCCGAAAACCGGGAGAGCTATGCCGCCCATGAGAAGCAGGAAGCCGATGAAGTAGGCCAGCGCGACCTTGAGGAAAATCTTCTGAGAGTCCTTGCTGAAGGCCCACACATAGCTGAACTTCAGCGTGTCGACAAAGTACTTCTTCAGGAAAACTTCAGTCGTGGAAACTATTGCGTCGAAGTCCATGCATACACTGCTCATTTGAGCTTTAAAAATATATGCCGAGATATGCAGACGTATGGAAGGTGGCTTTTGATGGACAGGAACCTTGCTCTGGAATTCGTGCGCGTGACCGAGGCTGCGGCCATTTCGAGCTCGAAGTGGATGGGCCGCGGGGATTCGGACTCTGCCGACCGAGCTGCCGTCGAGGAGATGCGCGCGCGCATGAACTCGCTCGACTTTGAGGGAAGGATAGTGATTGGCGAGGGCGAGCGGGACGAGGCCCCTATGTTATATATAGGGGAGAAGGTTGGGCGGGGCGCAAAGGCAGGGGGAGAAGGTGGCGCGGCCGGATTGCCGAAGTTCGACATTGCGGTCGACCCGCTTGAAGGCACCACCATAACTTCGAAAGGTCAGCCTAACGCTATTTCAGTTCTTGCAGCTGCGCCTGCGGGCAGGCTGCTGCACGCGCCAGATACTTACATGGACAAGATTGCCGTTGGCCCTCGGGCTGTTGGCGCGATTGACCTGGATGCAAGCGTGAAGGACAATGTGCACGCGGTTGCGGACAAGCTGGGCAAGGCCATTGATGATATGACTGTCGTGATTCTGGAAAGAGACAGGCACAAGGAGCTCATTGAACAGGTGCGCAAGACCGGCGCGCGCATAATGCTCATAGGCGATGGCGATGTTTCGGGCGCCATTGTGCCTTCTCTCGAGAGCCGCGGAATTGATATGCTGATGGGCATCGGAGGCGCGCCCGAGGGCGTGATTTCGGCAGCCGCGCTCAAGTGCCTGGGCGGCGAGATTCAGGGCAGGCTCAAGTGGAGGAATGAGAAGGAGAAGGAAAGGGCAAAGGACATGGGCGTGGGCTCGGGCGACCTTGACAGGAAGCTCACCATGGATGACATGGCCAAGGGCGACACTGTTTTGTTTGTGGCAACCGGCGTGACAGATGGAACGCTGCTGAAGGGCGTGCACTTCACGAGCACTGGCTGCGAGACGCACTCGATGGTGATGAGGTCGAGGAGCGGCACTGTAAGGTTCATCCATGCGATTCATAAGTTCCATGTGAAGAGGAAGTAAGTTGCGTTGCGAGGGGTGAAAAACATGGGCGAGTTCGAGAAGAAATTTGGAAAGATTTGCAAGAAGGGCAAGATAATGCTGTGCGCGATGGACCAGGGAATGGAGCACGGGCCGCGCGACTTTAACGACAAGAATATTGACCCGGAGTATGTTTTCAAGATTGCGGACAGGGGCGGCTTCACGGGCATGGTTGTGCAGAAGGGAATTGCGTACAAGTACGATTATGCCAACAGGTGGAAGACCCCGCTTGTGCTCAAGCTGAACGGCAGGACTGAGATTGTGCCAAAGGACGACGTGTACAGCGCGCCGCTCGGCACGGTGAAGGATGCGGTGAAGCTGGGCGCGGATGCGATTGGCTACACGATTTACGTGGGCTCTCCGCTTGAGTCCCAGATGTTCCGCGAGTTCGCGCACATACAGAGCGAGGCCATGGACTACGGAATTCCGACAATAGTGTGGGCATATCCGCGAGGCAAGCACGTGCCTGATGAGAAGAAGCCCGAGATGATAGCTTATGCCGCGCGCGTGGCGCTCGAGCTCGGCGCGGATGTGACGAAGGTCAATTATACTGGCAGCGTGGACAGCTTCAAGCATGTTGTGCGGGCTGCGCAGAAAACATTGGTAATCTCGAGCGGAGGCGGCAAGCTCACCGATGCCGAGTTCCTCGCAAAGGCGCGCGAGGTCATGCGGGCCGGAGGGGCTGGCTTTGCAGTGGGCCGCAACGTGTGGCAGAACAAGGACCCGCTCAAAATAAGCGCGGCGCTGCACAAGGTCATATTCAAGGACTGAGTTTGGGCGGGTGAAAAAATGGAACTTGGAAAACTGCTCGAGCACATGCCGCTCTACAGCGATGCGACGGGCACGCCGATTGGCGCGATTGACCTGTACGAAGGGGGGCTGCGCGCCGCTGTCGATGACCAGACCTACATGGTGCCTATAGACTATGTGGAGAGCATTACGCCCGAGCGCGAGCTTGCGCTGGGCAAGGTGCAGGTGAAGATGGTTGTCTATGAACTCATGGGGATGAAGCATGAGCTGAGGTTCATAATGTCCGTCGTGTATCTTGCGACGCTGAGAAAGGCGTGCGGCAAGTAGTTGAATGGAAGGCACGGAAGCGAAGAGGGAAACGATGGTGGGGAAATGAAATTCAAAACAATGGATGACTTTGAGTTCGATGGCAAGGTTGCGCTCGTGCGCGTTGACCTGAATTCAGAGGTGGATGAGAAGACGAAGAAGGTCACGCCGGGCGGCCGCATGGACGCTCACGCGCAGACAGTTGTTGAGCTGGCCAGGAAGAATGCGAAGACTGTGCTGCTCGCGCACCAGGGAAGGAAAGGCGAGTATGATTTCCTGCCCCTTGAGCAGCACGCCGAAATTCTATCGGAGAAAATAGCTATGCACGTAAAATTCGTGCCCGATGTGGCAGGCGCGAAGGCGCAGGAAGCAATAAAGGAAATGAGGCCGGGCGATGTGATTTTGTTAGATAACGTGCGATTTTTGGCGGACGAGACAAAGGGCAATCCTGCGGATGCTGAGATAGTGAAGGCGCTTGCGCCTCTTGCAGACGTATTCATACTTGATGCATTTTCCATGGCGCACCGCGCGCAGGCTTCGGTGGTCGGATTTGCGGGCAAGCTGCCAGTGCTCGCGGGCAGGGTGATGGAGCGCGAGCTGAAGGCGCTCACGAAGTTTGAGAACCCGAAAAAGCCGGTTGTGTTTGTGCTTGGGGGCGCGAAGCCCGAGGACTCTTTGCCTGTGCTCGAGCGCTGGCTCAAGGAAGGAAGGCTCGACAAGGCGCTGACGTGCGGCGTACTAGGCAACCTGTTCCTCATGGCGAGCGGAAGGAAGCTGGGCGCAGAAACGGAAAAATTCCTCGAGAAAAAGGATGTGCTGAAGGATGCGCCCAAGGCAAAGGAATTGCTTGCAAAATACGGGGGGCGCATAATGTATCCTTCCGATGTGGCTGTTGACGAAAATGGGAAGCGGGTTGAGCTTGCGGTTGCCAAGCTGCCGGCAAAGGGGCAGGTAAAGGACATTGGGCTCGAGACTTCGAAAGCATATGTGAAGGAAATTGGCGGGGCGGGCACTGTGATGATGAATGGGCCTGCGGGTGTCTATGAGAGCGAGGCTTTTGCAGACGGCACAAAGTACATACTGCGCGCAATAGAGCATGCGCACGGTTTTTCGCTTCTGGGCGGAGGCCACACGCTCGCCGCGCTCGCGCGCTTTGAAATAGACACGAGCGGCATGGGCTATGTGAGCTTGTCGGGCAAGGCGCTCATTGAGTTCCTTTCAGGTGAGGAACTACCAGGAGTGAAAATGCTTGAGGAATATGCGGGGAAGAAGTAAATAAAAAATATCATTTCTTTATCATAGTCAGCAGCATCTTGAATCTTTTTTCGGCTTTCAGCGAATGCGGCTTGCCTGCGGGCATGAGCAGCATCTCGCCTTTTCTAACCAGTTCCCGCTTTCCAGAAACAGTTATGGATGCCTCGCCGTCCAATATTTGTACAAGAGCGTCAAAAGGGGCAGTATGCTCGCTCAGCCCTTCGCCTTGCCAGAATGCAAAAACAGTCACGGTTCCTCCGTTAGCTTTTGCAATTTCCTTGCTGACAATCGCGCCTTTCTGATATTTAACTAGTCCGGATGGCGTGCAAGCAGCTCCTTTTTCTTGTTTTGTTCGCATGAAGGCTGCTCCGGTTCTATTAAGTTCAGGCTAATTTACTTCCTTATAAAAATAAACAGCATCGCGACTACGACCACGCCGATGAATAGCATGGGCACAATCAGCAGGCCCAAGTCGCCCAAAGTATTCCGCGCGCCCGCGCCGGACAGCAGCTTCTCATTATCCACTAGTGTGTTCGCAAGCCTGAAGTCGCCCTGCATGAGCGCATCCTTTGCTTGCGAGAGAACTTTCTCAGCATCTGCAGTCGCCTCGCCCCTATCCTTGGCATCGGCCAGCCGCACCTCAGCCTTGTTCACCGCATCTACTGCGCTGTCCCGCAGGTCCGCGGTCTGCTGCGCAGGCAGGACCACATGAAGCGTGGGCGAGCTTTCCTTGGCCTCATAGCCCTTTGCAGAGCAGGCACAGTACCAGGAATGCTGGCCTGCAGACACTATCTCACCATATGAATGTTCAGTAGTTCCGCGCGATGCGGTATTGCGCTTGCCGTCTATCAGCACAAAGCAGTCGGCATTCGGAATTTCCTGGCCTTCTGTGCCGGTGTAAATGCACTTGAAGAGCGCGGCAGTTCCGTAAATCTGAGGGGATTCGACTGAAACCGAAGCCTCGAGCTTCGCCGGAATGGCGAGAGGGTTGAGGTTGGCATAGGCAAACGAGAATGAGGATAGAACTGTGAGAAGCAGAATGGTAACGCCGAATGCGCGCAGGCAATTCATGTGCCTATTTGCGCGCCAGGAGTATAAATAGCTTTTTGTCGTGCTGACGGGGGCAGGAATGACTATTTTTCCTTCTGTCCGCAGGTTTTCTTCTTGCATCTGCCGCGCTACTTCTTTTTTCCTTCTCCGACCGTTCCCGCACCAGTTTTCTTCTCTTTCTCCTTCCTCTCCTTCTCGCGTTTCAGAACTTCCTCGCGGAACCTGCGGTCCATCTCGCCCTTTGGCATCTTGGGCGGAACGCGCTTGCGTATGCCGAACAGCCGCTCGACGTTCTCCCTTATGGCAGTGCCCCAGTCCTTTCCCCCGCCGTGGCCTCCCTCCTCGGCAAAGCAGTCGGGGCAGAACTGGCCGCCAGCCAGCATGTAAAGTTCGTTCGACTCGCGGCCGCACCTGCTGCAGTAGCCGCCGTGCAGTGCGTGAGATTCCTTAGGGTAGCAGTCCGCACACACGAACTTGCCGCTGAATGCGTAATGGCCGTGCTCGACGGTCCTGCCGCAGACTTCGCACGTGCGGCCCGAGTCGCCCGCATAGCCGCCCTCGCCTCCGTGCCCGCCTTGGCCGCCCTGCTTATGGGCCCGCCTCGTGGCCTCAGTCTCCTCGCGCTCCATCGTCACGTCCTGGAAGCAGTAGGCGCAGTACAGCTGGCCTTCCATCATCTTCAGCTCGTGGCTCGGCAGGAGCATGCCGCAACGCCAGCACTTGAGGGTGCCCTCCTCGTACTCCATGCATGGCGTTTGAGTACGCGGAATATAAAAGCTTAAAAAACGGCAGGCGATAAACATGGGGTGAAAGGTTGGCAGACATACTCTGGTTCAAGGAAATAAGGAGAGCGGACGTGGGCACGTGCGGCGGAAAGGGCGCCAATCTCGGCGAGATGACCGCTGCCGGATTCCCGGTGCCGCCCGGCTTCATCGTTACGAGCGAGGCATACTTCAAGTTCGTGCGCGCTAACGGGATTGACAAGAAGATAGCGGAGCTTACGAAAGGCCTCGACGTGCAGGATACGGCCAAGCTGAACCGCGTTGCCGAGGAAGTGAAGGCCGCGATAATGGCTGGCAGGATGAATGAGGATTTGGAGGCGGACATAACTTCAGCCTACAACATGCTCTGCGGCGTCACGATTCCAACAGAACAGCAGGAAATTTATGTGGCAGTGCGCTCGAGCGCGACTGCGGAAGATTTGCCCGAGGCCAGCTTTGCAGGACAGCAGGAAACCTACCTGAACATTAAGGGTGCGCGGGAAGTTATTGATGCCGTAAAAAAGTGCTGGGCCTCGCTGTTCGGCGCGCGGGCCATTTACTACAGG
>NZ_JAUSNF010000006.1 GCF_030646255.1 Candidatus Burarchaeum sp. | reverse complement strand
AAAGCTGGACCTACGTGGAAAGCGTGGATGTGCGCGGAAAATTCCAGGAGCTTCCTCTGCTCACAGGCTACGACGACAATCTGCAGGCAAAATACAAGCTCGTGGATGCAACAGTTTCCTGGGATGTCAACAGCGAGTATAGCATATCCTCGACCTCGCCCAGGGGCACAACAGGCTCCCTGCCCTGCACGAACAGTGAGATAGTGGTTGGAAGCGGGACCGACAATCTTCAGAACCTCGACATAAGCTATGCAATCGGCGAGCCGGTGGAGCTCCCTGAGGCCGGCGAGCTCATTCTCGAGATAGAGAAGGACGGCACCTACAAGCTGGACGGCCGCTTCTTTGCAACCGTCACTGACACCGAGCGCAACACCTGCGGCGGCGAGCGTGTAAATCCCAACTCCATCCAATACCGCCTTCCCGTGGTGGGCACTTACGCCGGAGGCAAAACCATAGCCCGCTCCGGTTTATTTGCAAACGCCGGCTGCGTGACCGAGGCGTGCTACACTGACTCGAATGCATTTACCCTTATGATTGCCGTCGACCCTATGAGCACCGACATTCCGGAAGAAAACGGGAAGTGGACAGCAGACTGGACCCTGTATCTGCCCTAGGTATGTGGCGATGCAGGTGATGAGCAACTGCGTGTCAAATAGCCGCGACCGTCGGGACTAAATAATCTTATAAACTATGCGCTCCAAATACGATACAGAGTCATGGGTGATCTCAATGAAAGGAAAAGTGAAAATGTTCAATGCAGCACGTGGTTTTGGATTTATCACGGGCGACGACGGCAAGGACGTGTACGTGCACACCTCATCGATTGAGGGTGGCGCGGCGCTTGCGATCGGCGACGTCGTGGAATACGAGGTTGAGGCAGGCGAACGCGGTCCGCGCGCCAAGGGCGTAAAAAAAGTAGTCTAAGCCCGTTTGCGAACCCGTAGAATTCCGTTTCTGGCCTCTAGGCCTAGCCCTGCGCAAAAAGCAAGAAAAAAAGGATGCAGGGGGCAGGATTTGAACCTGCGCAGCCCTAAGGCACAGGGTTTCCTAACCCCGCTTGGGGTTTATAAGGGGCGACTTGTCGTGCCCCCTTATTCCTAAGCCCTGCGCATTTGACCAGACTCTGCCACCCCTGCCAAAAGAACCTACGGCAAGCATTCCGTCTCGAAGACGGAATGATGCGTCATTACGCAGAAGCGTAATGACTGTTCTTTTGAGAACTCCCTTCTGCAAACTTACGCGTCCTGATAAAATATAAATACCGCACCCGATAATGGGGCATGACCTCGGCAAGGCTGGCTGCATTCGCGGTGCTGCTGCTCCTACTCTTCGGCTGCGTGAACGAGTCCAATCTCTTCCCCCAGAAGGAAAAAATCGCAGACTACAAGGAACTCGACACAAATGCCGACGGCGACGTAGACTCATGGTCGTACAGCTTCGAGCCGGCAAACGCAGGCCAAAACGTCACCGTGACTCGTACCATGCTCGTTAGCGAGACCGATAATGGCAGCATTTACTCGGTGCAGACCTACCTTTTGCTGAACACTTCAAACGCAAGCGCCTCCAGCTCCAATATAGTGCTCGCCGAGCTCATATCCGCGGACCTCGCAACCTCGCCCTCGGAAATCTCATTTGAGCCAAACTACACCAGTCAGACCGGCGAAAGGCCGCTCGTCTTCGAGTGGAAGTTCAGGACTTCTGGAACCAGCGGCCAGTTCATAACCTACTCGCTTTCAACAAGCAACAAAATAGACCGCGCATGGATAGAGGACAATGTGCTCACTCCGAGCGTAAGCGTTTCCGCAGGCAACCCTCTTGAGCTCTTTTCACCAGTCTTCTCGCCCTTCCTGAACCTCGTCGCCTCGCTCACGCCCTCGCTCGGTTTCTATCCTGCAGTTGCACTGATCGTAGCCATTACTCTCGTGCTTGCATATCTCGTATGGACTATACTCAGACTAATCTACCAAACAGTGCTCGCAATAAAGGACCGCAAGAAGTTCATTGACATGGTCTATGATTTCGCGGGCCCGGGCCAGAAGAACAACGTGCAATACATCATCGTCGGCGCAGTGCTGATAGGCCTCGGCCTCGCATCTGCCTATCTTCTCCCTTCGGCCGCGGCGCAGGCGCCCGCGCCAACTGACATCGGCGCGCTCACACAAGTATATGCTGCAAACCCAATCAAGGCATTCGGCTCGCTCCTGCTCCTCCTCGGCATCCTCGCCATTTTCTTCGTCCTGGAAGACGTCATCAAGGGCCTGGCGCTGGGCAAGCGCTACTTTGAGGCAGTGCGCGCTCCGGCTGAGCTCGCAAGGGCCATACGCGAGAGCGAGATGCTCGAGCACATCGAGCACAACCGCGATGAGGTTGGCCAGATGCTGCAGAAAATCGAGTCTTTGGCGGCAGCGGGCTTCAATTTCGAAGATGAGCTTGCAGTCCTGCAGGCGGTCATAGGCGGGCTGGACAAGGCCGAGGAAAAGGCAATGAAGAAAGATTACGCAGAGGCGCGGGGCCTCATGGTGGAGGCGCGCCTAAAGTTTGATTCCTCTCACGCAGCGACTTTGAAGAAGATAGCGGCTGCGACAAAGGCCAGCACCGCGCTCGCAGCGCTCTACTCTGCCAAGAGCGACGTTGACGTGCTGTTCATAGAGGCGCGCAAGCTCGGCGCCACTGTTGCCGAGGCAAAGGGCAAATATGCTGACTTGGAAATCGATGAGGCGATAGGCAAGGCAAAAGACCTCGCCTCCGAGGGCCGATTTGATGCGGCAGAAAAGGAATTCGTGAAACTGAAGTACGAACTTGATCTCATAGTGGCCTCGCTCTCGCAGAGTACGAGCAAGAAGAAGGTGGTCAAGATGGCTCAGGTGAGCGAGGCGAAGCTCGACGCAGTTCTCAAGCCCCTCACTTCCTCGGGCAAGATAGACGCGGCTGCCATTGTGCGGCGCGATGGGCTCATGATTTACTCGCGCCTTCCCGCGGACGTTGACAAGAATGTAATAGCCGCCATGAGCGCGCGCATGATGGACCGCGCCGAGATGGTGTCGAGCGAGCTCAAGCGCGGCGATGTCAGGTACATAATGGCCGAGAGCACGCTGGGCAAGATAATTGCAATGGACGTTGAGGGAATGGCAGTGCTCATCTGCATGCTCAAGCCAAAGGGCGACCTCGGGTTCGCGGTCATGAATATGGAAAGCGCTGCGCGCACCCTTACGTCACTTTTTGAGGGCGAGTAGCTTCTTGAGTAGTTTCATTTATCGGCATCCGTGGAGTAGGTCGATTGTTTGTATGTGATAGTGGGCATTGACCCGGGCACAACGATTGCAATTGCGGCAGTGGACCTGAAGGGCAGGCTGGTCGGGTCATGGAGCGGCCGTGACGAGGGAAAGGCCAGCACGCTCGTGCACATGCGGCGTTTCGGCATGCCCTGCCTTTTTGCCGCCGACGTTGCGCGCGCACCCGACACCGTGGCAAAGCTATCAGCCTCATGCAATACGCGCCTCTTCACCCCGCCGCGCGACATGACGCAGGCCGAGAAGCTCGAGCTGGCCAAGGACAAGCCGCACGCAAACGAGCACGAGCTTGACGCCATTGCAGCAGCGCTCCGCGCCTACCACCATCACGAGAACAAGTTCAGGCTCATCGACCGCGAAATGGCCGAGCAGGGGCTCGAAGCGCGCGCCGACGAGGTCAAGAAGCTCGCCATCAACGGGCTGTCGGTGCACCAGTCCCTCCTTCTATTTGCGCAGAAGGAAGAAGCCAAGGCCGGCGCTCCTGCGGCCGCCACTTCGCACGCGGAATCAAAACGGAATCTTGCCGAGCTTTCAGCTGAACTCATCTCGCTTGCAAACTCCAACATCGAGCTGCGCAAGGCGCTCGAGCGGCTTGAGCGCGAGAAGGCGGAGCTTGAAGCCCGGGTGCGCGAGCTCGAGCGCTCAATTTCAATCCGGCTCAGGAGGGACAACGAGATACGGCACCGCGACCGCACCATAGCCTCGCTGCGGGAGCAGCTCACGCGGCACTGGCGCAAGAAGGAGAAAAAACCAGCTGCCAAGTCCGAGCCGCGCAAGGATTTGCCTGCCTCCAAGTCCGAAGCGCGCAAGGATTTAAAAGCATTGGGCGAGAAGCAGAAATCGGTGGATTTGGACACGCTGGTAGACACTTACAGGCACGGCTGAGAACTCATGCAAACCTGGCAGGCAGACACGAAGGACAAGACGGCAAGCACGACGGACAAACTGACAAACAACGCGAGGTGTTAACATGGACATGAACGAACAAATCGATGCCGATGACGTGCAGGAAGCTCCCCAGGCCTCGCCGCCGGCCGCACCAGCTCCGCGCCCAACTTTCCAAGCCCCAGCCAGCTTTAGCCGCGCACCGCAGCCCGCATTCCGCGCGCCGGCACCCCGGCCGCCCTCAACAGGGCCCCGCGACGAGCGCATGATTTACATCGGCAAGAAGGAGCTGATGAGCTACGTGCTCGCGGTCGTGACGCAGTTCAACAACAATGTTCCTGAGGTCTGCCTCAAGGCGCGCGGCAAGCTCATCTCACGCGCAGTGGATGTGGCTGAGATAGTGCGCAGCCGCTTCCTTCCAAATGCAAAAGTGAAGCACATAGGCATAGCCACTGAGGAGCTGCAGTCCCTGGACGGCAGGATGGCAAAGGTTTCCTCAATCGAAATCACCCTTTCGAGGTGATTTCGCACCCACAGGCCCAGTTTTATTTTTTCCTAAAAGCGCGATGCATGCAAAGGTGAGAAAATGAAGTTACCCATATGCGAACTCTGTGCATCAAGCGGAACCCTCTGCTCAGGCTGCAGCGCCAAGCTTGCGGACGGCAGGCTCACCGAGCTCGACGTGAAAATCAGCGCCCTGCTCTACAAGATGAAAGACAAGTACAACCTTAACGATGCGGACTTTACTAAAGCAATAGACCTTGGCCGTGTCGTGCTCGTGCTCACAAAAGGCGATGTGGGCAAGCTTATCGGCCGCGAGGGCAAGGTAGTAGCCGAAATCTCGCAGGAAGTGGGCAAGAAGGTGCGCATAGCCGAAATGAGCGGCGATGTGCGCAAGACAATCTCGGACATCATAATGCCCGCCAAGCTGTTGGGCATAAACGAGGTCTTCAGCATGGCTGGAACTTCCTACAAGGTGCGGCTGCCCTCGAGCGAACTCTCGCACCTGCCCATAGACCTCAACTCCCTTGAGAAAGCGCTATATTCCTTGCTTGACTCCAAAGTGAGCATAGTATTCGAATAGCCTGATGCTTTGACTGCCATGAACGTGAAAACATGACCTATCTCCGCACACATTACGTCGAGGACCTCAAGGGCCTGAACGGCCAGGAAGTATCGCTAGCCGGCTGGGTCCACGAAATACGCGACGTTGGCAAGATACGCTTCGTGCTCCTACGGGACCGCACTGGCATCGTGCAGATAACGGCCAAGCGCGGCGTTGTGCCCGACGAAGTGTTCGACCTCCTCTCCTTCCCCAAGGAAACAGTCCTGCTTGTGCGCGGCATTGTGAAGGAAGGCGGCGCCTCGCGCATAGGCCTTGAGCTCACGCCCTCCTCAGTCGAGGTTCTGAACCCCATTTCAGTCAAAATACCATTTGAGCTCACGGGCAAGGTGCCTGCAGAAATTGACGTAAGGCTCGATAATCGTCATGTCGACCTCCGAAGGCTCGAAACGCAGGCAATCTTCAGGATACGCAGCGAGCTTGAGCGCTCCTTCCGCGAAAAGCTCCTAGAGCTCAAGTTCCAGGAAATCTCGCCCCCTTGCATAGTGGCAGCAGCCACAGAAGGAGGCACAGAACTCTTCCCAGTCCAATACTTCGAGAAGCCCGCCTTCCTCGCCCAATCGCCCCAGCTCTACAAGCAGCTCGCTGTTGTGGGCGGCATGGACCGCGTGTTCATGACTTCTCCAGTCTTCCGCGCAGAGAAGCACAACACGGTCATGCACATAAACGAGATTACGCAGATGGACGTGGAGATAGGCTTCTGCGACCATGAATATGCAATGGACGTGCTCGAAAAAGTCTTCCTGAACATGCTCGAAAGCACGAAGTTCAGGTGCAAGGCGCAGCTCGAACTTTTGAAAACCGACATCACTGTGCCCAAGAGCGCGCCGCGCCACACCTACACCGAGCTCGTAGATTTACTGAACAAGCACGGCGTGGACATGAAGTTCGGCGATGACTTCACAAAGGAAGCTGAGAGGAAGCTGGGCGAAGTTCTCGCCGAGGAAGCATTCTTCATAACCGAATGGCCCACTGCCATAAAGGCATTCTACGCC
The DNA here is from genome assembly GCF_030646255.1 of Candidatus Burarchaeum sp. Classification (GTDB taxonomy): domain Archaea; phylum Micrarchaeota; class Micrarchaeia; order Burarchaeales; family Burarchaeaceae; genus Burarchaeum. The sequence continues at coordinate 1,968 of NZ_JAUSNF010000006.1, read as the reverse complement.
ATGCCCACCACGTCAAACAAGGAGCTCTGCAATGCCTTCGACCTCATGTACAGGGGCATGGAAATCTCGAGCGGCTCGCAGCGTATTCACATAGCCGACCTGCTCATCGAACAACTAAAGTCGCACGGCCTCAACCCCGCAAGCTTTGACTTCTATGTCAATGCCTTCCGCATGGGCGCCCCTCCGCATGCCGGCTGGAGCATCGGCCTCGAGCGCGCCACCATGCAAGTCTGCCGCCTGCCCAACATCCGCGAAGCCTCGCTCTTCCCGAGGGACAGGAATAGGCTGACGCCTTAGAACAGAGCTTATTGCACTATTCGTACAGCTTTCTCCTCACTCCAATAGTCCTTTCCTTCAACCACCAGGTGCACGCGGAAGTGCAAGATGGTCTGGAGCCTTACGGGCCCGATGTGCACACTGAACGAGCCCGGTACCATGCCATCCTCGGGCAGAACGAGCATGCTGTTGGGATAGGCGGATGCTGAGGGCACGGGAACTGACTGCATGCCATAGCGCAGTTCCATTGTCTGCACCTGCTTCTGCTTGTTGCTCGAAACTGTCCAGCCTATATCAAAGCCTACATTCGAGCTAATCTCATGAGGTGCATTGGTTATGCGCACCGATAAGTTGAGCGGAATTAATTCTATCGTTACTTTCTCCTCCTCGCTCCAGTATTTCTTGCCTTCCACAACTGCAAATGCCCTCAAATAAACATCCTGCGTGCCTGCGCCTATTAGCGCCTCGTACGCGCCAGGCGCGCTGCCAGTCTGCGCCTCAGTAGAAGAAGAATAGTGGCGCTCGTCAGGCAGGTATGCGTCTGCCGCTGATGTATTCCCGTAAAGAAGCTCAGTCTGCGTGACCGCCTTCGCGGTATTGCTGTTCACAAACCATGCAACAGTGAAGCTACCGCCCTCGATAATCTGCTCAGGAGGCACGCGCAGCAGCTGTACGGTTATGTTCAAAACTTCGGGCTCTATTACGGCCTCGCCCTGAGGTGGCTTGGGTGCAGGCTGCTGCTGAGCGCCCATGCAGCCAGCCAAGGCTAGCAAAAGAATTGAAAAAATAAAAGCAGTGAGAAGCGCGGATTTCATGGGAGCACCTTTGCATCGGCCCTATATTAGCTTTACCCGTTGCCGTAGCTTTCCTGCCCGGCCAGCTAGGCGTGCTTCCTGAACTTCCTGCCGTACTTCTCAATGTGCTCCTGCTTCACGCGCTTGAGCTCTGTCTCGGGAATCGACGAGAGCAGGTCCCAGCTGATGTCAAACGTTTCTTCAATGCTCCTGTCTTCATTCGAGCCCTGCGTGATGTATCTCTTCTCAAACTCATCGGCAAACTTCAAGTAGCGTTTGTCGCTCTCGCTCAGCGCCTCCTCGCCTACGACTGCGCTCAGCGCGCGAAGGTCGCGGCCTCCTGCATAGGCCGAGTAGAGCTGGTCGGCAAGGCCTCGGTGGTCCTCCCTTGTCCTGTCCTTTCCAATTCCAAGGTTCATCAGCCTAGACAGACAAGGCAGAGGGTCAATGGGCGGGTAAATGCCCTTCCTATGAATGTCCCTGCTCAGCACAATCTGTCCTTCAGTAATGTAACCAGTCAAGTCAGGTATGGGGTGCGTCAAGTCATCGCCAGGCATTGTGAGAATCGACAGCTGCGTAATTGTGCCCTTCCTGCCCTTTATCCTGCCCGCTCTTTCGTAAATAGAGGCAAGGTCTGTGTACATGTAGCCCGGATAGCCACGCCTTCCAGGCACTTCCTCACGTGCGCTCGAGATTTCACGCAGAGCTTCACAGTAGTTAGTCATATCCGTGATGATGACTAGGATGTGCATGTCTTTCTCGTACGCTAGATATTCAGCTGTTGTCAGCGCCAAGCGGGGCGTGATAATTCTCTCAATAGAGGGGTCGTCCGCAAGGTTCAGGAAGAGAACGGCCCTTTCAAGCGCGCCAGTCTTCTCGAAATCGCGCATGAAGAAAA
>NZ_JAUSNF010000003.1 GCF_030646255.1 Candidatus Burarchaeum sp. | reverse complement strand
CCTTTTCGCAGGCAGGATTTCCGAAATACAGGTGAAGGAGCAGGCGGGCTGAGCAACTGCCCGCAGGCCGGGCAGTCTTTTCGCGGACCAGAGCTGAGAAGGCGCTTTCACTTCACGGAGCCTCAGGCCCTCACGGCAAACTTCCCGCAGTTCGAGCAGAACTGGCCGGCCTTTGTTTGAAGTCCGCAGCCGCCGCAAACAATATACATGTGGGTCGACATTATGTGCTGCTCGATGGTCGTAGTTTTCGCTTTCGGCACGTTGTACCAGATATTGAGTAACGGGAAATGTTGCTCTAATGCATTCCTTAGAATGTGAGATTCCTTCTCGAAGCCCAGCATATTCAGACCCATGGGCACACTTTGCATCAGGCCTACGATGGGAATCGTGCCCACGAGCTGCGCCCTGCTCCAGCGCTGGAAGAACGAGAGCTCATTGTTGCGCTGGTACATCTGTTCGGTGATGTTCATGTCCCGCGCAATTTCATCCGCCAGGTGGGGATACGCAGTGATATTCTCGTGCGGCTCGACCAGATACTTGTACTGGGGCGTCAGGTTCATCACCAGGTTCGGGTCCATATACTTGTAGGGTGAGAAGTAGGTGACGCCCGCAACGGGCTGCGCGGCGCCCATCCTGTAAAGCGGCAGTTGCTCATAGGTCATGTTCCACTTGGACCACATGTGGCTTGCGCCCGTCAGGCCCTTCTCGACGTACTCGCCCGTGTACATTGCCTTGGCGCCCCAGATGGCAGGGTCAAGGCCAAGGGGTGCGGAGCCCAAAATCGGAATCTGGGAAACTGCCTGGGCAAGCAGCGGACCTACGCCAGGTATTGGGAGAACTGCGGCTGCGAGGCCATAAACACCACCCACAGGCTGGTGGTATGAATTGTGCGTGCCTATGAAGCCCGACCTGCCGTGCCTGTCGTCACCAGGCTCATAGGCGTCAAAGTCATAGTAGGATGCATTTATCGGTATCTTGGCCAGCCATGCGGTCAAGGGGCTCCTTGAAACTATGTTGCCGAAAGTCATGAAGTGGTCGCCCACAGTATCTATTGGCGCAGTGCCGATTATGCTCCTGTGGTATGTGGGCGAGATGAGGCGGATCGTGGAAGCATCCGACTCTATGTTGGGATTCCTCAGGGCTTCGAGGGACAATTTGCCCTCTGAATCCACTGCAATATGGTCACCGCTTCCCTTGTCTTTTAGGAAGATTGAGCGGTATTCATCCTTGAACTGCGTTGCGGTTCCCGGTGGCGCCGCAGCAGTAGCTTCATAATCAATCTCGCGGTAAAAGCCGTGCTGGAGCCTCCGGAACTCATCGTCAATGTTCTGCTGCTGCTGCGCAGCTGCCCTCGTTAGACGCGCGGCCTCGACAGCATTCTTCTGCCGCTCAGCCTCCAGCACTGCCGCGTCCAGAGTCTTCTTCTGCTGCTTCAGGTTCTGCATTATTTCGTAGCCAACTGAGCCGATGATATCCCCGTCAGTGTCAACTGCCTTGTAGTACTTGGGGTCGCGGAGGTCCATGCGCTTGAAATCCCAGTATTTTACAGACTCGGGCGAAATCGGGATTATGGACATTATTGCCTTCTTCCACTGCATTTTCTGGCTGTGCTCCTGCACGTCATTATACGCAGGCATGCCGCTTCCGAGCAGTGCGTAGGGCCTCAGGCGCTCTGCAAAGTATTTGCCAATCATCCAGCCAGGCTGCAGTGCAACTGACAGCGGAGTTCCTAAGGGTATCCTGCCCCTTACGCCGTGCCAAGGCGTCCAGGGCATTGCCATGCCGATGTTGTGAAGCATGTCAACGTATGCCGAACCGCCCCAGGTTGAGGACAGGGCCCTCTGCGTCTTGCTCACTGTGAGCGAGTCGTCGATTTCACGGAAGTGGCGCGCAAACTTGAAGAATGCATCGTGGTAGCGCGCCTCGTCCGCGCTGCGCATCTGCTTGTCCAGATCCTCCATCTGCTTGTACATGTCGCGCAATTTTCTCTTCTCGTCTTCGAAATCAGCTGCACGCTTGCCCGCCTTATAGCCCTGCTCCGACGCACCGAGCTTCTTCACGCGATCCTGTATCTCATCATCCAGCCGCTGCCTTGCCTCGGTGAGCATGCTGTACTCGCCGGCAAATGCGCCCGTAGCGCTTTTGGTAGTGTATATGCCCAGCGTAGCAACAGGCCCATGCTCCATTGTGCGCGCAGCCTGCTTGTTGTACTTCAGGAGCGACTTGGCTTCGCTCATGCGGTCATTGAACGTATCGAAGGTTGAGAAGAACACTGCATCAAGCCGGTTGCCCAACGCCCTCTTGAGCCCGCCCACCTCCTGCACCTGCACCGTGCCTGCCTCAGTGCCTGTCCCCTCGGTGATTTTGAGCTTTCCGAACAGGATCTTGTCCGAGCCGCCCACCATGAATCGCGAATTGCTCTTGCTGTCATTTGTTACCAGACCTTCCTTGCCGTCATTCAATGCAAAGCGTAAGTTGCCCCTGCCGTCGTTCATGACCGAGTGCTCGAAGGGTATGAAGCCTTCATCGGGAGTCGAAATCCACACGCCCTTCGCCAGGTCGCTCACAGTCACCTTGGCACCGCTCTGCATGCCGCGCGCCTGCATCGCCCCGAGGGCCATGGCATCGCGGTCGAGGCGCTTGCTCAGGTCGCCAAAGTCAACCATCTCGCCGCCCACAAAGCGCACCTGCTCGCGCAGGCCTGCAACGCCCTGCGCCCATTCTTCCCTTCCCAGCCCTTCAACCAGGGCCTGCCGCACCTCGTCAATGTAACCATTGCGGCGCCTGAGCATGAAAGCCTCTACCATCTTCTCGCGCACCATCTTGTCAACTTCGAGGTCGAGCGTCGCACCACTCCGGGCCTTCTGCATCCATTTCTGTGCATCAGCCTTGCTCGCCCCAAGTGCCAGCGCCACATCCTCGAACACCTGCTTTGCGCCGCCTTCCTTTGCATTCTGCACCATCATGCGCGCGAGCTCATGAGTAGTCTTGTCTTTCAGCTCCTTGTTTTCCATTTCCCGTTGCTTGGCAGGGTCGATGTTATAGATGAGGCTTGCGCTGATGGCAAGGATGTATTTCTGCAGGCCATCTTGCCCTTTAACTCCAAGAATTCCTTCAGTGTCAAGCAGGCCTATCCGCTTGCCCGCTATGGTCGCTGTGCCGTTGCCGTTTGCAAACTTGGATATGGATTCGTGGTCAAATCCCATCAGGCTGCTCAGGCGCTTTTTGAGCAGGTAATTTTCGAGCGCGGCTCCCGATAATTTTGACGGGTCGGCCTTTTCATCCACGGAATCCGGGTTAAGGCGAGTTCTGACTGACTTCAGTAATTTTGCCATCTCGCCTTCAAGCTCAATTTTCCTCTGTGTACGGATAGTCTCGCTCTCTGCCAGCATATATTCCCTGTAGAGCTTTGCCAGCCTGCCCGGAGCGCTAACGTCTCCCCACGCAGCCTTGTAATCCGCCTCGGCTATCACGCCATGCTCAACTGCGAAAAGCCCGAGCTCGCGAAGCTTGTACTTGAATACTACGTCATAGGTGAGCCTGTTGAACTCTGTTTCGTGCAGCGGCGAGTCAAGGAAACTCTGTTTCATAGTTATTGCGTTCCCGCGCACGCCCGCATAGCTGAACTTGACCGCAGTAAGCTCGCTCAAGTCATTGTATATTTTTTTTGCAGAATCGTACAGCTTCTTGGTTTCGGCGTCCTTTTGCTTCTTGTCGGTCAACCTATCAATGGCATCAAAACCGTCTTTGAATAGTTTTCTTAAGACGACCATTTTGTTTTCAACAGTAGTTTCTAGCGCAGGGTTGGAATTGAATTTGTTATTCAATGCCTTTATGAACTCGAAACGATTTCTTCCACTGTCCGTTTCCAGTGCTTTTCTGCTGTTCGGGCCGAAAAGCGTGGTTTTAAGGTCATCGTCGCTTAAAGTGCGGTAACGTTTTCTCAGCGCCATCAGTACGGCAACTGAATCTGCATGATCCTCCAGCCCCTTCCTCAGCGCTTCCTGCGCATCATATAGGTTTCCGACGTTTGCTTTTGATTTTTTGAGGCCCAGCATTATCGGCACGCCATCCTTGCCGAACTTGACCATCAGGTCGCCCACGAGCCTAGCCCTGCCGAAGACGCCGACAGTCATGGCGCCAAGGAAGCCCTTGTCTGAAAGGCGGGGGCCGATGTTGAATGCCTCATTGGCCCATTTTTTGAACCGGTTGCTCCCTGCCGCATTGTCAAGTGCGCCGCCAGCAACTCCGCCTGCATACCGCATATTAAACCAATTGACTTGGCCGTAAGCCAGCGCGTTCGCGGCCAGCGCCCTGCGCGCATTCTCATCGTGCCAGAGCGCATCGTGCAGGGCCCTGAAGGTCGCCTGGTGCTGCAGTTTCGCGCCGCTGGTTGCCCAAGCCCCGCGCTGGCCTTCCTCGCCTATGTGCACAACCCTCCGCAGATTATTATTCACCAGCATTTCACGGCGTATGTCATCTTTCCCGAAGCCTTCCTTGGTCGCCCGGGTGTTGGCCAAAGCACTTATCTCCTTCACCCTGCGAAGCGCCTCTTCCGAGCCGCAACCCCGTGTCGCCATAATCCGCAGTGCGGCGGCTATTTCATGATTAGTAGGCCGTTCCCATGCGCGCATGTGGGAAAGCAGCGCATCTATCTCGGCCGCATTGATGCCCGACTTCTTCAGATCGTTCGCAAGCTTCCTTATCGACCTGTTCTGCAGGTTCTGGCTCAGCCTGAGCTGCTTGTTGAGCGCCAGCCGTTGCAATGTTCCGCCCGTTCCGAAAGACATCCTGCGCATGCCGTAGGGCTTGGGCCGCGGGAGCCTTGGCGTGCTGATGTCGAAGAGCGCGGTCGGGTTCCTGCCCGCGGCATACATGGCGCCCGCAAGCAGGCCGAAGAGGATGAAGATGGGCAGGCAGCGGACGGCATCCAGCGTGCCGAGCGGAATTGTGAAGTCGCCGCACACGTCGATGGAAGAGGTGCTTGCATAATAGGATTGCCCGGTGGAAAAATCTTTCTCGCCCGCATATTCGGCCAGGATGGGCGTGCAGGTGAGCTGCGGCAGGGCGGGAAGGTCGCATTTCGCAATCCCATAGGTCAGCGGGTCTGCGGGATCTGAGCCGGTTACGAGGCCAGTGCATGCAGGGATGGGCGTCTTCGTCTCAGTCACGACATAGGTAACCGGGTCCCGCACATAGGTAAGCATATAGAAATTGAGGGTCTTGCCGGGCAGGACAGTTAATTCGACCTTGGTGTCTGGAGTTGCAGGGTCGGCGACGAAGATGGAAATGTCAAAAAGATTATTGCCGCTTTTTGCCGCCCTCCAACTTGCTTCCACAATTCCCGTGCTCTGATAGTAATAGGTGATCGAGGAATAGAGCAAGGCCTCGACGGACTGCGTGACTGCGCCCGTGTTCGGGTCCTTTGTCTCGGCTAGGCGGGGCGCAATGTAAGTATAGAAGCAGCCGGGGCACGGGTCGATGTTGGATGAAATGATGTTTAAGGATGATGATGTGCTGGAGAAGGATAATAATAGGAATGAGAGTACAAAAAGCACGAGGGCGAAGTGGGCGGGCCTCACGACAGGGATAGGCGCAGGCGCGCTTAATATTAATTACTATTGCAAAATGAGGGCATGAACGAGGCTGTGATGAGGAAGGAGGAAGAGGAGAAGAAAAAGAAGGAGGACGAGCGCAGGATGCGGGCTGGCGCGCCCTTCGGGCAGCCCCGGCAGGCTGAGCCTGCTGCGAAAACGCCGCCCTCGCCTTTTGCGCCCGTGCAGCAAGCCGGGAAAACAGAGTCGGACGGAGCGCCTGGCACCGGCGCATTCCAGGCCCGCAAGGATATTTTCCGGGATGAGCTTATACACGATACGCAGAGCGTTGAGGAGAAGGCGCGTTCGGATTACGAGAGGGCGGTTGCGCGCGAGAAGAAGGCGATTGTGGAGAGGGCAGGGAGGACGGTTGTGGTGAAGAGGGAGGGTAGGGAAGAGGGAGGGAAGGCGAAGGAAGGAAAGAAAGGGAATGGAAGCGAGAAGGAACGGAAAGCGGATGACGGGGAAAACGGAAGGAAAAAGTAGCGCGCAATTGAAAAAATACGGCGTGCGCACGCCTGAACGGATACCTTTATATACTTTCTTCTTTTAACCACCTGTGGGGCTTCTCTTTCGAGGAAGCCACAATATATGGTAATATTCGTGGGAGGCGAGGCTATGAAGGCACAACATATTGTGGATCCTGACGAGGAAGGAGTTAACGTGAGGGGGCGAATCGTCGTGCCCCCTGCGGCCGACGAGGAGCTCGCGGAAGAGGCTGAGGCCGTGAGGGGCGCTGCTGCCGAGGTCTCCGTTGTAGATGCCGAGGAGAAGTACCTGAAGAGGCTATTTACCAAGAAAGGGAAGAACCCGTTTGACGAGCTGAAGTGGGAGAAGCGGGATGCCGTAATTACTAATTCCAAGGGCGAGGTAGTTTTCAAGCAGGAGGATGTCGAGGTTCCGGTAGCCTGGTCGCAGCAGGCTGCCAACATAGTGTCTTCCAAATACTTCAGGGGCGCGGTGGGCTCCGCTGAGAGGGAGACGAGCGCAAGACAGCTCATTGAAAGAGTGGCGCATACAATTGCAGAGTGGGGCAGGGAAGGAAAGTACTTCAAGGGCAGTGAGGAGGCGCAGACGTTCCAGGATGAACTTACATACCTGCTAGTGAACCAGTACGCGGCATTCAACAGCCCTGTGTGGTTCAATGTTGGCGTGGAAAAGGAAAAACCGCAGTCCTCGGCATGCTTCATACTTTCGGTGAAGGACAGCATGAAGGACATCTTGCAGCTGGCAGTTACCGAAGGCATGCTTTTCAAGTATGGATCAGGTTCTGGCACGAATCTCTCCAATCTGCGGTCCTCAAAGGAAAGAGTGAAAGGAGGAGGCAAGGCCAGCGGGCCTGTCTCATTCATGCGCGGCTATGATGCGTTTGCGGGCGTGATCAAGTCCGGCGGCAAGACCCGAAGGGCTGCCAAGATGCAGATACTCAACATTGAGCATCCGGACGTGGTCGAGTTCATAAACTGCAAGTGGCACGAAGAGAAGAAGGCGTGGGCGCTCATCGCGGCTGGCTATGACGGCTCGTTCGGAGGCGAGGCCTATGACTCTGTGTACTTCCAGAATGCCAACCTGAGCGTGCGCACAAGCGACGAGTTCATGCACGCTGTTGAGAAGGACGGGAAGTGGAGCACAAGATACGTAACAAATAATGAGCCGTGCGACACCTACCAGGCGCGCGAGCTCATGAGGATGATTGCGGATGCGGCGTGGGCGTGCGGAGACCCGGGCATACAGTTTGACACCACGATCAACAATTGGAACCCTGTGATAAATTCAGGCAGAATAAATGCAAGCAATCCATGCAGCGAGTACCTTTTCCTCGACAACTCCGCGTGCAACCTGGCCTCGCTCAACCTCGTGAAGTTCGCGGACGAGAAGGGCGAGATTGAGGTCGAGAAGTTCAAGCACGCTGTTGAGGTCATAATTACGGCAATGGAAATCCTCGTGGGATTCTCTGGCTATCCGACCGAGGAGATTGCGCAGAACAGCTATGATTACCGGGCCCTTGGGATGGGCTATGCAAACCTGGGCGCTTTGCTCATGCTGCGCGGCCAGCCCTATGACAGCAAGGAGGGCCGGGACTTTGCCGCTGCCGTAACCGCACTGCTGAGCGGCTGGGGCTACCGCACATCTGCACTCATTGCGAAGAGGCTCGGCACATTCAAGCACTACAAGATGAACGAGAAGCCCTTCCTGCGCGTGATAGGCATGCACGGAGACCATGCGTACAACATTGAGGAGACGGGCGTTCCAAACGAACTGCTCAACGCAGCCTGCATCGCATGGGACGAGGCGCTCGAGCTCGGGAAGCTGCATGGCTTCAGGAATGCGCAGATTTCAGTCATAGCGCCCACGGGCACTATTGGCTTCATGATGGACTGTGATACGACGGGAATAGAGCCGGACATTGCGCTTGTGAAGTACAAGTGGATGGTGGGCGGCGGCATGATGAAGATTGTGAATGGCACGGTGCCATATGCACTGAGCAGGCTTGGCTATTCCGATAAGCAGGTGACCGATATTCTGGACTACATTGACAAGAATGACACAATTGAGGGCGCGCCGGACCTGAAGGAGGAGCACCTGCCAGTATTCGACTGCGCGTTCAAGCCTGCCAAGGGCAAGCGGAGCATACACTACATGGGCCATGTGCGCATGATGGCTGCTGTGCAGCCTTTTGTCTCGGGCGCAATTTCAAAGACAGTCAATATGCCGAATGACGCGACTGCCGATGACATAGTGAATGTGTACATGACTGCGTGGAGGACCGGGCTGAAGGCCATTACCATCTACCGCGACGGCTCGAAGCGCACGCAGGCGCTCACGACCTCGCGCGAGGAAACTAGGCCGGCTGCCACTGTGGCTGAGAAGGTAACGTACAGGCCTGTTCGGAGAAGGCTGCCAGACGAGCGCAACGCGATTACGCATAAGTTCAGCATCAACGGCCATGAGGGCTATCTGACTGTGGGCATGTATGAGGACGGCTCGCCGGGCGAGATATTCGTCGTGATGGCCAAGGAGGGCAGCACCATTTCGGGCATGATGGATGCGTTTGCCACCTCGGTCTCGCTCGCTTTGCAGTACGGCGTGCCGCTCAAGACATTGGTGAGCAAGTTCGCGCACATGCGGTTCGAGCCCGCGGGCATGACCCAGCACCCTCGCATCCGCATCGCGAAGTCGGTTGTGGACTACATTTTCCGCTGGCTTGCCATCAAGTTCCTTCCGCCTGATGAGCTCGCTTCCGTGGGCGTGAACGGGTTTGACGGGGCTGAGGGCGAGAAGAAAGCAGATGCTTCAGCACCTGCGCCTGCCTTGCCGCCCGGGCCACCGACCGCAACGCCTTCCGCACCCTCAACCGCAATGCCGAGGGCCGAGAAGAGCAAAAAAGAGGAAGATGTCCTGCCTACGGCTGCATCCGCACCCATCACCTTCGACCCGCAGGAGGACGCGCCCCCGTGCGACCACTGCGGCGCCATCATGGTGCGCGCGGGCGCATGCTACAAGTGCATGAACTGCGGCAGCACGAGCGGGTGCGGCTGACGAAGCCTGCAGACGAGGAAAGTTAGGGGTTTAAATAGTCCCGGAGCCATAAGAATAGGCAGGGTGATTCCATATGGCCGAGGAGACGCTAGACATCAACGCTGTTGATTCCAGAGGCAGGACGCGCCTTATGCATCTTTGCGCAAAAGGAGCTTCTTCTGATGAGATAAAGACCGCCCTTGATTCGGGGGCGGATATGACTATTCGAGATCGTGACGGCCTGAATGCCCGCGATATTGCGGCCAACCGCGGCCATGATCATATTGTGACTGTTTTGGACGGCTACAAGCCCGCAGTAGATGCAAAGCTGAGCCAGGAATTTCTCGAAGCTGCTGCCAAGATAGGCGCCATAGGGGATTTTGAAAAACTGCACGAACTTGTGGCAAAAGGAGTCAACCCGAACTGCACGGATGCAGAAGGCAGGAATGCATTCCTTGTTTTTATTGACGCAAAACAAGCACCTGATTCAGGGTCATCGTATAAGACATGGCTTGAAGGCATGTTTAGACAGCTCCTGGTGTTGGGTGTTGACCCCTTGCATAAGGATGTTGATGGAAGAGATGCATTGACAGCTTGCAGGAACAGGTCTGAGGTAATGAAGGGTGTTTTTGAGGGAGCCCAAAAGAGCCATGCGGAGGGAGTAAAAACAAGGATGAACGAGATTATGCACAATATAAAAAACTTAAAAAATTATACGGCGGCGATACAAAAGATAATGGAAAACACGGCGCTCATTCGGAAGCTTGATGGAAAGGAAGGCTGGCAACTAGTTGAAGCGGCCATGAGAGGTCGCAGTCCGGAGCTTTTAAATGCAATTCTTGATACGGGCATTAACCCGAACCTGTGCGATGGGGATCTTCAAACCGGCATTAGCTGGGCTTGCAGAATGGGCTATGCTGAAAGTGTGCCCGTATTTTTGAGCCACGGGGCGGATCCGGCGCTGGCAGACAAGGAACTGCGAACTACGCTTCATTGGGCGGCACATGGGGGTAATATTAAGTGTGTAACGTTGGTTCTGGATGCCGCGCCCGGAATCGTGAATAATGCGGCAGTAGACGGAACCACGCCAATTATGGATGCAGAAAGGTGGGGAGGAGGAGATGAACGAGTGCCCATAGTGAAACTTTTTAAAGAAAGGGGCGCGGACATCAATGCCCAGGACAATAGTGGAAGAACCTTATTGATCAGAACGTGTGATAGTGGCAATACCAAAAATACAGGCCTTGTAAAGGCAATCATCTCCATGGGAGCGCAGGTGGACCAGCAAGACACTAAGGGAAATACTGCACTTATTCGTGCTTGTGACAGGGGCCATGAAGGCGCCGTAGAGGCACTATTGGATGCCAACGCAAACCCGCGCATTCAAAATAAGGAGGGACGTGCTGCGCTTGATAAGATGTGGATTGAAAGCCCCTGTGGCATCCGTGTGAAGGCCCGCCTTGACGAATTGGCGGCCAAAGAGGCAAGAGAAGCGGTTGCCGACAAGCCGCACACGCATGTCGAGCAAACGGCACCCGGAACCTCTGAGGCTGGCGCGACTCACAGAAAGAGGGGCCTCGGCGGACATAAGTAAGGCCAATGCCTGCAAGCCATTTTTATTTTTTCAGCTCCAGCGTAGCGAGCGAACATATAAAAGTTCGGCTCACGTTAAAGAAAGGAGGTTGGGCAAAGGACGGCTATTCCGCTTCGCGGAATTGCGCCCCTTTTCTGTCTCGAGACAGAAAATGGGACCTTGGTCCCTTTGCTGCCAGGTTGACAGAACGGCCATGTGCCCCGCTGCAGTGGCGCTTTTCTTTGCGAAAGAAAAACCCCCGCACTTTCCGCTTCGCGGAAAGGCGCACCATTCCCCCACTTTCTCCCGCTGGAGAAAGGGGCACCTTTCCCTAGTAGGGAAAGCGTGTCGTAGGGAATGCGTGAGGGCAAAAGAAAACGTAGAAACGGGGATAAGGGGGTTCAACTCCTCCACCTGGCTTCCTTTTCTGAGTAACTGTTTAAAGGATTTGCCGTCGATAGCCAAAAAATTGAAGGGGTTCAACGCCTATTTAGGGATCTGAACCCAGGCAACTAAAAACGGACGTTTTTAGCACATCACTTGCTAAGTCCATACACGTAAACTTGTGAGTGAACTCATAAATCATAAAGTATTAATAATTGGTCAACCCCCGGTCTATCGGGTGGTAGGATGGCAAAACAGAAGGAAGGAATGCCAAGCGAGCGAGGTTATAGGGTTTATTGGCATGCAGTTCAAAAGCCGCTGGTTTCTATCATTTTTTTGATACTAATATTTATCACCTTGATAAACCTCCGGCATTTCCACATTACAAGTAGTTGGTTCCCGATGTTTTTATTATGGGGCTTGACCGTTGTATCATTATATGCGGGTTGGTCTTCTGTTAAAAATTACAACTTAGGGATATCTGGTTCTTTAATTCTCGGATTCGTTCTCTTGGTTTTAAATTT